>JBGOUJ010000459.1:0-6313 GCA_041477005.1 Terriglobia bacterium | reverse complement strand
TACATGTCGAACAGGCAATTCACATGGTGAACTCCTTTCAGTTCACAAGATTCGCCAGGCTTATCCTGGCACTCCAGAGTCGCAGAGGCGCAGAGATTTCTTGTTCTTACAGTAAGGTCGCCCGCAGCGGAAGTCAGGTCGTCGCTCGCGAGGTTCTCCGCTGGGTAGGTGCAGACCTGCCACACCACGGGAGGGGCATGCTTGCAAGCGCAGAATACGTTAGCGTACTTATGAAATCATCCACTTAGCCTACCCCGCCCCCAGCGCAGCCGCCGTCGCGTTATGCCTGTAGTCGAACAGCCGCTCGAGCCTCCGGCGGACCAGCGCCCCCGCGAGCCACCGGCCCAGCAGCCCGAATGGCAAGGCGTACTCGATGTGGTCCTCCAGCCAGCAGGCCGAGGGGCCGTCGGGCTCGACCCGGTGCGTGTGCTCCCAGCGGGCGAACGGGCCGGCCACCTGCACGTCGCGGAACTGCCGGCCCTCTATGTAGTAAGAATGCTCGGCCACCCAGCGCACGGCGAGCGGGCCGAAGCCCATCCGCAACACCACCCGGCCGCCGTTTTCGATGCCGCCGGTCCGCTCCAGAACCTGCACGCGCTCCCATGGCGGCGTGAGCCGCTCCAACGCGCCCGGGGCGGCGTGCCACCGGAACACCTCCTCGGCCGGCGCTTCCAGGCGGCTGCGCTTGACGAACACTTCCGTCTTCACGGCCCACCCGTACGCCTGCCGGCTCCTTCCGGCTTTGCCATCCAGATGTTTCCGCTGACCTCTCCGAGGTTGAACACCAGCTTGTCGCGGCTGGCGGAAAGACCCAGCCAGTTGGTGGTGAGGTGGACCATCGACCGCGTGGCGGTATGGAAGTGCTGCATGGCGAGCGGCGGCCCCTCGGGCCGCTTCGTGGCCGGATTGAGCCGCTGCGCCCAGACACAGCGAAAGCCGTCGCGCTCGGAAAGGAAGTATAGGACGCCTCCGTCGGGCGACCAGTAAGGAGCGATGTCGTACGACTCGCCGTCGGTAACGGCGATCCAGTCCCGCTCCGGGATCGCGGCTGCCCCTCGAAACGGGACGACGAACACGGCCGAGCGGTCGGGCCGGTTGCGGCCGTGAAAGGTGATCCAGCGGTCATCGGAAGAGAAGCGGGACCGATAGATCCCGTAGCCGGCGCGTCTCACGATGTCGGTTTTCTGCCCGGAGGCGAGGTCCAGCAAAGCGATGCCGGCGGGGCCGGGCGCGTTGGGCCAATACAGTATCTTCCCTCCATTGGAGGAAAACGAGTAAGGCGCCAGGCAATCCTCGCAGGCCTTTTCCGGAACTCCTCCCACCGCGGGCGCTACGTAGATGGCGCTCTTCCCGTTTTCCATCTTCCGATAGGCCACCTTGGATCCGATACGCCGATCCGGTAATGGCCCAGCGTCCGGCCGATCATCGTGCTGGCCGCAATCCTACCACTTGCCCGATGCGCGCTACCAGCCTCGCCATTGCCTCCTCGAAAAGGGCCGCCGGCGGGAGCAGGCTCGCCACCAGGTAGCCTTCCCCGGCAAAGTCAAAAAAATGCCCGGGATGCACCAGGACGCCATCCTGTTCCAGCAGCTCGAGTGCCCACTCTTCATCGGTGCGGACGCTGGGGACTCGCAGCACGACCGACCAGCCGGCTTCCACTTCGAGGCGCCTGCACAACGATTGTCCCGCGAGCCGCTGGTCCAGCCGCTGGAGGTTTTCGGTGACCCTCCCCAGGATCTGCCGCTGGATGCCGTGGCGGCAAGCCAACAGGCCGGGCAGGGCCCACTGCACCGCCGTACTGACCGCTAGGTAAGAATCAGCAATCACTTCGAGGCGCGCGCCCGCCTGATCCACCGCCGCCGGCGGCCCGCCCGCGACGATCCAGCCGAGCTTCGCTTGCGGCAGCGCGGCGGTCTTGGAAAGGCCGTTCAGCGTGAACGCGAGCGTGGCGCCGGCCGCCGCAAAGCTGCCGGACGGCGGAGCTGCGGCGCCGCCGGGCGTCTTCGCTGACGTGTCCCGCGGGGTGTCCGCTGGTGCGCGCGGTGGCGTGCCCGCCGGTGTGCTTGGTGGGATGCCCGCTGGCGCGCTCCGCGGCATACCCGCCTGTGTGCTCGGTGAGCAATCGGCGGGGGTGCTCGGTGCGATACCCGTTGGCATGACCAGCGGGGTGTCGGCTGATGCGCGACCTGGGGCGCCCTCTGGGCCCGGCAGGCAGTAGTCCAGGAAAACCTCGTCAGCGATCAGGGCCAGGTTGCGGCGGGCGCAGAACTCGGCGACCCTCTCCCGTTCCTGGGGCTTCACGAGTGAGCCGGTCGGGTTATTCGGGTGGACCACGATGACCGCCCGCGTCCGCGGGCCGGCGGTGGCCTCCAGGCTGTCGAAATCGATCTCCCAGCCCCGGTGGTATTCCAGCCGGTAGGCGGCCAGCTCCACATCGTTCAGCCGCGACAGGAACTCAAGCAGCGGATAGCCCGGGTGAGGGACGAGCACGTTGTCGCCGGGGTCGGCGAGGAGGCGGAAAAGGTGGGCGTAGGCCTCACTCGATCCCGAGGTCAGCAGAACCTGCTCCGGCCGCACCTCGACGCCGCGCGCCGCGTAGTACTCCGCCACGGCCTCACGCGCCGCCGGCAGGCCTCGGGGCTGCGGCTCGTAATGGAGCGCCCGCGGATCGCTCCAGGCCGCCAGGATCGCCTCCCGGTCGTACTCGAACCCGCAACTCGTGGGGTTCGATTCCGTGAGGTCGAGGATCGGCAGCCCGGCCCGGCGGCGGCTCTCCACGAGCGCCGCCAGCCGGTTCGGCTCCAGGTCCCAGCCGGTGCGGGAGGCAAATCTGGGGCGACACTCTGCCATTTGCTAAGATCTGGAGGATGGGTGGTTTCGCCTTCGACTTAGTATGGCAGAAGGTCGCTCAGTTGGAAGGCTCCTCGTTCCAGACCACCAAGGGAATCTCGTTCACCTACCGTTTCCAAAAGACTTACGTCGTGGTCAGCAGCGGGAGCCAATCGGTTCCCCGCACTTTCTTCCAGAAGATCCTCCAACGCCTGGCCGAAGGGACCGTGGAGTCATCCCCAGCCTTGCAGGGCCAGACCTTTATCCTGGCGATTCTCACCGACCCGCGCTTGCGGTGAGGTTTCCTATCGTTGTGCTATCATGGTTGGCGGACAAAGCGTCAGTTTTTAGCTCTGCCCGTTTGACCACGGTGCGACGGTTGCGAGAGATCCCTTCCCGGACGTCAGGACTGTGTTCGTTCGATAGCCCCGGATCTCGGCTTATCCCTGGTGGGAGGCCGGCATCGCGGCAAAACTTGGAGAGAGTACCTTGAGAATCTTCGTAGGCAACCTGCCTTTCAACGCCATGGATGGCGATCTGACCGCGCTCTTCGAACCATTTGGAGAAGTGCAAACTATTCAAATAATCACCGACCGCGAGACGGGCAAGCCCCGCGGCTTCGCTTTCGTGGAAATGTCCTCCGAGGACGGCCAGAAGGCGATCGCAGCGCTCAACGGAAAAGACTTCCAGGGCCGGTCGATCAACGTCAACGAGGCGCGCCCCAAGGTGGAGCGGGGTGGATTTTCGCCCGGCGGCGGTTTTGGCGACAGACGCGGCGGCAAGGGCGGCCGCGGTCGCGGTTCGGGCCGTGGTCCACGCGAGCCACGCTGGTAGCCGCCGCGGCACGGCTGCAGGAGAGGCTTCCCCATGCCAAATAAACAGAGAACGACGTTTCAAAAACGGCAAAAGGAGCTGGCCCGGCAGGACAAAGCACGCAAGAAGGTCGAGCGGCGCGCCCAGCGGAAGGTTGAAAAGGCTCAACGGGCGCTGAATCCGGGACAGGTGGACGAGAGCATCGCGGCCGAAGACGAAGTAGCCGAATGGAACCCTATTAGTTGAGCGGGGGCTTGCGTGGACGGGGCCGCGCGGGCGTGAACAGCATCTTCCACAACCCAAAGGCGCCGATCCCGACGTAAATTGACTTTCTTAACAGCCCTCGCGACTTGGCCGGCGGCGGGGCGGGGGGCGTGGGTTGCTCCACGGCGCGACGGTCCGTGGGCCGGATCCAGCGCGTGACCGGAACATAGCTCTCGCTGGCACACGCCGGGCAGCGCGGGCCTTCAAAAAGCATTTCACAGTCCAGGCAAAGCCGCGCCCGCTTCAGATCAAGGTAAGGATAAAAGTCGGGTTGCTCTTCACGCGCCATCGCTCCCTCTTCGCGCGCGTTCTATGGATTGCCGGAGGGTGGCGGCGGGGGCGGCGGCGGAGCGCCCTTGTCGGTCGGGATCGGCGCCGGAGTCGGCGTGGGAGTGGGGGTCGTCGTCGGCCCCTTGCCGCCGGCGCCCCGGCCACCAACGGTTCGGAGCACATAGAGCGCTTCACGAGCCGCGTCGGCCGCTTTGCCCACGACACCAGCCTTGTTGATGCCCGCGCTGGCCAGCGAAGCGTTGGGGAAGATTCGCAGGCTCTCGCCGGGCTGGAGCGGCACCGCCTTGCCGGGCAGCAGCCGGTGCTCCACCACCACCAACCCTTCGTCCACGCCGACCCAGGTGATGTTCTCGGAGTCCACCGCCACTTCAAAGATCGTGCCGCGCACCGAAATCACCGCCGTTGGAGAATGGACCTTGTAGGGATTGGGGCGGCCGCCGAAGGTCTGAATGTGCACTTTGATCTTGCCCAGGAAGACCTCCACCAGCTCCCGGAGGTTTCCTGGATTGGCCCGAAACACCACCTGGGAATCCGGATAGATCTCGAACGAGCTGCCGTCGGAAATCTCGAGCTGGGCCATACCGTCGTGCCCGGTCACGATCGTCTCGCCAACCTTCACCGGGTTACCCGCAAAAAGCGCCCAGCGCTCGCCGCTGCGCAGCACCGAAACTTGCCCGTCTGCGGTGATTACCTTAGCGGCCGTAAGGGCATCTGCCGAGCCCAGTGGCAGGGGCATAAGGAACAGGCCTAGAGCTACCAGTCCTAGCCAAGCCGCGTACCTATGATGCGGACCCGACACGAGCATATAAGTTGCTCAGCAATTGCCTCACCGTTCTGCGCCGCGTTGCCGAAACATTGAAAAACCGAGTCTTCCTATCGATTTCAGGGACCCTTTTGCGTTATCATCTTGGTTGTAGCGTCGTGTGGCTGTGTCGAAACGACCCAGTGACACTCATCCCCGCCCCCTGAGGCTAGCGCATTTGGGCGCCGGGATGCAAGCGTTTTTTGGTGGGGGTGAGCGCCCCGTTTGGCCGGAATCAACGTGAAGCGCAGCGCGGCAGCGTTACCCATTCTAATGGTGTTGTGGGCAGCGGCCCTATTAGGGCAGCCCGCCGCCGTGGATCCCCCGGTGCGCGAGCTGGCTTGGCAATCCGCCGGTGCTCTGGCCGTGGATCTGCAATTGGCCGGACCGGCCGGCGCGCCGATCGTGCATGCGGTCTTCGCCCCGGACGGCTCCAGGCTGCTGGCGCTGACCGGCCGCGGCGAGCTCTGGGAAACTCCCAACCTGGGTGAAACCTGGAACCGATTGAAAGCCGGCCCGGATGCAGCCACGCAGTTGTTACGCCAAATGGCGGCCGCCCCAGCGGCTGGTCTTTCCGCCCCGCTGGAGGATCCGAACGCCGCCCTCTATCAGCACCCCTATGACTCGCGCTACGCCTTCGCTCTGGGCCGGGATCTCTATCGCTCGACCGACCAGGGACGCTCCTGGGTGAACCTCACGGCGGATGGGGCCGGTTCGGTGATCGGCGGCGGCCAGCGAGCGATCGCCTTCTCGCCGCTCGATCCGAGCCTGATCATCGTCGCCAACTCCCGGGGTCTCTGGCGCTCAGTGGATGCCGGGCTTTCCTGGAGCGATCTGAACCGCCATCTGCCCAATCTTCCCGAGATCAAGATCTCCCAGGTCTCCGGAACGGCGGGGCCTCGCGTTTTTCTGCGCGGCATCGGGCCGGCCGAATCGGACCCCTCGGGCTGGTGGCAGCCGGTGCGCGACGATCGAGCCGAGCGCTGGCTGCAAGCGCTCGCTGCGCTGCCGCCCGGCGATCAAGTGCGCCGCGCCCCCTGGCCGCTCGAAACGACGCCCGGTTGGACGCTTTCCTATCGCGTGTGGCTGAACGGCGCGCCGGCCTCGCCCGATCTGACCGCGTGCGCGGCGGCCGCCTGCACGAATCCCGCCCTACATTTCATCAGTGCCTTTGCCGCCGGTAGTGAAACGCAGCCGAATTACTACGCCGGCACCAGCGACGGGCACCTTTGGGTCTCCGCCGACGGGGGCCGCACCTGGCGCGCGGCGATGCAGGGTTTCGCCGCCGCCGGCGCGATGGTCAACGGGATCTTC
>JBGOUJ010000458.1:0-6341 GCA_041477005.1 Terriglobia bacterium | reverse complement strand
GGTCCTCCAGAAGTAGATCTTCGGCTCCTCCCCCCGATGAATCAGGGTCCGATAGACCTCGGCGACCACAGCCGTCTCCAGAATCGCCCCCGCCATCGGCCCCGCCATCGCGTGCTCCGCCTGCCGCAGCCCTACCAGGTGACAGAGCGTCCCCACGTCTGAGAAATAGATCTTCGGGGACTTCACCAGCCGCTTCCCTACATTCACGAAGTAGGGTCGAAGCAAGATGACTTGATAGGTCGCCTCCAGGATCGAGCTCCAGGCTTTCACTGTGTTGACGGCGACCCCGAGATCTCGCGCCAGCTCCGAGAGGCTCAACAGTTGGGCGCTGCGCGCCGCCAGCGCCCGCAAGAAGACCTGAAACTGGGTCAGGTCCCCTACTTGCCGGAGCGATCGAACATCTCTCTCGAGGTAGGTCTGTATGTAGCTTCCATACCAAAGCGAAGCGTCCCGCCCCGGGCCGGCCACGATTTCCGGGAAGCTCCCGCGGAGTAGTTTCTCCCATAGGTCCTTATACGCGGCCCCGCGGGGTTTGGAGACTCTCCTCTTCTCCCAGGGCAGCGCCGCCTGCGGCTGTCCGGCCATTTCGCGAAACGTCAGCGGCAGCAGGCGCAGCATCGCCGCCCGTCCGGCCAGCGTCTCCGTGACGCTCTCGGTCAAGGCGAGGTTCTGGGAACCGGTCAGGACGTACTGGCCTGCCTTCCGCCGGGCCTGATCTACGCGTTCCTTGATGTAGGAGAGAAGGGCAGTTGCATACTGAATCTCATCGAAAATCACCGGTGGCGAACGCAGCTCCAGAAAACCACGGGGATCCCCCGCCGCGGCCGCCCGAACATCCGGCGGCTCCAGCGACACGTAACTGTGGCTGCCGCGCAACAGACGCCGCAGCAACGTGGTCTTGCCCGACTGTCTGGGTCCGGTCAGGACCACCACGGGGAATTGCCGGGTCGCCCGGAGGATCACCGGCTCGAGGCTGCGCGCGATGTACGGCATCTGTTATGTATTTTTGCATTCCGAATGCAAATTTGCAAGCCAGCCCTGGGCCGCCTCTGCCCACTCAAGCACCCTGTTCATACGATGAAAGCGCGGAAGGGCCGGTGAAAGCGCTAGACTGAAGGCAGATGCGCCCCGTTATCGGAAAAGGAACCCTGGTTGGGGGTCCTACAGGACCCGGGAAGAAGGCCGAGCGCCGGGGCCGGCCCCGCAAGACTCCTGCGGTCGTCGAGGCGATCGACGCCACGGTTCTATCCGAAGACGAGGCCGATTATCTGTACTACCTGAAGCACAAGAATGAAAAACGCCACAGCCTCGATGCTGTGATGCGCCGGGCCGGATATGGGGCGTTGATTACCTCGACGCCGCCCAGCGCGCGCCTTCGTAGGCCTTCCAGAGCGAATTCGGTATCAGGTGGGGAGAAAAGATTGCTGCTAGCGAGCCGGTAACGCAAATGCCAGGAGCGTTGCCTCCGTGCCGGAGCCGGTAGCAATGACGACATACTGGCGAGTTTCGGTGCTGTAGGTCATCGGGGTTCCCGTGGTCCGGTTGGGCAACGGATAGGTCCAGCGGTCCTCGCCGGTTTTCTTGTCCACCGCATGGAGCGCACTATCGCCGCCGCCGACAAAAACGATGCCCCCTTTGGTCACAATGGCGCCCGCCGGGCCCGCCGCGCCCAGCCTTTCCGGGAGTTTCACGCCGCGCAGCCCCGGGTGGGAGCGCAAGGCGGCATCATCGCCGAAGGGAACGTGCCAGGCGATTTCGCCCGTGCTGAGATTGACGGCCGTCAAATGACCGTAGGGCGGCTTCAGCAGTGGCAAGCCGTCGTGAAAAGTCGCGGCCGCCTCGCGATCTAATATATAGTCGGCATCCACACCACTGGCAGGATCCGGCTTCCTCAGGCGCGCGATGGCCGGCACGTTGGTCGTCTTCACGTACAAGATGCCGGTTTCCGGGTCGAAGGCGCCGCCTCCCCAGTTCGCCCCGCCAATAATTCCCGGACGCATGAGGGCGCCCTGCAAGCTCGGGGGCGTGAAGAGCGGCCCCAGTCGAAACTCTTTCAGCTTCGCTTGAGCTTCGGCCTGCAGCTCCGGTGTCAGATCGAAAGCGTCTCCCAACGATACCCCTTGCGGAGAGATCGGCGGCGGGCGCGTGGCATACGGCTGCGTGGGCCAGGCGCGCTCGCCGGCAACGTCGCTGGCCGGGACCGCACGCTCTTCGATCGGCCAGACCGGCTTGCCCGTTATGCGGTCAAACACGAATACGAAACCCATCTTGGTCAACTGCACCACCGCGGCAATTTTGTTTCCGTTCACCGTGATCGGGACCAGGCTCGGTGGAGCGGGCATGTCGTAGTCCCACAGCCCGTGATGGACGAGCTGGTGGTGCCATTTTCGTTTGCCGGTGGCCGCCTCCAGGCAAACGATGGAATCGGCAAACAGATTCGCGCCCAGCCGCCGCCCACCATAAAAATCGTTGCTCGGCGTGCTGACCGGCAGGTACAGGAGGCCCCGCGCCTCGTCGAGTGTCATGGGCGCCCAAACGTTGGTATGGCCGGTATATTTCTCGGACCCTTGCTCCCACGTGTCGTTCCCATACTCGCCCTTCTGCGGCACGGTGTGGAACGTCCAGACGAGTTTTCCCGTGCGCGCGTCGAAGGCCCGCACGTCGCCGGGGGGGTCGTTCTTATACACAAGCCGGTCGGCCACCCCATTGCCCAGGATGACCAGGTCCTTGTAAACCACCGGCGGCGACGTGTTCGTGTAGTGCTTCGGATTGACTTCCCAGAGAAGGCCGCGGGCGAGGTTGACTACGCCATTGTCGCCGAAACCGGCCACGGGCCTTCCGGTCTCCGCGTCCAGCGCGATCAGCCGGTAGCGGCTGTTGAGGAAAATTCGCAGCCGCTTGCTGCTCGAATCTCGCCACACGGCAACGCCCCGGTGGACGAAACCGGTCCCGTTCGGCGGCTGGCCGTCCTCGTATGCTTTGGGATCATAGGACCAGCGCTCGCGTCCTGTGTCCGCGTCCAGGGCAACCACGCGGTTGTAGGGGGTGCTCAGGTAGAGCGTGCCGCCGATCATCAGCGGCGTGGCCTCAAACATGCCGGGAAATGTCTTGAATTCTTCGCGGGGGCCTTCGCCGGTTTTCCACGTCCAGGCAACCTGCAGGCGCCGCACATTGTCACGGTTGATTTGGTCGAGCGGGGCGTACTTGGTCCCGGCCTGATCCCCGCCGTAAAACGGCCATTCCTGGATGGACGGCTTGTTTTTCGATGCCGGGACGGCGGCGACTGCGCAGCCCAGCAGCGCGGCCACCAGCGTGGCGGACCTATGGCTTCCACGAGGCATTCTTGTAGACCTTTCCGCCCTTCATCACAAACACCACGCGGCGCACGGCGGTGATGTCTTCGAGGGGATTGCCATCGACGGCGATCAGATCGGCCTCCATTCCCTCGCCGATCGACCCGATCCTATCTTGCAGCCGGAGCGATTCGGCGGCCAGCGAGGTTCCGCTCACGATCGCGTCCATCGCCGGCTGCCCGCCGTCCTTTACGCGATAGATGAACTCCTCGGCGTTGCGGCCATGCGCGCCGGCCACAGCATCGGTTCCCAGCACGATCTTCACGCGATGCGCCAGGGCGCGCTTCAGAACATCCGACATCAGCGGGAGAGCTTTCGTCATGTAAGCGAAACCATCCTCCGTGTAATTCCCGATGCCGAGGAACTTCGGCTTGTTCTCCAGATAATTGTGAAGCACCAGGAAATTCGGATCGAAGTAAGCGCCGCGGTCGGCCATCAGTTGCAGGGTCGCATCATCGAGAAACGCGCCGTGCTCGATGGAAGTGCAGCCGGCGAGCACCGCCGCCTTTGCGCCTGCCGCTGCATGCGCGTGAACCACCGACCGCAACCCGAGCGCGGCCGCTTCGCCGCAGGCGGCGCGAATCTGCTCGTCGGTCATGCTCTGCGCGCCGCCGTCGCGAATGCTTTTGGTCGCAAACAGCTTAATCACGTCGGCGCCGTCCTCCCGCATCTTCCTGACGAAAGCCCGGATCCGTTCCGGATCGCCCGTGTTCTCGTTCAGCGAGCGCAACGAAGTGAGAATGCGCGGGCCGGGCAGGACTCCGGTATTGATGAGATCCCGAAGATCGCCGTCGATTGCCGAGCCGAGGCTCTGTACCGTGGTGAAGCCGCCCCGCAGCGTCGCATAAGCATTGCCGGCCGCATAGAGCGCCGCCTCTTGCGGGGTCTCTTTGCTCCCGCGGCCCCCGTCATCCAGCCGCCCTTCCTTATTAAAATGCCATCCCAGGTGCACATGGGTGTCGATCCATCCCGGCATCACGGTCAGGCCGCTGAGATCGTAGGCGGCGCGCCCTTTGGCATCGGCAACCCGTGCGATCCGAGCGCCTTCCACCACGATTTCCTTGTTCTTGAGAACGCCGCCCTTGCCGTCGAGAAGCGTTGTGGTCTTGATCACGACAGGCTGCGCCGTGACGCTCGCGATTGTCAGGAAAGAAACACCTATGAATCTATTTAGCATCTCGTCCTCAATCAGCCGCGCCCGAATCGCGAGGCGATGCGTTCAGCCGACCGGAGCGTGAGTGCAACGAAAGTCAATGTGCCATTGGTGCATCCGGCTGTAGGGAGCGTGGGCGATCCTACCACGAACAGGTTCTCATGGTCGTGCGTCTGGCCGTAGCTGTCGCAGACGCTGCTCGATAGATCGTCTCCCATGCGGCACCCGCCGGCCGGGTGATCCAGGTAATTGCCGAGGCTGGTCTCGATAATTTTGCCGTCGTCCGCCTTGGCCAGGTTTTCGAAAACGCCGATCAGATGCCGCCGCGAGGCATCCTGCCGCGCCAGAGTGGCTGCGTCGAATCGATGCTCGATCTTCGGCAGCGGGTCGCCCCAGCGGTTTCGCGCCCCGCCGTCCAGCGTTAAAGAGCTGTTGCGATCCGGATGCACGTCGTAATAGCTTCGCACGCGCGCCGTCCCGCGCCGCGCTCGCGCCCGCCAGTCGGCGAGCAGATCGTCGCCCAGCAGCAGGCGTCCTTCCTTCGATCGCAGGCGCGGTTCGTGCCCGAAGGCGCTCTCCCAGACTCGCAGATCGTGCCGCACGTACCGCTGGTCCGGCTTCGCACGGAAGGACAGGCGGGAGATCAGTCCGTGTTGTTCGTTCATGCCGGGGTAAATCCTGGCGTTAATTTCGATCATCGCGGAAACAAAGGCGTGCCCGCACATGTACCGGCCCACCAGGCCCGACTTATTCGCGAGCCCCTCCGGAAACCGCGAGCAGCGGGAAAGGAGCAGCAGGTGCGGGCTCCAGGCATAGCCGGAGGCAACCACAAACAGCGGAGCTTGGTACTCGACTGTTTCCTCGGGTCTTCGCCGGCTCACTGCCTGCGCCGCGACCACCGTGGTCTTCGTATCGTGCAGCACGAGCTTCCGAATGAGCGTTTGATCGTGCAGCGTGATTTTCTTCTCCGCGAGCAGGCCCTTGAAGGTGAAATCGGGCGAGTAGCGTGCGCCCGTCGGGCAGATCGCGCAGGTATTACAGCGGACGCACATAGCGCGCCCGGCATACGGGATGGTATTTTTCGCCTGGGGTGTACGCCAGAACGGAATCCCGCTCTTCTCGGCCCACTTTTTCAGCTCGATCAGGTTATGGCTGGACACCATCGGCGGCATCGGATAGGGCTCCGATCGCCAGTCTTCCGGCAGCGGACTCGGCTCACCCGAAACCCCCAGCCGCCGCTCGGCCTCACCATAGAATTTCTCCAGCTCCCTCCATGTAATCGGCCAGTCGACCGCCAGGCCGAACATCGATTTCAATCGCAGGTCCTCTTCGGAGAATCGATTGCACGTGCCGCCCCAGTGGAGCGCCGATCCGCCAACCGCCATGCTGCGGGAAATGATTCCTTTCGCGGCCTGATCTTCGATGAAGTCTCCCGGCCATGGGTTTTCACCGTACTCGAGGTGCCGGCGGCGGTATTCCATGCGGTTGTCGAGGTCGAAAAGACTCTTGCCCGCCTCGACCACGGTGATCGACGAGCCAGGCCGCAGCTCCGATAGCTTTAGCGCGAGCATAGCGGCGGAAATGCCGCCACCGATAATGCAAACGTCACTCTCGTGCCGAGGCATTACGCTGTCCCTTTCAACGGCGGCGGAGGCGTATCCGAGCCCTTGAGCCCCCGACAGCGGTAGCGCTCGATGGCGGCGCGATAGCAGAGATCGTTGGCGCCGCTACTGTGAAAGTAGAAGCTCATCAAATCCGAAGTAACGTGCTTTCCGTCCGGCAGCTCCGGCAGTTCGGTTACTTTTGCTTGGTCCAGCGCGGTTTCGATCGCTTTG
>JBGOUJ010000457.1:0-6343 GCA_041477005.1 Terriglobia bacterium | reverse complement strand
GTTTCTGGCGGCGCTGGGCCGGCGCGGCGTGCGCGTGGTGGGCCTCGATTTCTCTCCCCGCGCCGCCCGCGTGGCGTGGCGCGAGAACGGCGTCCCCGCCGTGTGCGCCACACTCGAGAACACGCCGTTTCCTCCGGGGAGCTTCGGCGCCATCACGCTCTTCCACGTCCTCGAGCATGTCCCGCAGCCCGGTGAGTACCTGGCCGCCGCTCATCGCCTGCTGGCGCCGGATGGCCGCCTTTATGCGCAGGTCCCCAATGCCGCCTGCTGGCAGTTTTTGCTTCTGGGGAAGCGCTGGAGCGGCGCCGACGTTCCCCGGCACTTGATTGATTACCGCGCCGCCGACCTGGATGAGTTGCTCGACGAGTTCGGCTTCCGCGTGCTGCGCCGCAAGTTTTTTTCGTTGCGTGACAACCCGGCCGGCCTGGCCGCAAGCCTGTTGCCCGAGCTCGAGCCGATGTCGCGCCGCGCCCGCCGGGTTCCGGAATCGCAGGGCACCCGCCTGCTGAAGAACATCCTCTTCCTGTCCATTACGGCGCTGGCGCTGCCCTTCACGGCGCTCGAGGCGGCGGCCGGGGCGGGATCGACGATCCTGGTCGAGGCGGTCAAGAAGTGAAGCCGCCCTGGCACCGCCGCCTGGCGGCCGTGTTGCCGGCGTGGCTTCACCGCCGCCTGCTGCGATTCGAGGCGGCGATCGAGGATGAAGTCGCACGCTTCGCCCGCGCGCTGCCGGCCGGAACGCGCGTGCTCGACGCCGGGGCGGGCGAGGGCCGCTACGCCCACTATTTTTCCCATTGCCGTTACGTCGGAGTGGATCTGGCCGTGGGGGACCCCGGGTGGGACTACTCGAAGCTCGACGTCCAGGCCGACCTGGGCTGGCTGCCCTTCGCCGACGGCTGTTTTCGCGGCGCGCTCAACATTGTTGTGCTGGAGCATACGGCGGAGCCGGCGCGCGCGCTGGCCGAGATCGCCCGGGTGCTGGCGCCGGGCTCGCTGCTCTTGCTGGTCGCCCCGCAGGAATGGGGCGTCCACCAGGCGCCCCATGACTACTTCCGCTACACACGGCACGGTCTGGAGTGGCTGCTCGGCCGGGCCGGGTTCGGCGATCTCCGGATTGAGCCGGCCGGGGGCTTCTTCACCCTGCTGGGGCGCCGACTGCTCGAAGCAGCACTCTACTTTCAGGGAGGCTGGCGCTGGCTGGCGTTTCCGCTGGCCGCCATCAAGGCGGTGGCGGGCGGGCTGCTGCTCCCGCCGCTCGATTTTCTCGACCGCGACAAGCATTCCACCTTGGGCTACCTATGCCTGGCCAAAAAACTTTAATCCCATTCCTGATACTCGGTACGGCCCTTCCGGCCGCCGCGGCCTTCGACGGCGCCGCGGCTTTCGAAGCAACCCGCCGCATCGTCGCCTTCGGTCCCCGTCCCGCCGGCTCGCCCGCGCTCCGCAAGCTTCGCCAGTGGCTCCTGGCTGAGCTGCGGCCCCTGAAGTGCGAGATCGTGGAAGACTCCTTCAGCGCCCGCACCCCGCTCGGACCTCGCTCGATGACCAACCTGATCGCCAAATTCCCCGGCCCTTCCGGCCGCGTGGTGGTCATTTCCGGCCACTATGACACCTATGACCGTCCCAATCTCCATTTTGTCGGCGCCAACGACGGCGGCTCCTCCGCGGGCCTGCTGCTCCAATTGGCCCGCACGCTCACTCGGACGCCCCATCGCGACAGCATTTGGTTCGTCTGGTTCGACGGCGAGGAATCGCTGGTGAGCTGGGAAGGCGACGACCACACTTACGGCAGCCGGCGGCTCGCCGCGAAGTGGAAGGACGACGGCACGGCCGCCTCCATCGCCGCGCTGATCAACGTGGACATGATCGGCGATGCCAACCTCGATCTGGTTTACGATCTCAACTCGACGCCCTGGCTGCGGGACCTCGCCTGGTCGGCGGCCGCCCGGATCGGCTACCCGGCGCAATTCACCAAAACCAGGGCCACCGCCATCGAGGACGATCACGTCCCCTTCGCCCAGGCCGGCCTTTCCGTTCTGGACCTGATCGATCTGGACTACGGTCCTGGCAATGCCTACTGGCACACCGCGCAGGACACCATGGACAAGCTCAAGGCAAGCAGCTTTCAGATCGTAGGAGATGTAGTGCTCGAGACCATCCAGGCCCTCGAACAGCACAGGTAGGCTTATGCTCCGCCACCCGAGCCTCATCCCGCTCTCCCACCAGCACCAGCACGCCCTGGCCCTTTGCGTGCTGATCGAGCGCTCTCCCGAAAAGACCGCCGAGCTGGCGCGCAAGGTCGCCGATTTGTTTGAGCTGGAGTTACGGAATCACTTCGACGTCGAGGAGCGGATTCTGTTCCCGGCGATACGCCAGAACCTGGGTCCCACGCCGCTGGTCGAAGAGCTGGTGGCCGAGCATCGGCTCCTCGAGGACCTGGCAGCGCGCGTGCCAGCCACGCTGGCCGAATTCGGCGCCGCCCTCAGCCGGCACATCCGGCGCGAAGAGCGGGAGCTGTTCGAGGATATTCAGAAGCGCCTCTCTCCGGAGACGCTCGAAACCTTGAAGCGGGCCATCGAAGCCGAGGTGGTCCACGTCTGCCTGTGACGCGCCGCCCCGGCGTCTCCGGAAACCCCGGCGTCTCCTTGCTCCCGCGCCTCCGATCGGTATCCCGGAGGAATGCATCGCTTCCAGCCGAACGTCGTCACGATGGTGTGGGTACAAGTGCTCTCATGCCCCCTGAGGAGGCCGCGTACCCTCGGACCCGCTCGGCGGCGCTCCGGCCTGCGCCACGCAGTCGCCACTTGCCGCCGGAATGCGGCTTGATCTGCAGAATACTCTGCACGGTTTCCTCGATTCCCCATCGAACGTGGCGCCGCATGGCCGCGTCGGCAGCTTCAGGCTCGGTTCCGCAGAGGACCTCGATCAGGTCCCGGTGGAATCGAGGCGGCGTGGTTGGTTGCTGGCCGACCAGGTCATAGAGCCAGTTCAGGACCAGCACGTTATTTCTTTCGATCATTTCCCGCAGCGCCGAGCAACCGGAATATTCGGCGATCTTCATATGGAACTGGAAATGGTAACTGTGCACGGCAAAGAGAAATTCCGGAGTGCAGTCGCCGCTCGCACGCCGTTCGAACAGCGCATCCACATGCTCCGCCATGCGCCCCAACTCTTGCCGCTGCTGAAAGCTGGCCTTTTCCGCGAAGAGTCTCGCCGACTGGCTCTCCAGCGCCTCTCGGATGATGAACCGCTCTCGAACCGACTGCTCGGTGGGGATGCGCACCCGGGTTCCCACCTGCGGCCGGCTCTCTACCAGTCCTTCGGCTTCCAGACGCTGGACCGCTTCGGTGACTGGCAACATGCTCATGCCGAGCTCTTCGGCCAGCCGGCGGCGGGACAAAACGGCGCCTAGAGGCAGTTGGCCACGAAGAATCTGCTCTCGAATTGCCAGGTAAGCTTGTTCCGCCAGGCTCCCTTGCCAAGAAGGCGGCCGTGGAGCTTTGACGGATAGGGGCATTTCCTCAGAGTGCCATGTTTTCTTCCGTAATGTCAATAACTTAGCACGGGCCACACGGGCCAAGGCCCCCCCTGTGTCCTCCTCAAAGGAATCTTGACAGGAAGCAACTTAGGTGATGTACTTTGGTTTCACACCTCTTTACTGCCATGACAGTAGATGGAGAATGGAGATCCCGTATGCGGTCCGGAATGGTTCTTGTTGCCTGCCAGGAGTCTTTGATGCTTCGTTTGGTGAGCACCGCTTTCCTGATATTGTGCCTGGCGGTCCTGTCTGCCGCCGCTCAGACGGCGCCCGCGCGGGGACCGCTGCGAATCCTACAGACCAATTCGCGATACTTCACCGATGGGTCCGGGAAGGCGATCTACCTGACGGGAAGCCATCACTGGAACAACTTTCAGGACAACGGGCACCGCTCCGGGGGCGGGGATCCGCCGCCCGTATTCAACTACAACGGCTACCTCGATTTCCTGCAGGCCCACAACCACAGTTTCTTTCGCTTGTGGAGGTGGGAGGCGCCCAAGTGGATGGATGACGAGCCGCTGGGGATCAAGCATAGCCGGCCCCATCCCTGGGTGCGCAGCGGCCCCGGTATGGCCCAGGATGAGAAACCGAAGTTCGACCTGACTCGGTTCGACCCGGAATACTTCGACCGGATGAGGGCCCGGATCATCGCCGCCCGGGACCGGGGCATGTATGTATCGATCATGCTCTTCGAGGGCTGGGAGGTGCAATTTGTGGACGCCTGGACCTACCATCCCTTCAACGCCAACAACAACAGCAACGGGATCGAGGCGACGCCAATCGCGACGGCAAAGGCCGGGAATTCTACACCCTGTTAAACAGCGGCATGGGCAAGCGGGTCCTGGAGTTGCAAGAGGCTTACCTGCGCAAGATTGTCGACACGGTGAACGATCTCGACAACGTGCTCTACGAGGTCTGCAACGAAGCCGGCGCCTACTCTACCGGTTGGCAGTATCACGTGATCGACTACGTGCACCAGTATGAGGCCGGCAAACCCAAACAGCATCCGGTGGGCATGACATTCCAACATCCGGGTGGAACGAATCGCGAGCTGTTCAACAGCCCGGCCGACTGGATCTCGCCGAATCCCGGCGACGGGCCCGACAACTACCGGGACAATCCTCCGGCCAACTTCAGCGGCAAGGTTATCGTGAACGACACCGATCACCTCTGCGGCCATGTCTGCGGCGACGCCGTGTGGGTGTGGAAGAGCTTCTGCCGGGGCCTCAATGTCCTGCTCATGGAAGAGCTTCCGCCCTCGCCCACGTGGCATGACTCCGCTCGGGACGCCATGGGCCAGACCCGCCGCTATGCCGAAAGGATCAACCTGGCCGAGATGACGCCCCACGATGAGCTGGCCTCGGTCCGGTACTGCCTGGCCAAGCCCGGTTCCGAGTACCTGGTATTCCAGCCGGGAAACAACGGCGAATTCCGGGTCAACCTCAGCGATGGTCAGGGAACGTTCTCCGTGGAGTGGTTCAACGTCTACAAGAACGCGACGGTCGCCGGGAATCCGGTCCAGGGGGGCGCCCTGAGGATCTTCATCACTCCCTTCGGCGGTCCGGCCGTGCTGTACTTGAGGAAGGTCCAATGAGAGCCTGGGTTGGCTCTTGCGGTCGTCGGCGGCTCATTGCCGCTTTGTGCCGCGGTTAAACGATCTACGACGCGGAGCAGCGCCTGACGGCTGTCGTGAAGCGGCTCGAGGATCGCCGCCCGCTCCGCGTCGTCCATGAAGTATGCTCGTCAGTCTGCGTTGCGCCGGTGGGACTCCTGGTAGTGCGCCGCCAGCAAGTCCATCCCGAAGTCGCCTTTGTAGTCCCGCCACACGGAGTGGATGTGGTTGGCGTCGTTCTGCGTGTTGTCGTATTCGACCAGGAAGGTCGGCCCTTGAACCATATAGTAATGCCCCTGGCCCCGATCCGGCCCGCCCGCCCAAGAGAAATAAATCTTGTCCAGGCCCGCCTTTTTCACTGCTTCCATCCGGGCGCTGGCGAGATCTTCCGGCATATCGCCGGCGTATTCCTCGAGTAACGCCATGAGCGCCTCGCCTTGCTTCTTAGTCAGCTTCGAGCCGCTGATGCCCTTGGGGTTCTCGGGGTCGATTTTGCGCTTGTTGTAGGTGAGGATGTCCTTAGGGGCGGTCTTGTCGATCACCGCCGCCGTCTTCTGCTTGGCGTCGAGCAGATTCAGCAGGTCGCGGGCCAGGTCTTCTTCCCGCGCCAGCGTGCGCAGCCCCCGCCGCGGTCCCTGCTTCACGTCCGCCGGGTTGTCTCCGAAAAACGTCGGCGAGGAGGCGACCATCTGGCCCTTGACGATCGCGAAGTTCAGGGCCAGGTGATGCCCTTCCACGCGCCAGCCCCACGTCCCGCTTTCCGACGGCTCGCCGAACACGCTGAAGAAGTACCGCTCGGGGTCGCGGACGTTGGTGCCGCCCTTTTCGATCTCCTTCAGCACCTGCTCGAGGCTCATGATGGTGGTGGCCTTCATGTACCCGCGCTGGCTCAGCCCGGTGCTCATGAACGCCTCGGCCAGCGCCCGCTGCGCGCCGTCCATTTCCTTCAACGGCAGCCCCTTGCGCTCGCGGGGGATGAAGTGCCAGTTCAGGCGCTCCTCGCTGTCCATCGCGAAGGTCGCCTTGGCCTTCTGGTCCGCCGACAGCGCCACCAGGAAATTGTGCGCCGCGCCCGCCATGTTGGCGCTCGTCTTGGTGCGGTTGTAAGCCGCCACCAGCCCCATCGCGCAGAGCAACAAGGCCGTCAACCGCAGTAGATGTTGTCGCATCACGCCCTCCTTGCCGGATCGCCG
>JBGOUJ010000456.1:0-6360 GCA_041477005.1 Terriglobia bacterium | reverse complement strand
TTCTCGTCCACGAAGCAAAGCCCGTTTCCCCAGGGATCCTCGATGTAGAACGACCGCTCGCCCCAGGGACGAGTCACGATGTCGCCGGCGCTTTGGTCATGGACCTCTTCTTTAGAGAGGCATCCCAGCTCACGCGCCCGCGTGTGGACCCCCTCGAGGTCCGTCACGGAGAAGTAGACGTCGTCGGCGTTGGGCTTGGGCTGAATGCCGCCGGGGGTAGGGTCGAGTATCGCCAGGATCACGGAGCCGCAATCGAAGTAAGCGCGGGAACCCCGGAGCGGCCTTCCCGGTGTATCGAGCAGCTTGCAGTAGAAGTGAATTGCCTCGTCCAGGTCGGACACCTGCAACATCACTCGGAACAGCTTGGGAGTATCAGCCATATTAATCCTCTTCCCGGGACGGCCCATTTCCAACTTCAGTCTGAGGATATCACCGGCGGTCCGGCTTCCGTCGGAGGGCGCACCCTGCGCGTGTACGGCAGGAGCGCGAGTGGGAATGGCGACTCCCAGCCTCCGCAGTCTGCGACCGTGAGATTGAGAGTCTGTTTCGCGCAAAGGCGCGAAGAACGCAAAGGAATCAAAGAGGTTTTCTTTGCGAGCTTGGCGTCTTGGCGCGAGATCGGTATTGTTTCACACCGGGTTGCGAAACACTACGCCGCGCCGGCTTGTGGAAAGTTGCGCTGGGCGCGGGCGAGCTTATGAGCCGCACCCCAGCGGCACATGGTGGCCACGACCGGCTTGAGGCTCCGGCCGAGCGGCGTGAGCGAATACTCGACCTTGGGCGGCACCTCCGGATAGACCTTGCGGTGGACGACGCCGTCCTTTTCCATCTCCCGGAGCTGCTGAGTGAGCATCTTCTGGGTGATTCCATCCATCGCGCGCGCAAGCTCCGAGAAGCGCTTCGTTCCCTGGAACAGGTGCCACAGAATGAGCGTCTTCCAGCGCCCGCTGATGACCTGCAGGGTAATCTCGGCCGGGCACTTGGGATTGTTTCGCGCCATGCAGTTTCCTCGGGGTAAGTATAGCACTCGAAAGTACGTACTTCTCAAATTCACCGTTCGGTGCGACCCTGGAATTATGCAAGCACAACTCGTATCGAACGCTGGTTTCGACCCTCCGTCGCTGGACGATGATCCGCTCGACGCGTATTCCCGGGCCATCATCACGGTGGCGGAGAAGGTAAGCCCGTCGGTAGTGCAAATCGACGTCTCTCATCGGTCCCGGCGCCGCCCGCCCGTGCGCGGCAACGGCTCGGGGTTTGTCTTCACGCCGGACGGCTTCATCCTCACCAACAGCCACGTGGTTCATCGCGCGGCGGAGATTGAGGTGGTTCTCTCCGACGGCCGGCGATTGCCAGCGGAGCTGGTGGGGGACGACCCGCCCACCGACCTCGCCGTGCTCCGCATCAGCGCAGCGAATCTGGTCCCGGCGAGCCTCGGTAATTCGCAGGCGGTGCGCGTCGGGCAGCTCGTGATCGCCATCGGAAACCCCTACGGCTTCCAGTGCACGGTCACGGCCGGCGTGGTCAGCGCGTTGGGCCGGTCGCTGCGGTCCCGGACGGGTCGGCTGATCGACAACATCGTCCAGACCGACGCCTCGCTGAATCCCGGCAACTCCGGTGGGCCTCTGGTCACGTCGCGGGGCGAGGTGATCGGCGTCAACACGGCGGTGATTCTGCCGGCGCAGGGGATCTGCTTCGCCATCGCCATCAACACGGCGAAGTTCGTGGCAGCGCGGCTGATCAAAGACGGCAGGATCCGCCGCAGCTACATCGGCGTGGAGGGGCAGAACGTTCCCCTGCCGCGCCACCTGGTGCGCAGCCTGGGCTTGAAGGTCGAAGGCGGCATCCTGGTGTTTCGGACGCAGGACGGCAGCCCGGCCGAGAAGGCTGGCTTGGCGGAAGGCGACGTCATCGTGGGCTTCGACGACCAGCCGATTTCCGATATCGACCACCTGCATCGCCTGCTGACCGAGGAGCGAATCGGGAGAAAGGCGGTCCTGACCGTGGTGCGGGGCTCGGCGACCGTGGGTCTCGACATTGTGGCGGAGGAAATGCCATGAAAATCGGAATCATCGGGGCAGGGAACGTCGGAGGGGCGCTGGGACGGCTGTGGGCGGTGCGAGGCCATGAGGTCTTCTTCGGCGTTCGAGATCCGCAGAGCAAGACGGTGCGCGAAACCCTGGCCGCCGCCGGCGCGAAGGCGAGAGCCGGAAACGTCCGCGAGGCGGCTTCGTTTGGCGAGGTTGAATGCGAAATCCTTCGGCTGGCTCGCATTACGACGGCGCCATGGCGGCGGCGGCCTGTGTCAGGACGACCAGGTCGACGCGGCGGTTCTTGCCACGACCAGCCTCGGTGCTGTTCGAGTCGATCGGGTCGTACTCGCCGTAGCCGGCCACGGCGAAGCGTTCTTCCGGCAACCGAAATTCCCGCGTCAGCAGTTTCAGCACGCTGACCGAGCGGGCGGTGGAGAGCTGCCAGTTGGAAGGGAACTTTCGGGACCGGATCGGCGTGTCGTCGGTGTGGCCTTCCAGCCGAATCTGGCCCGGGACCTGCCGCAGCGCTTCGGCGACCTTGGCGAAGACGGGGCGTGCGGATGCGGACACGACGTCGTCGCCCGGCTTAAAGAAGGCGGCCTCTTTGAGACTTAATACCAAGCCTCGGGGCTGCAATGAGATCTCCACTGTTCCGGACAGGATCTCCGCATACAGCACTTCGGCAAGTCTTTCCTGCGTGGGTCGCAGCTCGACCATCGTCAGCCCGAGAACGGCCCGGCGGGCGTCGGCGGGCTGCGGCGTGGCGGCCGGCGCTGTCGCACCCGGGGCCTTCGTTCCCCGCGTTGCCTGCTTCCCGCCGCTCACGTAGGAATCGAACGTGGCGGCCATGGCGGCCATCTTCTTGCGGTCCACCTGGGAGGAAGCGAACATCACCACGAAGAAAGCGAAAAGCAACGTGATGAAATCAGCGTAGGATACCAGCCAGCGTTCTTCGTTCATAACCGACAGAGTCTTATCGGCCATCTTTGGCGGGTTCTTACGGTGCCGCACGGAATTCCAGGCGATCCACGATTTGGGGCGATGCGAACGGCAGCGGGAAGCTGCGGCCTTCGTAGTAGGCCTGCCACTGATCACGGTAATGCGGCGAGAAGGGCTGGCCGGATTCCCCGGTGGTGATGTTGTGGAGCGAACGGTCGAGGTCCGATAGGTCGACGATCAGCCGCATGGAAGGCGCCAGGCGCTGGGTTGTCTGCTTGACCGTGGTGGTCGTGCCCGATTGGGGAAACGGGCCGATGTCGAACCAGCGGCGCAAGATCGGGATCCGGTGACCGATCGGGTGGGCGAGCGTGGTCTCGAGATACCGGCCCCAGGTGATTTCCTCGCGCGACAGGGCCTGCACTTCGTGGATGCCCTGGGCGAGGCTCCGCTGCAGCAGCTCGTCGTAGTCTGGGGTCCAGCCGGGCGGGCGTGTGGCTAGAATTTCCTCCACGAAAGCCGTGCCCATTTGAGAGGCGTAGGCGAGGGCGCGATCGCCGGCGACGTTTTCCACCAGGTGGCGAAGGAATCGATTGTAAGTGACGGCCACCAGCACGGGCGTCGTCTCCGCGGCGCGGAACTGGCCGTCCCAGGCGCGCAATTGACCGGCGGCCGAGAGCAGCTCGGGATTGGAAGGCTTTTGCCGGTCGATGGCCTCGACCAGGGCGCGGGCGAAGGAAGCAGCGAAGGCGGAGTAGACGTCGGTCTGGATGGGCAGAAAATCGGCCGGCTGGAAGCGCCCGCCTTTTTCGAGGAGCTGCCGGATGCGGTTGCTTCGAAAGTGAGAGGCGAAATTGCCACTGACCGTATAAGGATAGTCGGGTGGAAATGGGTTCTGGTTGGCGGTGACGATGATTCCCGACGGCGGATTGTAGGTGTGGGGCAGTTGATCGAAGGGAATGTAGCCCTGCCAATCGAACCGGCCGTCACCCGCAACGGGCAAGCTCCCGTCGAATCCTTTCCGAATGGGCAGCTTTCCGGCAACCTGGTAACCGATGTTGCCATCGACATCGGCGTAAACCCAATTCTGCGCCGGGCCTCCGTAGCGGGCCATCGCGGCAGTAAAGCCTTGCCAGTCGCGGGCGCGGTCCACATCGAGAAACGGAAACGACCACACCGCGGGGTCGGCGGCGGTCCAGCGGAGCGAAGCCTTCTGGCCGCCGGCCTCGGCGACGACCGGACCGTAGCGGGTGTATTCGACCGGCAGGATCACGTCGCTCTGGCCCTTCACGCGAATGATCTCTTGCTCCGTTCGATCGACCGGGGCGCCGACGTAGAGATCCTGGACGTCGAAATGGAGGTTGGTAGCGCCCCAGGCAATGCGCTCGTTGTGGCCGATGATGACTCCCGGCAAGCCCGGCACGCTGACCCCGACTACGTTGAGGCCCGGGGCCTTTAGATGCACGGTGTACCAGAGGCAGGGAATGGAGTAATCGAGGTGCGGGTCATTGGCGAAGAGCGGCTTGCCGCTGGCGGTGTGGGCGCCCGAGACGGCCCAGGCGTTCGATCCCGGCGCCACCTCCCGGCCCGTGCGAACCGGCAGCAGCGCTTCGACCTGCCGCGGCGTGGCGCGATCGAGCAGCGCCCGCTTCATCAGCTCGTCTTTCCAGGTGCTGGTCAAGCTCCGAAACATGTTCATCGCCGCCAGTACCGAGTCGACCGCTTCCCAAGGTCGCGGTTGGTAGCGCAGCCACTGGAATTCGACCGGCAGACTGCTGCGATGGGAGTCGATGAAGGCGTTCACGCCGTGGCAATAAGCTTCGAGCAGAGCGCGATCCGCGGCCGGGAATCGCTCGACTACGGCGAAAGCGGCGCGGCCAATGCCGAGCGTGCGGCTCTCGCGGTCCCTGGCGAGCATAGACGGCCCGAGCACCTCCGACAGTTCACCGGCCGAGAAGCGGCGCATCGTGTCCATTTGCCACAGCCGGTCCTGCGCGGCGACATAGCCCTGTACCCAGAGGGCGTCTTCGATGGAGGAGGCCTGGATGTGCGGCACGCCCAGGCGGTCCCGACCGGCGGAGGCGGACGGATAGCCGGGGCCGGCCACCGTGCCGGATGTTACAGCCAACGGCCGGAAGGCGGTCCAATAGAGAAAGACGGCCAGTAGGGCCGCGGCAAACCCTAGGCCGGCAAATGAAAGCTTCAGGATGCGCCGAAGCACCTACCGGATTGTAGCCGATTTGGTCGGGCGGGGCGGGGGACTGGAGGCCACCATGAGAGGTATCGGGCCGTCAGGGCTTTCAAATCAGGGGCGCTCCTTTGATGTGTTTTACGACGAGATCGACCCAGTTCTGGACGAGTTTCTCCCCGGTGGGGGTGCGTCTTTTAACGTGGCGCGCGATGTCGCGCGGAGAAAGCGGCTTGCTTTTGCCGCTGGCGGATCCAACCAAGGGCTCGTCCGGTTTGGGCACGGAAGCGACCCAGGCGTCCAGCTTTCGCACTATCGCCTCACGCAGAGTCTGGGCGACCGGATCTTCGAATGAGCGAGAGGAACCCGCTGTCTTGGACTTGCTCGAGGTGGATTTCTCACTCTTCAACGGCATGCCCGTTTCATCCCTTCCATTGTCACATTTGGCCGTCATCCGTGCCCCTCTCGTCGTTCTAGCGCACGTGACGGCCCAGCACGCCGGCAAGATCGAGCACATGATAGGTTACCAGCATCGCCATCAGGATCAGGTAACCGCGCAGGGTCAGCAGCGAGAAGCGGACGCTGCGCGTCAGCCGCATCGGGCCGAGGCGCGACGTGTCGAGCTTCTGCTCCGGCGCGTCATCCAGTGGATGCACGACGAAAAACAGCTTCTCTTCTGGGATATCAACCGGGATTGCGTGTCTGTTCAGAAACATGACCGTTTCCTCCTTTCCAAAGTAGCCCGCCTCATGCGGACGTTAACAATGACGGCGCCACGACCTGCGCTGCCAGAATCAGAGAGAGCGCGAAGAGGATGACGATGATCGTCCAGTTCACGCGGTTGTTCCAGGGCTTGTTGACGTACTCGTCGCCCAGCAGCTCCTTGTCGTTGAGCAGCAGTTGCAGAAAAATGATCGCCGAGGGAAGCAGGATCCCGGCCAGCACCTGCACGCTCAGGATGATGAGTTGCAGCGGCGCTCCGGGGATCAGAACCACCCCGGCTGCGGCCATCACGCACAGCACGTAGACCGCGTAGAAACCGGGTGCCTCGCGGACCGGCAACTGCAGGCTGTGCGGGCAGCCCTTTACTTCGCCGTAGGCCCAGGCGCTCGAAAGCGATATGGCGGTGGTCCCCAGGACCGCGGCGTTGATCATGAGCAGGAGGATGCCGGTGTGGACACCTTCGCCCGCTATGCCGCGCAG
>JBGOUJ010000455.1:0-6370 GCA_041477005.1 Terriglobia bacterium | reverse complement strand
CAAAGGCAATCGCAGCGCCCAGCAGCATTAGAAGAGCCTTGCTCAACGGTTCACCTATTTTGACCCATCAGCCTAACACAGACCGTCCCTCGAGCGAGCGTCTGGCGGTGTAGGGAGCTAGGAACGAAAACGCAGCCGCCTCAGTAGTGGAAGCGGTAGCGCATTTGCACGTAAATCTGCCGGGGCTCGGCGTAGTGCGTGCCGTTAAAGGTGACGCTGTTGTCGAGCAGGAAGCGGCGGTTGGCGACATTCAGCCCAATCACCGACACCGAGAACCTTTCGCCGAAGCTTTTGCCGAATGACAGGTCAAACGTCGTGTGAGGCTCGAGGTGCGATCCCGGATTGTCCCCGTCGCTGAATCCGGATCCGTAATAGACTCCGCCGGCGGCCCACGTCCGCCACGGCAAGTTCCAGTTGGAGTTCACATGCAGCGTGCGGCGCTGATCGTGATCGAGGAAGAAATAGCCGCTGTCGGGCGGCGAGAAGCCGGTGAGCCCGCCGGTGACCGCGCCCTCGGCCTCGGCCGTCTGCTCCGAATAAGCCACCGAGACTTGGCCGCGGCGGAGAATGCGCGGCGAACGGAGCGTATATTCCCAGCCCCGAATCCGCGCCCCGGCGATCGACAGCGGAAAGAAGACGTTCGAATTCCCGATCGCGTTGTGATCGAAGAAATTCCTGGCCCGCATGCGGAAGCTGTCCACATCGAACGCCCAGCCTTTGAGCGGAATCGTCAGGCCCACCTGGTTTTCCTCGTCGCGCTCGCCTTTGAGGGGAATGAAGCCCAGGCCCTGCTGCACGGCGTAGTCGGCCAGAGGGCCGGAGACGGTCGAAAGCGGCGGCGCCTGGTAGTAACGCCCGTAGTATCCGCGCAGAACCCAGTTCAGATGCGGGATGCGAAGGGCTGCCCCCACCCGCGGACTGGCGGCATTTTCGGAAATAACACCGGAAAAGTGCGTCAGCCTCACCCCGCCGGTCAGTGTCAGCCACGGCGTCAGCTTGAACTGATCCTCGAGAAAGCCGGCTTCCATATGCCCGTTCGTCACCTTGTCCTGCATGACCGCGGCGCCCGAGCCGTCATTGGCGATCAAGTGAACGAGCTCATCATCGTGCTGGCCGAAGGCGTAAATTCCAAAGCGCGCGTTGTGCTTGGGGGTGACGGCATTCAGCGAGATCTGTGCGCCGGCGTAAGTGGACTCGCGATGCTGTGTGGTGCTGACGGGCGAATCGTTCGGGTCGCCATCGTAGTTGGCGCGGTTGAAATGCACGAACGGGGAGACGGTAAGCAGCAGCTTTGGCGAAAAGGTGTGCACCCAGGTAAAGTTCGCCAGCACGTCGCGCTCGCGTTCTACGTCGCGAATCCCCGCGTCCACGCCGTCCCGGTCGTTGGGAATCTGATAGTCGTCGCGCCGCAAAGAAGTCACAAAGCGAAACTGGTTGGCCTGGTTTTTGTTGAAGATCAGCGAAGCAAATCCACCCAGTCCCCACACCCGATTATGCAGCACAGCCGGCCCCGGGGTCTCCAGGCCGTAGTCGCTGCGGTTGCCGCTGACACTGCCGAAATAGGCAAACCGCGGCGTGTGGTCGCCGAAGTTGATCTGCTCGTTAGTCTGGTGGAACGTGCCGTAGGTCGTGTTTACCTCCATCTCCCGGTTACGCTCGAACCCCGTGCGCGGGACAACGTTGAAGACGCCGTAGGTCCGGTCTCCGACATCGGACGAATATCCGCCGCGCTGCGCTTCCAGATAATCAATATCCTTGGGATCGATCTGCGGCCCGACGTTGCTGGCGATGTTCGTGTTGGGGATCGGAATGCCATCGACCTCCCAGGTCACCTGGTGGCCGCCGCGGACGTGAAGCTGGTCGTGCACCATGTAGGCGCCCGGTACGTAGTTTGTGATCATGGCGAAGCTGTTGGTCAGGTTCGCGCCGGGCGTGCGATCGATCTCGGAGCGATCGATCATGGTTGTGGTGGTCGAGCTTTCCGGATTCACCACTTCCGCCGTGGCCGAGACCTCGACCGACTGCTTGGCTACCGCCAGCTTCAATTGAAAATGAAGAACCGGGGCGCTGCCTGAGGTCACGACCACCTGTTGCTCCATCGGGCTGAGGCCTTCGCTGCTCACCGACACCCGGTATTGGCCCACCGGGACGGCGGAGAACTCAAACCCCCCGTCGGCGTCCGTTTTCGCGGTCCTGGAAAAATCTGAGGCCACGGCGTGCAGGGTCACCTGCGCTCCCTGGACCGGGCGATGGTCGGGGTCATGCACGATGCCGCGAACGTTTCCGAAGACGGCCGCGTAGACCGCGGCCGAGGATAGTATTACAAGGATCGAAATTAGGAAGAAAGCAGGTCTTAGGCTCATAGAAATGCATCCACATCGAAAAATTGTCTGGGACGGGCTGCGCGACGCCAGGGTGGCGGCAGGTCGACGAAGCTATCTCAGGACTTTGAGGAAAACAGATTCAGCCTTCGTACGGATTCACGCTGGAGGTGGAGGCCGTTGGTAGAGATCGAGTTCGTATTGGGATGTGGCTGGACGGAGTCGAACCGCCGCGCGAATCTTCGAGGACGATTCAAACGGCTGAAACCGCTCGGTCGTAACAGCGATCTGCCGGGAGACAGCGTTTGAGGAGAACGCGAGCGGAGCACACTTGCCGCCGCATTCCGGTTGCGATGCCAGCGCCGGACCGTCGCCGTGAGCCGTCCTATGGCAGCAGGAGTGGGCGTTCTTGCGACAACAGGCCATCCCCGAGGTGCGGTCCAGCAGGGATCGAGCGGCGAGCGGGGCAGCCCAGGCTGCGGGCAGCAAAAGCATCAGCAACGCCGCCACCGAGCGGCGCAGCCACGATGGCCTGGAGTGTACAGCCTTTTGCACTTTGGAGGAGAGCATACTCCCTGGCGCAACCGCGAGTCAAGGCAATTCTCCCAGAAGCTCGAAGCCGTTCTGCCGCGCTCGGCTCATTCCCTTTGCAGCGAACTACTTAGGTACCTTCAGGCTACGCCGGCTCCTTTGGTACTAGATAAAGATGTGACCGCTATCCCATTGTTTCGAGCGACCCAAATGGCGCACACTCGGGTCATGAGCACGGTATTCACTCGTTGGTTCACCCCGAAGTCGCCTAAACCTGCCTCACTAGGTGAGCAGACGGCGGAGTTTGCCCACAATCGTCGCCGTTTCGAACGCCAGCCGCCCGGCCCCAAGGCCGCAAAGCTGTCCTGGCCGAGCTCCTCGGGTTCGACGCGCAGCGCGGCGGTCGAAGTGCAGGACTTCTCGGCGGAGGGAGTGGCGATCAGCATCCCGGAGTCCATCGCAGTCGGCCAGACGGTTCTTCTGAACTGGAGTCTGAGCGAAAAGAAAGGCGCCATCCGCTATTGCCGGTGGGATGGCCAAGGCTTCCGAGCGGGTGTTCGCCTGGTGCCTCACGAGCGTCGCCGGCACAACCGCCTTTCCGCAACCGGGCTGGGAGAATTGTGCTGGAAGGATCGCTCCGGGGCGTCAAGGACAGTGATGGTGACCGTTTCGAACGTCACCGAAGATGGGATTCAAATCGAGATGATCGAGGAGATCCCAGCCCAAAGCCATGTCCGGATCTCGGGGGAGACGATGGAATGCCTCGGCGTGCTGCTCTACTGCGCGAACGATGGTGCGAAGTTCGTGGGCGGCGTCCAGCTTGTAAGGCCCGCGTACGCGAAGAACTCCGCCGAGTACTTGGGCTAGAGCGGGATCCCGGTCAACAACGACGTGGCGTTGGTAAATTCTCGCCCACCCGGGCCTTGTAGTCACGCCAAGAAGTCTCAACGAACGGGTCGGGGCGGTGCTTTAAGCGGTGTGGCGGTGTGTTGAGGAGGACCAAAATGGATTCGGATGCAAATCATACGAAGAGTCGGAAGCAGGAGCGTTTCCCTTGCGAGGGCAGCCTCGAAGTAACCTGGTCGTCGCCAAACGGCGAGGTCCAGCAAACGGCGACCGAGGTTATCGATGTCTCCTATGAGGGCATGCAGGTGACGAGCTGCCGGCCCCTGCCGGTCGCAGCGATGGTCCAGGTCCGAGGTGAGGTGCTTCGAGGGTTCGCCTGGGTCAGGTACTCGGAGCAGCACGGACGGTCTTTTCTCGCTGGGCTGAACCTGATCAGCGGGATGACCTGGACGTCGGATGAATGCTAATGAAAGTCTAACCGTGCGGAGAGCGCTTTAGGGAGATGGGGCAGCTCAAGGGAAGGGTTCGAGCCAATGGACAGGTTTTTTGAAGCCGATCAACCGGGAGACGGGCGCCGCCGGCTGCTGCTGATCGAGCCCCGGGACGAGTTGATCAACGCGCTGTGGGAGGCTCGCTCCGGCTCCGAGTGTCGCAAGGCCATACTGCTGCCGCAGCATCCAGGATTAGAACAATTCCGCCACTGGATGGATACCCAGCCGTCGCCGACGGTAATCATCGGATTGAGCGAACCGGAAGCGGCTTTGAGGCTGGTTCGCGAGCTTCACGCGGCCTACCAGGAGATCGTGATCGCAGCCGCTGACGCCGACTCACCCGACATGATCCTTTCCGGGATTCGGGCCGGCGCCTGTGAGTGCCTCGGAAGAGTGTCGCCGGCGGAGATGATCGGTCTGCTGCAGGGGGCGCGGCGTCTCGACCTCAACGCCCTGGTTGAAGTGCGCGACCGCGGGCAGTTGGAGCGGGCCTTGGCGGCCGGCGCCGATCTGATAGGCGTCAGGTTCCACAACCAGAACGGTGAAAGTCTGCCACCGCGGAAGACACAGGCCGCCGGCGTGGGACCCAAGGGGCGCCTGATCGCATTTCTTCCGGTACAGGGGGGTTCCGGCGCGTCGACGGTGGCCACCCACGTCGCAGCCGCCATTTCTCAGGCGGCCGAGAAAGCCGCCCTCTTGGTGGACTGGGACTTCCATTCCGGGACGCTCGATTTCCGGCTGCGGCTAGAACCGCGATACACGCTGGCCGACGCTTTCGAGCGAACCGACTGCCTCCATGAGATGTGGAACCGGCTGACGTGCCGATGGAAGGGCGCGGATGTACTGCTGCCTCCGCGAAACCATGTGTTCTCCCCAGGGGACCTTTCGCGATCGGGGGCGCTTTTTACAGCCGCGCGAAACGCCTATGACTGGGTGGTCGTGGACCTGCCGCCGGCAGCCTTCAGCTCGTGCCAGGATGTGCTCGCGCAGGCCGAGACGATTTATCTGGTGTGCACCTCGGAAGCCGCTTCGCTTCATTTGGCGCAGCGGAAGGCCCAGGATTTGCAGAACTGTGGTATTGCGCCGGACGCGGTGCGCCTGGTGCTGAACCGGGTAGGTAGAGCGCCCGGCTCGCTGAGCGCCAGGGACGTGGCCAAGATAGTTAGAATTCCGATTGCCTGCGAGCTGCCTAACGACTATTCGGCGGCGAACAGGGCATCCCTACAGGCCGAGCTGGTGAGCACACACGCGGAGCTGGGCCGCGGTCTTCGGACCTTCGCTCGTAGCATCACCGGTGTTTCGTCGCCCTTGAAAAAGTCCGCGCTCGTTGGGGACCGGCTGAAGCTGTTCGGCGGAAGGGTGGCAGCAACGGTAGCATTCCACAGAGAACGCCTGAACGGGGTGCGATGGACGCTCCCACGACCCCTACGTTGGGCGTTTCTAAAGCGATCCAGCAGAGTCACACAGTCGCAGTAAATCCCGTACATTGCTTGCGGCGCCGCCGCGTGCCGCTGATGCTCGTAAGAAGGAGGCATCCGCCGCACCCGGGCGCGGCGGAAATACCGCCGTGGCTTATAGAGCGATTTTGTTCACGACGGAAGCCAATCTGCTGAAGAGCTGGCTGATGCTGCCTGCCACGGAGATAGGAACGAACATACCTCCCGCCACAACGATAAAGCCCGCTAATAAGGCATATTCCACCAGATCCTGGCCGAGCTCCTCGTCAAGCATCCGTAGCAGCGTCAGGTAAAGTTTCGTCATGAAGTTCTCCGTCTGCAAAGATAACTCTGTAACCCGCGAACGACAATGACACGAACTTCCCGTTTTGCGCCGGTACTCGCGTACCGCTTGCGGCATTACTGGCGTCACCGCCGCGCCCACGCGCCGGAAACCAGCGGCGCAGCGCTCGTGAACCCTCCAAATCAACCCGACTGCTGCATCCCTCAGCCGCAGCCAAAGTCAACCCTCTTCCACCAGCGATCCCTCCTCGGAAGCTGGCCGCTGACCGCTGACCGCTGAAAGTGGCGACTGAATGCTGATGGCTGACCGCTGAAAGCTGACGGCTGAACGCTGATGGCTGAAAGCTGGCGACTCAATGCTGATGGCTGAAAGCTGGCGACTCAATGCTGATGGCTGAAAGCTGGCGACTCAATGCTGATGGCTGAAAGCTGGCGACTCAAT
>JBGOUJ010000454.1:0-6372 GCA_041477005.1 Terriglobia bacterium | reverse complement strand
GTCATCCTGGCGCAATCGCGCCACGCGAACGCCGCCTATCGTTGGATCGACTATCTGCTCCGCCCCGAGGTCAGCGCCGCCATAGCCCGCGCCACGATGTTTTCCACGCCCAACGCCGGGGCCAGGCAGCTTTTGGACCCCAGCCTTCGCGACAACGCCGATCTCTACCCGCCGCCGGAGCGTCTGCAGAAAGCCGAATGGTTCGCCGAGATCCCGCCGCAGGGGCAGCTTCTGCGGGACCGCATTTGGACCGAGATCAAGGCGGCCTAGCCCCCGGGGGGGCGAGGGTCCAGTGCATGGTGTAGTGGGTCGCTCCCCACATGGAAAGCGAAACGCAAGTCAAAAGGCAAAAATCGGGGATGCGCCGCTTCGCGGCGCGGCATTAAGAAAATGCCCCCTCCTTGATTTTTGCCTTTTGCCTTTTGCACTTTGCCTTTTGACTTGGTTTTTTCCCCGCGCCCTGAACCACGGCCGGATCACGCCCTCCCCCCCGGGCAATCCTTCCCTGGTAGAATCCCGGTATGTTGCAAGTCATCACACGAGGAAATGACGTCTTCGACGCCGTGGTGGTCGGCTCGGGCGCCACGGGCGGCTGGGCGGCCAAGCAGCTCACCGAAGCCGGCCTGCGGGTGGCTCTGCTCGAGGCCGGCCCCAAGATCACTCCGGCCGACTTCACCGAGCACGTCGAGTCCTGGCAGTTGAAGTATCGCGGCGAAGATCCGCACAAGCTCGTACGCCGGCCCATCCAGGGACTGTGCTACGCCTGCCGCGAGTCCAACCAGCAGTGGTTTGTCGACGACATCGAGAACCCCTATACCACCGAAACGGACAAGCCATTCCACTGGATTCGCTGCCGGATTCTGGGCGGGCGGTCGCTTACCTGGGGGCGGCAGAGCTACCGCATGGGAGACATCGACTTCAAGGCCGCCAGCCGCGACGGCTATGGCGACGACTGGCCGATTTCCTACAACGACCTGCTCCCCTATTACGAAATCGTGGAGAAGTTCGTCGGCATCAGCGGGCAGGCGGAGGGCCTCGAAGTGCTGCCGGACAGCGTCTTCCTGCCGCCGATGGAGATGACCTGCGGCGAGATCCTGTTGCGGGACGGGGTCCGGAAGAAGATGGGCCGCGCGGTGACGATCGGCCGGGTGGCGATCATCACGCGCCCGCACAACGGACGGGCGGCGTGCCACTACTGCGGCCCCTGCGAGCAAGGCTGCATTACCAATTCCTACTATGCCAGCCCCCGCATCACCATAGCCGCCGCCGAAAAGACCGGCCGCCTGACCCTGTTGACCGATTCCGTAGCCAGCCACATCTCCATGGACCGGGCAACCGGGAAGGCGAGCGGCGTGGCCTACATCGACCGGGTCACCCGCATGCCGCGGGAAGTGCGGGGCAAAGTGGTGGTGCTGTGCGCTTCCACCCTGGAATCGACCCGCCTGCTGCTAAACTCGGCCCCCGGCGGACTGTGTAACTCGAGCGGCGCGCTGGGCCATTATTTGATGGACCACATCTACGGCGGCGGCGCCGCCGGCGAGCTGCCGATGCTCGAAGCGAAACCCTGGAGCGGCCCGCCGCGCCGCCCCAACGGCATTTACATCCCGAGGTTCCGCAACGTGAAGGAGAAGTCGACCAACGGCTTCATCCGCGGCTACGGCTACCAGGGCGGCGCGTCGCCGGGCTTCAGTTTCGGAGCTCCCGGCTTCGGCGCAGCTTACAAGAATGCAGCACGCGAGGGCCGCTGGCACGTTGACGTGGGCTTGTGGGGCGAGTGCCTGGCGCGCCAGGAAAACTACGCCGAGATCGACCGGGAAGTGGTGGACGCCTGGGGCATCCCGGCGCTGAAGATCCACATGAGCTGGAGCGACAACGAAAAGAAGCTGTTCGAAGACGGCCGCCAGCAGGGCGCCGAGATGCTGGAAGCCGCCGGCGCCAAAAACGTTCACCTCACCGGCCGCTACTCCGTCCCCGGCTTCTGCATCCACGAAGTGGGCACGGCGCGGATGGGCAACGACCCCAAGACCAGCGTGCTCAACCGCTTTAACCAGGCCCACGACGTGAAGAACATTTTCGTCACCGACGGCGCCTGTTACGTCTCGATCGCCTGCCAGAACCCGACCCTCAGCATGATGGCCATCACCGCCCGCGCCTGCGACTACCTCGTCGAACAACATAAGAAGAACGAGCTGTAGCTGTCGTGCTCATCGTCTGTCATACGCCAGGATCATTCTCCGGCCGAGTAGGTAGAGGCCGTCGCCGCGGCCGTGAAACTCCGCAGGGCGACGGACCTTGCGAACGATGACCGGCCCCTCCGGGGGATCTTCAATAATCTCGGGCAGGACGTAGGTGTGTTGGTCCTTGCTGAAATCCCCCAGCGGCAATAGAAGGGCCGCTGCTGTACGGTCGGCTTTCTCTACTGCCACGAAGAGCTGGTACAAATCTCGTCCCCGGATCAAGTCACCAGAGAACGGATCCTGAGGCTGGTTGCCCTTAACTTCTACCGTCCCGAATCGAAACGTCCTTTCACCGTCGGGTCCAGCCTTTTCCGGCTCGTCGGTGATACGGAGAATCTTCGAGCGCAGCTGCGAGGTCTGGTTGGCGAGAAATTCGGCTACACCCAGAGCCAGCCATTCGGCCCGCTCCCAATAGCTCTCCGGCGAGAGACTGCCGCTGATCTGTGCTTGGGCCAATAAACTTGTCCACCAGTCGTCGGGCAGCCCATCCCACGCCGGCGGCGGCTCTGGTCTCGGCGCGACCGGAGAAACCGTACTGGATTTGCGGCTCCCAGCCTCTCGTTTCCCTGCCGCTTTCGCCGGAGCCAGCTTTTGATGCATGGCAACGACTGCGTCCTGGAGTCGGTACACCGTCTTTCTGATCTCCTGCATCGCTTGGTCTTGCTGACTAGCGCGAGCATTGAATAAACTCGCTTCGAGCACAAGCTCGATCTTTTCAATAAGAACGTCAGCGGCCGTTTCCGGTCCCGCATCCAACAGTAACTCCCCTTGTTCAACCAGAGTGTGTGGCGCCTCTGGCCCGTCCTTACTGTCTCGGCCTAAGATGCATAACTGCTTTACTTTTTGAAAATGCAAAGGTGAGGGCAATGCCTCACACCCACGGAAAAGATCGGCGAGTATGTCGCTCTCTGGCCCGGAGATGTTGGCCGGATCGGCCGGCACCGCAAGGACCTGGTCACGGCCAGGTTCTTGGAACAATAACCATCCACCGGTGCGTGGCTCAGCCTCGAAAACATATTCCACCCGGGACTCTTCGCCCGAACGGTCATTGGATCTCTTTTGGTTAAGTACATAGTAGCCGGCGTACCTTTTGCGGGCGCCGAGAGCACGGAGTAATCCGGGCCGTGTGCGCGTGCTCCGCCGCCACCAGTCGTTTACGGTCAATCGCAAGGCTAACTCGGCGCGCCAAAGGGATTGATCCTCGCCGCCAAGGCGTTCAGATGCCGACCGCGGGTCCCATTGAGATAAGCGACCGACTGACTCTGTAACGATCTTGTGAAGGCCCAAAATCCTCTGCTCCAGCCGTCCCAGTTCGTCGGACAGCCCCACACCGTATTGCTCCATGTGCGCCTTTAGTCGATTCTCACCGGCGGCCACCCGCTTGGTCAGCTCCTCCGCCAACCCCAGGACCTCCTTGCTAAGTTCTGCCGCCCTCCCGATCGCTGGATTCCTGAACCTACCCGCCAACAATGTTCCGGTCCACCAGAGCAGAACAGCTAGAGTCATAGTTCCACCCAGCGCCACGAGTGCCAGACCAAGGTCGAGCGACGGCGGACGTTGTAATCGCCGGTCGAAGAGGAGCCGCTCGGGGCTGCTGGTACTCCATATACGCATCCTAGTGTCGCCGCTCAGTTGCGCCAGCGCTAGATGCGTGCTTGGGCGCGTGCCTACGGTCACCATCGCCGTGTAACGATCCGAGTTCGACCTCGCATCCCAGATCTTGAGAAATACCGTCTCTTCCGCGCTGGCTGATAGCTCGACGGACACCATGCATGTCGCTCCGGAAACACGGACGATGTCAAGCTGGGTTAAGTTCAATCGAAGGTCAGGCTTCAGACCCGGCCGCTGTTTTTCCAGTTGCAATAAGGCCGAACAGGTGGAAGTGGCGATCGATAGCCACACTAACGCGAGAACCACGCACTGACAACCCGGGCAAGTAGAGCAGCAGAGCTGCCTCATGCGCGTATTGACTGGAGCCGTAACTCCATCTGTGTTCGGATCAAACAATGACCCGATTCGACAACCGCCGAAGCCGGTCGCTCAATGCTGATAATTTCAGCCTTGCTGTGGCCCAGATCTTGCACTAGCGCAGGGAGCACGTATGGATCTTTGTTGGGCAAGAATGGGCCCAGCGGAAGCAATAAGAGGCGATGGGTAGCCTCGCTCGGGTCATCAACCGCCACGATCAACCGGCACGCCTCGACCCCTCTTACCGGGTTTCCAGCCACGTGGACCGAGGTGCTCTCCGCGTCCAGTAGGCCATCAGAGACCTGCAGGCCTTCTTCCCCGGAGCGTTGGATATAGACTAACCGCGCGGGAAACCCTCGGAAGCGTAGTCTCTGGTACAGACGGATGGTTCGTTCGAGGTAATCTGAGTCGTAATCCCGACCCCCTAATTCGTATCCTTCCGCGGCTTCATCCAGGGGCTGGTCCCACCACCGCCCTCCAAGGGAGAGACCCGGAGGATATTGCTGCACCTGACTGGCGAGCTCCGCCACGGCCGGCAATGCACTTTGCTGCAGACTGGCCGGTGCTTCACCAGCCGTCATCACCGTTAGCGCTTGCTCCGGTTTCGTAGTTACACCTTGCTCCCCGAGAACGGATACGGGTTCGCCATCGACGAGGGCCGCCTCGCTCGCTGGGGCGGGCGCATCAAACTGGGCGGCCCCTCCCCGGTCCGGGGTACTGTCTGTCGGGGGCTGGGTAGCGCCCTGGTGGGTCGACTCGGGTGCGGCGGGCCTTTCGCTCACAAGTGCCTGGCCGCTGAGCACGGGCGCAGTAGGTCTTGTCGGGGAGACCAGCGGCTCGGTGATGGATACTGGCGTGGGCGGCTCTAAGACGGGTGTCTGGGTTGCCAGCAGCAACGGACCAGCCTCTAGGTTGGCGGCCGCTTGGGACGAGATGGACGGGGGTGATTTCCCGCCCGGGCCAGTCTCCGCTTCCGATGGTGGTGCGGGCGAGCAGAGGCGGTTGGTGGTGGCTCGCTCAAGAGCGCTCTCCAACTCTTCTTGCACGAGCGAAGAGATCTTACCGTCAAACGCAGTCAGGCGCTGCTCTAACCGTTTCACGTCCATTTGCTGCACTGCCGACTTCTTGTCAGATTCCTGGCGAAGCGTCTCGACGTCTGCTAACATCTGGCGAAGCAACGAGCACCATTGGCGGATCTTAGCGGCCATAGTTTCCGCGGCTCGACCACTCTGGTTTGTACTACGCTGCGTCTCTCCCACAAGCTCTTCATACGATGCCGGTAGATCCCAGCCGGGGTCCGCGGAGCTCTTGAGCAGCAATCTTCCTCGCGCCGCCACCTCATACTTTCCCGGAGCGGAAGGTGAAGGTCGCAGGCGGCAGGCTTGATATACCCGTTGGAACGCGAATGATTCAGGAATATCGGAATACCCCGCATACATATCGGCGGCGACCTTCAACACGTCTCTAGTCAGGGAATGCGGGGCGAACGGCATAACCAGCCTGTCGCCGCTTTCCGGCAGAACGCTCCAGATCCATCCGCCGGCCGGATCCGTCTCAAACAGATACCGGTTATCGGTCATCTTCTCCAGGTGAATATTAATATTCTGCAAGCTGCAGAACTCCGCTTTGATATTCAGGTGGTCTAGCAGGCCGACGAGTCGATGTCTATCTCTTTGGTCCTCTTTCCACCACTTGTTCATCGCGGCGAGCAGTTTATGTTCCAGGGTCGGCCCGAATGGGCCGGCCGATTCGCTGCTTACGGTTGCCATAGCTGCGGACAATTCCCCCGCGAGGGTGCTGACAATGCGTTCTATTCCCTCAACTCGCCTCTGTAGTTCGGTGACTTCGAGAGGGGCGTGCACTTGGTCGTAGGCGCCGCTGGCTTCCCGACGCCGGTCGAATGTAAGGGTGGCTGCGTTAGTATTCCTCACCTCATTCTGAAGACTCCGGATCGCCTCTTGCACGGCAGCAAGGCGCTCGTCCACCGCTTCCGTCCAGCCTCGGCTTCGTTCGAAACGGTCCTTAAAGTCTTTGACCGTCTTGTTCATATCATCGCTTTGCTTCACCTGCTGACGAACAAGGGCACGCGATGCCCGTATCGTGCTGATCAAGGCCCAGCCACCCAAAAGCAAGACGGTTGCGCCTAGCAGCCAAGGCGCAAACCAAT
>JBGOUJ010000453.1:0-6376 GCA_041477005.1 Terriglobia bacterium | reverse complement strand
GAAGCGATTGCCGAAATCGAGTACAATTTCGAAGGGCTGAAACCGTATCTGAAGGTGTAAGTTCGATTACTTTATGCATCTACCCACGGAACCGATCGGCAGCATTCCGCGGCCGGCCGAATTGATCGCCGCCTGGAACGACAAGAGCACGGGCCGGATCTCGCTCGAGCAGTTCGATGTTCAAATAGGATCCTGAACCCGCTTGCAATGTGCCCGATGGAGTTATCCTTAGGCTGTCCGGGGCCAACAGCGCCCATTCCCGGCAGATGGACGGGCTAGGGGTATGACCCCGGCAAGGAGGAGTGCGACGATGAGACGTAGAGATTTCCTGGGAGCGGCCTTGGTGGCCGGGGTGGCAACGGCGCAGGAATCTGAGAGCGGCAAAGGGCCGGAGAAGATCCCGACTCGCAAGGCAAAGGTCGTCAAGCTGTTTAAATCGCCGGATGAGCATCCCAACGCTCTGGAGGCGACCAAGGATGCCCTTTGGATCGGCGGTCAAGTGACGGAGCGGGCGTACAAGGTCGACTGGAAGACGGGCAAAGTTTTGCACCAAGTGCAGACCGAGTCGCACAACACGAGTGGGATCGCGGTTGGAGGAGGCTACTTGTGGATGTCCGCAAATGGGGGGACCAGCAACCGCCGGCCTCCTCGACCGACAGATAACCCGTTCGACGAGATAGTCCAGGCCGATTTGGAAACCGGCAAGACGATCCGAAGGTACAGGCCGCCGTGGCCCGGCGGCTCGCATGGGATCGTGTATGTGGAGCAGACCCAGACCCTGTGGGTCACAGCGCTGGGCATCAACGCTCTGGTGGAGCTGGATTGGAAGGACAACTTTCGAGTCTTGCGTGCAGCTCCCGTGCATTTGACCCGCGCCCACGGGATGGACTGGGACGACGGCGCGCTCTGGGTCCTGTTCTCCAATGATTATCTGATTCAGAAGATCGATGCGAAAACAGGCAATGTGCTGGAGGTGGTGACTCTCGCCAAAGGAGAGGACCCGGACCCGCACGGCATGTGCCTGCACGAGGGGCATTTGTACTACTGCGATGCCGGCCTCGTGGTCGGCGGAGGCTCCAACGCCAGCTCCGGCGCGGGCTACGTGTGCAGAATCGACTTGTAGTGGAGCCCAACTCTATGAGAACAATGCGGAGCTGGAGCCTGCTGGCGATGTTAACGGCCGCCAGCATCTGCGGGCAGACCCCCGACGACGTGAAGTTCGATACGCCGCGAGTGCGGGTTCTTGTCGCGACCGAGCAGCCGCACCATCCTAGTGCTCTGCACGAGCATAAGATGAACCGGGTCCTGATTTACCTGGGCGCCGGCCAGATCACGCTGACCGCTCCAACCGGCAAGGTCGCAACGCTGAAGTCCAAAGCCGGCGACGTGGTGTGGAGTCCGGCGGGCGGCCCGCATGTAAGCGAGAACACAACGGACCATTCGTTTCAGGTCGTGGAAATCGAGCTGAAGGGCAAACCCCGGCAACCACCGGCGCCGACGTCCGAGCTGGACCCACTCAAGGTCGATCCGAAGCACTACACCCTCGAGCTCGAAAACGACCAGGTCCGAGTGCTCAGGGTCCGCTACGGACCTCGGGAAAAAGGCGTTCTGCACGAGCACACCATGGACCACCTGGTTGTTTACCTGACCGACCAGGCAAGAGGAAAGGCGGGAGAAGTGCGTTTGGACGGGGTAATGACCCACACCGAAGAAAACCCGCTCGATCACCCGGTGGAAAGGCTCGCGATAGATTTGAAATAAGAAAGACCCTGAAATAGGCTCAAGCGAGAAGACCGTCGGGGCCAGAATCAAGGATGCTGAAAAACGGCGGCGAGCCAACCGCAGAGCCGCGGAGACGCAGAGAAACTCCTTTGTCTTCCAGTCTCAGCGTTCTCCGCGACCCCTGCGCGTCTGCGTTCAAGGGCGGCTCAGCACCCGGAGAGACAGCCAAAGCAATACCAGGAGGACAACCCATGAAGTTCTTGCTGGCGATAACAGCGTTGTTCACGGCAGCCTTGCTGCTGACCGCGGCGGATGCGGGGAAACCCGCCCCGTTATACATTGATCATGACCTGATGGGTTTCAGGCTCTCCAAGGGCGGACAGATAGCCAGCGCACCGAACTATTCGGTCTTGGCGAGCCACCGCGATAAACCAGGACAGGTCGAGGAGCATGAGAAAGAGACCGACATTGTCTATGTGACCGACGGACAGGCGACGCTCATAATGGGCGGGACCATGGTCGGCGGCAAACTGACCAGGCCCAACCAATACCTGGGTGATGAAATACGAGGCGGCGAAACCCATTACCTGAGCAAGGGAGATGTCCTGGTGATCCCGGCGGGGATACCGCACTGGTTCCAAGCAGTTCCGAAGGAGGTCAGTTATTTCGTGGTGAAGGTAATCCAGCCGTAGCTGGGGTCCAGATTTTCATTACGGGTCGCCGAGTTGTCACGGCTACGCCCTTGTGGTCGCGAGAGGCCCGGCCTGAGCACCCGGTTATTTCGGGCGCTCGAAATAGGCGCTCATCTCGGTCCCATTCGCGTTCGCACCCCGGAAGTTCACCACATCGCCCTCGAAGCGAAATCCTCGAACCTGTTCGAATCCCCCCGCGCCGGGGTCCATGCTGATGAGATGTTTCCGGCTGGAAATGTTTCCCTGAACACTATAGGCGCCGTAAGTCACCGCAACCCCATTGAAACGTCTGAGGAGCTCCTCCTTGGTCATCTGGCTGAGAGGCTTGTCCACTCTGGGCCGGCCGTCTCGGATCTCCATATTCAAGAAGTAGCCATCGGGGCCAAAAAAGACCCACTCCGGAGTCGCCGGCGGCTGTTGGATGGTGCTGTCCCGGATGAGGAAGAACCTGATCCAAGTGCCGAGGAGAGGATGGGGCTTCTCCATCAAGCGCGGCGGACGCTCGAGCCGGACCTGGCGTCCGGAGCCGGAACCCTTCGGGGTCAGGATCAATGTCTTGCCCTCGAGGCGAAATTCGCTAGCCTGTTCGGTCCCTTCCAGGTTGGGGTCGAGATCCGCGTCATGCTTCTGGGAGATCACGTTTCCCGAAACGGTGTAGGCGCCGTGAGACGCTTCCACACCCTGAAAACGCGCCACCAGCTCCTCTTTGGTCATTCTGCCGAGAAGCGACTGGTGGCGCTCTTCCGCTTCCGCCCGCCTGGCCTGGTCCAGTTGCGGCCGGTTCCCCGGCAGCACCGCCTGCGCGAACTGGCCATCCACGCCGAAAAGGATGAATTCTTCCGGCGGTTGTTGAGGGGCGTGCTCCCGCAGCCACATGCCGGCGAGAGGATTGGCGTTCTGCGCCAACCCGACGGCGCTGAGAACGGCGGATAACGCCAGGCAACGCACCACAGATTGGGAACGCATCTGGAGGCTCTCCTTACTTTGTGAGATTTTACCTGATCCACGTCGTGGGGTGCGACTCTCGATTCTCGCGCCGGGCTGCGAGCCCCGCCTCCGTAGCGCCCGCTTCAATTGGTACGAGGCGCATGAGGGCCTTGGACCGAACGACTGGAAGCCGATGCGGGACGTTGGTCCGGGTGTTCACGAGATCCAGGTCCACACCAGGGTCGAACACCCGATCTTCTACGTGGCGAAGTTTACGGAGGGCATCTACGGGCTTCACGCGTTCAAGAAACGAACCAGCAAGACGCCCAGGCGAGACGTAAGATTGGGTCGCGATTCGGCTTCGGGCCCTCCTCGGCGCGGCCTGCTTTTGGCCTTCGCCTGCAACGCCTCGTTAGCCAGCCGCCTTGCGCCCTTGGAGCCAGCGCCGAAGGGACTCCTGGGTTTCACCAGATCGGCGACCGGCCAGGAGGCTCTCGACGCTGATATCTTCATCCAAGTCAAGCCAGTGAATTCCCTCGCCGCTTCCAATTAGCCGCCAGTTGGCTCGCTCTGCGGGCGTCCCGTGCGCCAGGCGCGGGAACCAAGCGACCGGCGCCGTGATCGTCCGGCCATCTGCCAGGTCGACGACCAGAGCGTCCTCGCTTACGCTTACCCTTTGCGCTACCGCGTCCCTAACTTCAGTCCCCGAAGTACTCATGCCATGCTCTCAGAAGGTTCACTACGTTCTCGGTGACCAGCCTCTCGATCCGTCCGATTTCCGCGCGGCCAAAGCCCCGGCTTTTCTCCAAGCGGACCGGCTCCAACCAAAACTTGGCCTTCGATTCTTCCCGCTCCACGTGCACATGGGGAGGCTCGTCTCGATCCGCCGAGTAGAAGAAAAGCCGGCATGGGCCGGACCGAAAAACCGTTGGCGACGTTTCCAGTTCACATGGTCATGGTCCGAACGGCCACGGCGTCGCGGCTGGCTAACGGCTCGGCCATCACCCGCCGCCCGGTCTTTGCCCGGCCGGGTGCGCGCCCCGGTTAGCCAAGATGCCATTAACGCCGTTCACGCCGCGATTTCACGCAATATCTCGGGGTGCAGTTCTGCCACTCTGATAAGTGTCTTCGCGGCCCCGCTTGGTTCCCGGCGACCCTGCTCCCACTGCTCCAGCGTGCGTCTCGAAACCCCCAGCAGTAGTGCGAACTGCGCCTGTGTAAGGCCGGATTTCAAGCGCGCTCGCAGGATGGGCGAACGCGGCTCAACCTTGAAGCGTTTCCCGCGGCCAGCCTTGATTTGTCGGACGCCGTCCACGACCTCCTGCCAGATGTCGCGCTCGGCCTCGAATCGGGCCAATGCCTGCCCGGTCAACTTCCTACTCATGTCGGAACGCCTCCTTCAATTGCCTGAGAATATGGGCAGGCACGTTCTCCTGCTTGGCTTTGGCGTACAAAGCCAGCATCCAGAACTCGCTGGGCTGATAGCGCACGAAGTAGATCATCCGCAAGCCGCCACGCTTGCCCGTGCGCTCGCGCCTCCAGCGGAGTTTCCTCACGCCGCCGGAGCCACGAACGATGTTCCCTGCTTCCGGGTTCTGCATCATGAACTCCTGCAACTCGGCGTATTCGTCGTCATCGAGGTACAAAGGGCGCGCGCGCTCAAAAGCGGCCGACTCGATGAACGTGAACACAGGGCCATGCTACGCCTTTGGCGTAGTCCTGTCAACAGCCAGGCTTGTCGCGGGATCTGTGCTCAGTCTCTGGCCGGCTGTCTAACGGGTTGCGGCTAAGCTGCGGCCGCGTCTGAGTCCCCTGCGGCCGCCGGCTTCGGCCGCAGGTTAGGCCGCTGGCATCCAGCAGGGCTGACCGCCCCTGCCCGTGCGCGCTTGGAGCGCGAGGGCATCGTCTTGGAGCACGCTTCCCGTGAGCCCGGCGTCAGACGTTACTTGCCGCTAGTGGCCGTCGTCAGCTCATATTCCCCTTCGATCTCAAACATCGACGTCCCATCGGGATTCCACTTGCCCTTGTACGTGCCTTTGCCTTTGAGCCCCTTCACCTTTCCAGTGCCGCCCGTGAAGCTCCATGTGCCCTGGCCGGTGACCGGCGCCTTGTCCTTGAGCGTCGTGGTCCCTTGGAACTGGACGAACGCTTTGTCACCGTTCGCCAAAATGGCCACTCCAGTGCCTCGATCGCGGGCGCGACTGCCACTGATGTCCGACACGATCGTGTCGTCTTCGTCCTTAAGCTGAACGCCTCCGATTTCCCCACCCGTCCAGGCGCACTTGTCCTTGGCGAGGGACATCATATGGTCGGGTCGATCCCCGACCGGCACTGTGTATTCCGGGTCCGGCTTGGCACACTGCTGCGTCCCGGAGAACTTGGTTTGGGCCGGCGCTGCTGTCGCAATCGTCAGCCCTAAACCGCACACGAGAACGAATTTCATCCGCATACATCGCCTCCCTAGTTTGGTTGCCTCCCGGGGGCCGCCTTATAGTTCCTCCGTGAGGAGTTTTCAGGTAAGAGTAACAGTTTTCCACGGTCGTCGGGGCCGCGCCGCTTCCGGCGGCCCGGCCAAGCACGCCGTTGACCGCACCGTCGTCCAACACGCAGCCCCCAGCGCCTTCCCCTGTGCAGCTCCGGTGGGAATCCGTTGCAGGGTTTTTGAAAATTGGCGTTGTTACCCCTTGACGGAATACCTCAGATCTCTAACGCTCGGCATCAGCTGCGGCGCCAAGCGCCGTCAGCTGCATGCCGTTGTTAGATGGCGCATAAGACTCTGTTACATTTCTACCAAACGGAAACGGCTGGAGCCGAATGTGGCCGCTCGCCAGTCAGCATTTGGTCAGGGCTGCCCAGTGGGTAGTGCCAACGCCAACGGTATAGTCCAGATCGTAGGTCCTTGGTATTGGGTAGGTGTACCAGGTTCCGAGGAGATAGCTGCTGGCAGCGAACAATGATGCGCAAAAAATGAGGGGCTTCGGACCGAACGGATACAGCATCAGCCGCATTCCCTTTGCTCGTGCGCTATCTGAAGT
>JBGOUJ010000452.1:0-6402 GCA_041477005.1 Terriglobia bacterium | reverse complement strand
AGACCGTGGTTAAGCCGTTGAAGTCGCCGGCCCGGACCTGGGCGGTCGGAACGCTCAGCAAGCCATTGCCGCGCTCGGCCGTGGTCGTCCCTTCCCACGACATGAAGAAGAACAGCTTGTCCTTCTTGATGGGCCCGCCGAAGGTGCCGCCGAACTGGTTGTCGATCCGCTGCGGTATGCCCGACCCGGCCGGCGTGTTGGGATTGAAGAACAGGTTCTTCGCGCCCCACTTGTGATTGGAGGTGTACTCGAACGCGACGCCGTGGAAACTGTTCGTTCCGGACTTGGTGATCACCGAGACCGCGGCGCCGCCCGCCATTCCCTGCTCGGCATCGAAGTTGTTGGTCGCGATGTTCACCGTGTCGATCGACTCCATCGGTGGAATATAGAACGCGTGGTGCGGAAGCCAGGTGAAAACGTTGGCCGCGCCATCGATCCGGGTGTTGTTCGAGTTGCGGGCCGTACCGTTGACGTTCGTGGTCAAGGCGCGACCGGGCGAATCCGTCGAAGCGTTCTGGAACGCTGAGGGCATGACGCCCGGAACCAGGTCGATCAGAGACTGGAAGTTGCGATAACCGGCCACGGTGACTTGCGTCAACTGCTCCGACGAAATGTCGGCGTGCAGGTCGGACTTGTCCGTCTGCAGTCGCGCGATCTCCGCGCCGACGGTGACTACCTCGGTCACGGCGCCGACCGTGAGAGGAGCATCCACGCGCGCGATGTTATTGGCCTGGATCGCGATGTCCCTGGCTTCAAACGTGGCGAAGCCCGGCGCAGTGACCTTGATGCTGTACACGCCGGGAGGTATGTTCGCGACTTCGTAGGCGCCACGGTCATCCGTCTTCGTTTCCATCGAAAAACCAGTTGCATTGTTCTTGATTGAGACAGCAGCGCCGACCACGGCCGCCTGCTGCGGGTCCGTTGTGTTGCCGACCAGGTTTCCGTACAGAACCTGGCCAAGGGCCAATCCGCTCGACAGGCACAACGCCACAACAGCGATAGTAATTGTTCTAACGATTTTCATGCCCCCCCCTGTTAGTCCACCCTGGGTCCCAACTCTACTCTCCACTCCAAACAGTGATAGGGTCGAACTGTTAAGACTCTATCCGCCCAGTGGGGGAATGTCAAGAGGTATAAGAAAAGTAACACGTTACGACGATTGTCTGTCCTGAGTGCGCGTGCTGCGGCTGGAAAATACGAAATCTTGGATTCTGGGACGGGCGTTAATCGGGCCGAATTCCGTTGTTTGTAGAATTCTACAGGTTTTCAAATGATGCCCGATGGTTCCGGCGGAGTGACCGCTCCGGTCCGTCGGCGCGGCTGCCGAGCAGCAGCCACCGCAGCCCGATGAAGAGGGCGTCCATTATTCAGGCGGAGTAATCCGAACCTCTTGCTCCAGTTTCTTTCGATCGGCCTCAGCCGAAGCGTGGATCTTCTGGTACTGTTCGAGAGTCTGTTTAGCCAGCTCCTGCCGGCCAGCCCCCTGATAGGCGCGAGCGAGCTGGTAATGCAGGCTGCCGTCATCATCGACAGGCAGAGCGGCCTCCAGGTGCGGGATCGCCTGCGCGGCTTGCCCCATCTGAAGGTAGGCGCGGGCAAGAGAGGCCTGGGCCGGGAGCACGGACGCATCGCGCTTGACAGCCTGGCTCAGGAACGGAACGGCTTTTTCCGGCTGTTGCAGGTTCAGCAGCGAGTCCCCCAGGCAATAGTTCAACTCCACCGAACCCGGGTCCCGCTTGAGCAAATCCCGCAGCAATACTTCAGCGGCGTTGTAATCGCGGCTTTGATGCAATGAAATCGCCAGCTCTCTCCGGATCTCGGGATTCCCGGGCGAGAGCTTCAACGCTTCCCGCCATTCCTTTACCGCGTCGATGTGATGCCCCTGGTTGTGGTGGGACTCCGCTATCAATTGATGCAGCTCCGCCGAGGGCGGCAGCTTCGCGAGCCGCTCGAATGCCTGGAGAGCCAGCTCGTTATAGGCGAGCGACTGGAAATAATACGACTCCGCGGACGGAGGCCGGCCCGCCGCTGTCGCGGCCTCGCGATAGCGGCCCTGCAAGAAGTCGCACTCGATCCGATGCGAAGCGCAATCGAGCGGCCCCAGCCGGCGCTCTTTCCCCTCCTCGACGGCGGCCCAATCCGCGTGGCCTGTTCGGCGGTAGATCTCCGCCAGTGTCCCGTGCGCGCCCCGCAGATCGGGTTGCTTCTGCAGCGCCTGATGGTAGAAGTAGAACGCACCTGAATATTGCTGCTGCGCCAGGCGCGTGCCGGCCACCAGGGCGAGCCAGTAGGAAGATTCCGGCGCGGCCTTCTCGAGTTGTGCGAACGCCCGGCGGGAGAGGGATTCATACGATCGCCCCAGAGCGTGCCAGGCCCGGGGATCTGAGGCGTTCCTGTCCGACAACTGCCGGAATTGATCCGCCGCCTCTTCGAACCGCTCCACCGCGAAAAGCGCGTCGCCCAAGGCGTGGCGAGCCTCGGTGTTATCCGGTTGCATCGTGAGAGCCTTGCGGAGCGGCTCTACGGCGCCCGCCGGCTGGCCGATTTCGAGGTGAGCGACGCCGAGAAGCAGCCACGCGGGAAATAGACCGGGATCGAGCTTGAGCGCCGCCTTGAACTGCGGTATGGCTTTGCTTGGCTGCCCGGCCATGTGCTGAGCCATACCCAGATTCATGAGGAGGCCGGCATTGTCGGGGAGGGTTTTTACCAGTTCGGCATAGATCGTGGCAGCCTCGGCAAACTTTCCGGCTGCCATGGCCTCCTTGCCGCGCTGGGATTTGGCTGCCGGATCGTCGGATTGGGCAAACGAGAGAGCTGCAAGGAGAAAGGCAGCCCAGCCGAGAGAACCGCGCATCTTCCACAGTCTAACGCAAAAGAAAAAGGGCGAACCGCGTTCGGCGCGTTCGGGCCGCCCCAAGAGGTTTCCGGATTCGGGCCGCGCGCCGGAACTGCAAACGCAGCCCGAAGCGGACCTGCCGCTCGCCGTAGGAGCTTGTGATCTGCATGAAGTCCGTGTTGCTCGCCGAAGTGCTGGGGTTGTTGTAGTGGGACGTTTGCGCGCCGGCCCCCGAGATTTCTTTGTTGACACAACTCAGCAGCTATCCATATATTGTGCATAGCACCAAGGGAGCCTCGGGGAGGGAAGAATATGCACATACCATGTCGGAAGGCGTTGGCGGTGGGGGCGTTGCTCTGGTTGGTGAGGCCGGTTTGCGGCCAGACCACGTTTGCGACGATTACAGGGACCGTAAACGACGCAACCGGCGCCATCGTTACCGGTGTTACCGTCACTGCCACTCACATCGAAAGCAATATCGAAACGAAAGCCCAGTCCAATGAGGCCGGCCTCTACACGCTAGCCCAATTGAAAGAAGGCGCCTATCTTCTGCGCGCCAGCCGTCCAGGATTCAAGGAGTTCGTGGCGAGGGATATCACGCTGGCGGCGCGCGACATCCGCCGCCTGGACATTCGGCTCGAGGTGGGCAGCGTCGAGACCGTGGTCGAGGTCCAGGGTGGGGCGACTCTGATCGAGACCGAGACAGCCCGCATCTCCGACAACAAGGACACACGCCTGCTGAATACACTCCCGCTGAATACGCGCAGCCCGTTTGCGTTTTTGGCGCTTTCGCCGGGCATACAAGAGGCGCCGGGGAGCAGCACGCGCCGATTCTCGGGCAGCCGCGCGAACCAGGGTCACTGGGCCATCGACGGCACCACGATGAGCGACGGCGTCAATGAGTCGCAGATCAGCCCGCTCGCCAACTTCATCGAATCGTTTGAGGAGATCAAGATCGACCTCTCCAACAACTCGGCCGAATTCGGCACCATCGGCCAGGTGACGATCATTTCGAAATCCGGGTCCAACTCGCTCCACGGCAGCCTGTTTGACTACTACTCGACGCCGTGGTTCCGGGCGCGGAATCCGTTCGCGCTCAGCCGCGGCACGGGAATCACGCATCAGGTCGGGGGCAGCGTGGGCGGACCGGTGGTTTTTCCCAAAGCTTACAACGGCCGCAACAAGACGTTCTTCTTCTTTTCGTTCGAAACCTCGCGTGGCAGCCAGGCCTCGCAAGCGCTCAATCCCGCGGTGCCCATCGCGGCCTGGCGCCAGGGTGACTTCGCGGGGCTGTCTGGGGGCGTGTTGATTTATGATCCGCAAGGCGGCCAGCCTTTCCCCAACAATCGCATCCCTGCCAGCCGCATCAATGCGGTGTCGCAGAAGATCCAGGACCGGTTTTACCCGCTGCCGAATTTCGGCAACCCGAGCGTTTTCCAAACGCAGAACTACCGCGAGGTCAAGACTCGTCCTTTCGACCCCTCCACCTACTCGACCTCGCGCGTCGATCATCGGTTCTCGGCGAGCGATTCGATCTTCGGCCGCTTCACGTTCAACCGGCAATACAGCCGGGGTTACGAGGGAAACCTGCCGACCATCGGGCGCCGCTTCCAGCAGCGCGACGACCGGGCGGGCACCTTCTCTTACACCCATGTCTTCCGGCCCACGCTGCTGAACGAGTTCCGGTGGGGCTTCGGCCTCAACAATAATCCGGTGATTGGGCCACTGATCGGCCCGGACGTGGTCAAGGACCTCGGACTGGTTGGGCTCGCCCCGGACCTGCCGACTATCAGCGGGCTCCTCAAAGTGAACTGGAGCGGCCTCGGACTGCAGGCGATCACCCAGGCCGACTACACCAAGCCTGGGTTTCGGAACCACCTGGAGGACTTTCAGGACCACGTGAGCTGGTTCCGCGGCCGGCACAACATCAAGTTGGGCTTCAACCTGACGCGCGTGGAGTACGACGATCTTGCGGCCAATGCCAACCTGTTCGGGTCGGTGACGTTCTCCAACCGGTTCACGAGCGCAGGCCTGACCGGGCAGGGCCATCCCTACGCCGATTTCCTGCTGGGCATCCCGACTTCCTCGGCGCGGGCCTTCGCGCCGATCGAAAGAGACCGCAACCGGTGGCAGTACGACCTGTACGCCGTCGACGATTTCAAGTTGAGTTCCACCCTGACCCTCAACCTGGGGATGCGCTACGAGCTGCACCTGCCCTGGCGTGAAAACGCCAACCGGATGGCGATGTTCGACATCGGGACCGGCAGCATCGTGGTTCCCGACCAGGCGCTCTCGAGCGTGAGCCCGTTGATGCCCAAGAATTACGTCAACGTGGTCACGGCCAGCTCGGTGCACCTGGCGAGCCGCACGCTGGTCAATCCCGACAAAAACAATTTGGCCCCGCGAGTCGGAATCGCCTACCGGCCCTGGGGACCGAAAACCGTGTTCCGGATGGGTTATGGCATCTTCTACAACGTGGTCCCTCTCACGTTGAGCATTGGCGGCATTCCGTACGTGCTCAACGAGCCGAGCTACACGAACCCGACATCCAATCCGGACGTGATCTTTCCGCGTGTTTTCCCGGCTACAGGGGCGGGCGGCCCTTCCACCGTGGGTCTACCCACGGCGACTGACCCCAACCTCCGAACACCCTACAGCATGCAATACAACTTCACGATCGAGCGGCAGATGTGGGACACCGGGTTCCGGATTTCCTACATCGGCACGAACGAGCGAAAGGGTTGGTGGAATTACAACTACAATTCACCGGTCCCCGACGCGAGGCCTTTCGTGGACAAGCCGCGGCCGTTCCCGAATTACCCGGGAATCACTTACACGGCCAACGGGGCCGGCCACCAGTACAACGGCCTGACGCTGACCGCCGAGCGGCATTTCTCGAAGGGTCTTTATTTCCAGGGCTCCTGGACCTGGGCGCGGGACCGCTACGACATGGACTATGACGGGGACCTCAGCAGCTTTGAATACACCGCAGAAAATCCTTTCGACCGGCATCGGGACATCGGGGTATCGTCCGTCATTCCGACCCATCGGGTGACCTCCAACTGGGTTTACCAGCTTCCGTTCGGCAGAGGCCGGCATTGGCTGCCGCGCGCGTCGCGGCTGCTGAATCTGGCGGCCGGGGGATGGGAGATCAGCGGGATTTACAGCATGTACTCGGGGCAGTTCTTGACGCCGTTCTGGACCGGCCCGGACCCGGTGGGGATCGCCTTCACCAGCAGCCGCACGCCGGCCCAGGTGACCATCCGCCCGGACGCGCTGCACGACCCGAATCTTCCCACGGACCAGCGGTCGGTCACCCGCTGGTACGACCTGTCGGCGTTCAGCGGCCCGCAACTGGGCCAGTTCGGCTCGGCGTCGAAAGGCATGATCAAAGGCCCGGGCGTAAACGTGTGGCACATGGGGTTGCACAAGGACTTTTTCTTTAAAGAGAACGGCGCGCATTTGCGCTGGGAGACGACAGCGACCAATATTTTCAATCACCCGAACTTCAGCAACCCGGGAACGGACATCACTTCGTCCGGCAGCGCGGCGGTGATCAGCGGCGT
>JBGOUJ010000451.1:0-6413 GCA_041477005.1 Terriglobia bacterium | reverse complement strand
GGGCTCTCTGGCTTTTTGCATTTTCAATGCTTGGAGCCGATCCGGCCGGCACGATTGCCGGCACGGTGCTGGATCCCAGCGGAGCCGCCGTAGTCGGCGCCAAAGTGACGGTAACCGCCCTGGCGACCGGACTCACCCGCCAGACGGCCAGCGGTGGAGATGGCGGTTACATCTTTCCCCTGCTCCCCGTCGGACTTTACTCGGTGTCCACTGAAGCGTCCGGGTTCCGGCGCTCCGAGCAAAAAGGGATTCGGGTCCAGGCCGACAAATCGTCCACCGTTCTCATCAGTCTGCAGCTCGGCGCCACCAGCGAAACTATTTCCGTTGAGGCCAATGCGGAGTTGGTCGAGACCCGCGCCGGCGCCTTGAGTAAAGTGATCACGCAGCAGAACATCATCGAGCTGCCGCTCAACGGCCGCAACGCCGCCTCCCTGGTGCTGCTTGCGCCCGGCACTTCGGACTTGAATGCAGGCAATGCCCGCGGCAGAGGCGATACCCTGCAGACCGCCAGCTATCCCGGCGCCCAGGCGATCAGCTCCAACGGCGCCCGCGCCGACGACATCAACTACAATCTCGATGGCGGCAGCAACCAGGACCACTACACAAATGTGAACAATCCCTTCCCCAATCCGGACGCGGTCGAAGAGTTCAGCGTCCAGACCAACAGCTACAGCGCCGAGTATGGCCGCGGCGCCGGCGCGATTGTCAATGTGGTCACCAAGTCCGGCACGAACCAGTTGCACGGCAGCGCCTTCGAGTTTCTGCGCAATGGCGACCTGAATGCCCGCAACTTCTTCGCCCCCACGCACGACTTCCTCAAGCGCAACCAGTTCGGCGGCAGCGCCGGCGGTCCCATCAAGAAAGACCGCCTGTTCTTCTTCGGCACTTACCAGGGCACTATTCTTCGCAACGTGTCGCTGGGTAACACGGCCACGGTACTGACCGACGTGCAGCGCCAGGGCAATTTTTCCGGCCTCAGCAGGCAACTGGTAGATCCCAATACGGGGCAGTCGATCCCGGGTAACATCATACCGGCCAGCCGCATCGATCCCGTGGCGACGAAACTGCTCCAATCCGTCCCCACTTCCCCGCGCGCGGACGCCTTCATCAACTACAACCTGCCCATCAACGACACCGAAAACCAGGTCATGGGCCGGGTCGATTACAACCTGGACAAGCATCGTTTCTATGGCCGCTATTTCCGCGCCGCCTACACCCGCGACGCGGTCCCCGGTACCACCAGCCTCATCAGCGCCAGAGGCGGGTTCACCGACCTCGACCAGAGCGTCTCTTTCAGCCACACCTATAACATCCGGCCCACGCTGCTGAATAGCTTCATCTTCTCCTACAACCGGATCAACGGCACGATCGTGAGCGGCGCGCCGTTCAGCTTTGCCGACCTGGGGATTCCCATCGCCCACTCCACGCCGCCAGAACTGGTGGTAAGTGTGGCCGGCTACTTCAGTATCGGCACCGGCCACCCCGGCGCTTTCAACCGGCAGAACTTCCACTTCACCGACAGTCTTCACTGGATCCTCGGCCGTCACGAGATCGCGGTCGGCGGCGATTTCATGAAGATGAAGGTGGACTTGATCAATACCTTCCGCCAGAACGGCAATTTTCGCTTCCGCGGGACGAGTTACAGCGGCGATCCCCGGTCCGATTTCCTGCTCGGTGTCGTCGACCGCTTTATCCAGGGTGGCGGTGAATACGCGGGGCGGCGCGGTACGCTTGGCAGCATGTTCATCCAGGACAATTACCGCGTCAGCCCCAAACTGATGCTGAACCTGGGCCTCCGCTGGGACCCGTTCCACCCGTACGGCGACACGCTCGGTCGGACCGAGTGCTACCGTCCCGGCCTCGTCTCGCAGAAATTCCCGAACGCTCCAAAGGGATACCTGTATGAGGGCGACCCGGGGTGCCCCTCGGGCGGCAGCAATGCCGCGTACTGGTTGTTCGCTCCGCGCCTCGGCTTCGCCTACAACATAGACGGCAAGGGCAAGACCGTCATTCGGGGCGGCTCCGGCTTCTTCTTCCAGCCGCCCTTCGTGGAGGCCTACAACAACATGGTGGACAGCGCGCCGTGGAGCCCACAGGTGCAGATTTTCCAGGTGCCCTTCGGCAATCCCTACAAAGCGTATCCGAACCCCTTCCCGGGGCAATACGCGCCGTTCACCCCGGCGTCCAACGTGGCGTTCATCCTCCCGCCCGGCCTGGCGGTCTCCTACACGCCCGACTGGCGGCCGGCCCGTACGCTGAGCTGGAATCTCACCGTCGAGCGCCAGTTGCGGAGCGACCTGGTGGTCCGCGCCGGCTACGTGGGATCGAAGGGCACGCACCTCGGATACAACAGCGACGTGAATGCGCCCTTTCCCGGGCCCGGCGCCACCGCCGCGAACGCGAGCCAGCGCCGTCCCGATCAAAACTTTCTGGAGCTGATCCAGGATGTTTCCGGAGGCAATTCCATTTACAACTCGCTCCAGGTATCGGTGGAAAAGCGCTTCACGCACGGCTTCACTGTGAACGCCAACTACACCTTCGGCAAGACGATCGACCAGGTCTCGTATCTGACCGACCTCTGCGGCGTCAATGTGATCAATCCGTACAACGTCGGGGCCTACCGTGGCGTGGCCGATTTCAACGTGCCCCACCGCTTCGTGCTGAGCTACCTGTGGCAGTTGCCTTCGCCCAAGCAGGGCGTCATGAAGGCCCTGTTCGGCGGTTGGGAAACCTCGGCCATCTGGAACTGGCAGAGCGGCTTCCCGCTCAACATCACTTCGGCCGATGACCGTTCGCTGACCGCCCTCGGCAACGACCTGGTGGACGTGGTGAAGGCCCCAACGTATACAAGCGGGCCGCGCGGCGCGCGCGTTGCCCAGTGGTTCGATACTTCGGCCTTCGCCCCCGCCAGACTGGGGACGTCCGGCAACGCCGGGCGCAACATCCTGATTGGTCCGGGAACCTTCAATATCGACTTCTCGGCTCACAAGGTGTTCGCCATCCGCGAGCGCTGGCGTCTGCAGTATCGCGCGGAGTTCTTCAACGGGCTGAACCACACACAGTTGAACAATCCGGACACCGCATTCGCCGACAGCACTTTTGGCCGCATCACCTGGGCGCGCGACCCACGCATCATTCAAATGGCTTTGAAATTGCTGTTTTGAGGCAGGCAGGGCATGCCTGCCCGCGATCCATGACCCGCAGGGAATTGCTTTTTCTTCCGGGCGCCTGTTCCATTCTGGGGCAGGCGCTCGCTTCGTCTGAGCCTCAGAATCTTTCATTCCCGCGCAAGGACGGTTACGAGCTGAACATCCTGGTGCCTGTGCGGTGCTTGGTCCGATGAGGGTCCTTGCCGCAGCCCTGTGGTGCGTCTCCGGTCTGTGGGCCGCCGACTGCGTGCCGTCGCGTCTCGGTGAGAAGGAGACGCTCGCGAAATTCCAGGAGCTGGACCGTGGGGCGCAGAGCGCGTTCGACCGCGGCCAGTACGCCGCCGCCGCGCAGCACTACCGCGAAGCCTCCTGCCTGGTCCCCACGAGCGCCCGCGCGTTCTACGGCCTGGGCCTCTCGGAAGCGGCAGCCCACAACTTCCCGGCCGCGCGGAAGGCGTTCGAAAGGGCCTACGCCATCCTGCCGGACAACGTGATGCCGCTCGCCATGCTGGTGCGGGTCAATGTGGCGTTGCACGATATCGAAAAGGTGAAAGAAGTTCTGCGAATGGCGGCGCAGCGCTTCCCGAAGGACGGCGAGCTGCATTCCGGCCTGGCCCGTTTCCTCGCCGAAAACCAGCTCCTCGATCTTGCACTCGCCGAGTCGCTGCGGTTCGAGCAGACCGGCTCGATCGACACGGAATCCACCGTCGCGCTCGCGGCGCTCGAGAACACTGTCGGCGCCTACGATGATGCCATCCGCAATGCCGCGGCCATCGAGAACCAGGCGGGCGCCCCCGATCGAGTGAGGGCCTCGGCGGCCGGAGTCGCCGGCCTCAGCTATGAAAGCGTGCGTCGGCGCGAGGAAGCGGTGAAGCATCTGAAGCTCGCCATCCGGTTAGCGCCCGCGCAGGAGAATTCGTATCTCGCGCTCGTTTTTCTTTACGAGAAAGCGCTGCAGTTCAAGGAAGCGGTGGAAGTCTTGCAGGAAGCCCGCAAGCAAATCCCGGGCTCGCCGAATTTCCTCCTGCCGCTCGGCAACAACCTGGTCTGGGCCGATCAATTCCAGGCCGGCGTCGACGTCCTGAACGAGCTGCTCCGGAAATCCCCGGACGCCGCCGAAGCGTACATCCGTCTGGCCGAGGCCTACCGCAAGATGGGCCGCCCCGATCAAGAGGTGCAATCGCTTCAGAAGCTGGCTCGCGTTAAGCCCGATTACCCGATGATCCACGTCCTTACGGCGCAGGCCATGATGACGATGGATCCGATCGACTATCCGAAGGTCCTGGCGGAACTGGCGCAAGGCGAAAAGACCAGCCCCAGCGATCCCGACATCTTCTACATTCGGGGCAAAGTCTACGTCGCGACGAACCGCTACCCGGAAGCGGTCACGGCGCTTAAGCGCGCGATCGAGCTGCGCCCGATGGAGCCGAGCCGCTATTACCAGCTAGGCCTCACGTATCGCAAGCTAGGCCAAGTGGAACTGGCACGCCAGGTTCTCGATCGCATGGAGCACTTGAGGCAACCGGGCGCACCTGAGCAACCGTTGCCCGACGATCGCTCCCGCTAACCAAAGTGCAAAAGTTTGCGCAGCGTCCGGCTTGAGCCAGACGACTTCTCGCGCGCGGTCTTCATTTCACCGAGCAGCGCAGGGGCAGGCAGTAATTCAGCTCGTAGCCGTCGTCGCGGGCCGGGTCCCGCCGGAGCGGCTGCTGATGGCCTGCGGCGTCCGAGGCGCGGCTCATCAGAACGTGCTCACCGGGCGCCGCCTGCCAGCCGTAGCTCCACCGCACCCACGTGAGCGGTTTAGGCGAAGACTCCAGCTTGGCCTCTTGCCAGGTGCTGCCGCCGTTGGAGGAAACCTCCACGCGGCGGATCGTGCTGTTGCCGGTCCAGGCGAAGCCCCAGACCGAGTGACGGCCGGCGGGCAGCCGCGCCCCGTCGCTCGGGTAGGCGATCGCCGACTTCACCTGCACCTCCGTGAGACGGGTGATGGTTCGCTCGCCGCCCGCTCTTTTGAGCGTCCGGTTGTAAAACTGATGCATGCCGCTTTCGAGGAAGCCGCCGGGCGGGTCGGTGGCGCCGACGACGAGGATACGACGTAACCATTTCACCGAATCCATGCCATACCAGCCGGGCAGCAGGGCGCGGGCCGGGAACCCATTGGCCCGGGCGAGGAAGCGGTCGTTCAGCTTGAAGGCGACCAGGCTGGCCGGCTCCCGGCACTTGGCCAGTGGCACAAGCTGCGAATAGGGGAGCACCGGAGAGTCCTTGTTGACCAGCCGGCCGGCGTCGGCGCCCTCCAGTAGGACGTGCGTTGCTTCAGGGGCTGGGCGAGCCTGTTCGAGCAGGCTTGCGAGCGGGACGCCCTCCCAGATTCCATTGCTGGCGGCCGCGCCGCCGGCGATATTGCCGGCGCATTCCAGAACCGCCTCCATTTTCTTGGTGGGCGATTCCAGCAGATCGCTGAAGGTCAGCTCGATCGGGCGGGCGACCCGGCCCTCGATCCGCAGCTTCCAGGTGCTCAGCGAGAGCTCCGGCTCCAGGAAATGGTCGCGAACAAAGAAAAAATCCGCCGGGGTGATGGTCCCGGTGACCTGCTGGAGCGGGAAGGATGTGTTTTGCGGCTCGGCGCCTCGGAGCAAGGGAAGCCCCGACACCGAGAGCAGCCACGCGCGCCTCGAGAGGAAGCCCATTCCAGTCCATTGTATAGTAGGGCCTGTGACCAGACGCGAACTGCTTTCCCTTACTGCCGCCGGCCTGGGGGCCGGCCGGCGCCTCTTCGGACAGGCTTCCTTCCCCGGCGTCGCCTATCGCGACTACTCGCGCTGCCTGCCCGATTACCTGCGGGACCTCGCCGAGCGCGCCTACCAGGCCCGCAACCGCGAGATCCAGAAGCTCACCACCCCCGCCGCCATCCGCGAGCGCCAGCGCTGGGTGCGGGAAACGTTCTGGAAGTTGATCGGCGGCATGCCCGAGCGGACGCCGCTCAAGGCCCGCACCGTGGGATCGTTCGATCGCAGCGGCTACCGGGTGGAAAAGGTCCTCTACGAGACCCGGCCCGAGCTGCACGTTCCGGCGAACCTCTACATCCCCACCTCCGCTCAGCCCCCGTTTCCCGGCGTGCTCTTCCAGATGGGCCACTCCAACAACGGCAAGGCCTGGGAAAGCTACCAGCACTGCTGCCAGGGGCTGGCGAAGCTCGGCTACCTCGTGCTCGCCTTCGACCCGATGGGCCAGGGCGAGCGCATTTACTATCCCGGCGCC
>JBGOUJ010000450.1:0-6431 GCA_041477005.1 Terriglobia bacterium | reverse complement strand
TGGACCCAGGAGGTGTAATGCTTCTCGTGATCCGCACGCTGCTGTGGCCGAGGAGAATGGAGACCTCATCCATCGGTACTCCCTTCTTGAGGGTTTTCGAGACCGCCCGATTCAACCGCTCTCGCACCTCACCGCGGTCTACCCTAATTGTAGCGGATTTTGGGTCGGCGCCGCCTTCCGGCGTTTCCCATGGGTGACGAGGAGGATGACCGCACCACCCGCGAGACCCCAGGTCTGCCACCGTTCCTGGTCATCTACCACACGATCTTCAACGAGAGCCTTGAACGCAATTTGACCGTCCCCGAGACGTGAACCCCGGTGCGGGATGGCTGAGATGGCTGAGCGCTTGACTATCGCACTGGCCTGCCGGACAATACCATCGATCATAAATCGCGACCGAAATCGGCTCGATGCGGCCACTTTGAAGGGCGAGGTGAGGTCGGTTTGAGACGCCAGGTTGGAGACCCATGAACGCGAACTGGAAAGGCGTTTTCCCCGCACTCACCACACAATTCAAGCAGGACCAGTCCCTGGATCTTCAGGCGACCGCCAGGCATCTTGACCTGCTGATCCGCTCCGGCATCCACGGCGTGATCCTGCTCGGGAGCGTCGGCGAGAACACGGCCCTCGCCTACGACGAGAAGCTCACGGTGCTCCGCGAGATGCTCCCGGTCGCGGCGGGCCGCATTCCGGTGCTGACCGGGGTGGCCGAGTACACCACGGCCCTGGCCTGCCGCTACGCCCGGGACGCCGGGAAAATCGGCGTGGATGGCTTGATGGTGCTGCCTGCGATGGTCTACAAGGCCGACGGCCGTGAAGCCCTCACGCACTTTCGCGCGGTGGCGCGCGCATCGGACCTCCCGGTCATGATTTACAACAATCCGGTTGCCTACCCGGTGGACCTCACGCCCGGAATGTTCGTCGAGCTGGCCGATGAGTCGTCCATCATTGCGATCAAGGAGTCTTCCGAGAACGTGCGGCGCATCACGGACCTTATAAACTTGCTGGGCGACCGCTACACTCTCTTCTGCGGCGTGGATGACCTGGTGCTCGAGAGCATTCTATTGGGCGCGCAGGGCTGGGTGGCCGGCCTGGTGAACGCCTTTCCGGACGAGAACCGGGCGTTGTGGGATCTCGCCGTGTCCGGCCGGTGGGAAGAAGCCCGCGAGCTGTATCGCTGGTATACACCGCTGCTGCACCTCGATACGAAGGTCAAGCTCGTCCAGTACATCAAGCTCGCGATGGCGGAGTGCGGCCTGGGTTCCGAGATGGTGCGGCCGCCGCGGCTTCCGATCGCAGGCGCCGAGCGCGAGGAAGTCCTCGGCATCATCCGCCACGCCATCGCGACGCGTCCGGCGCTGCCCGTCCTGGCGGCCCACTGACATATGAGCGGAAGTGCAGTCCAGCGAGTCTCCATTATTGACTCGCACACCGGCGGCGAGCCGACCCGCGTGGTCCTCGCCGGCGGCCCGGACCTCGGCAGCGGGACTATGGCCGAGCGCCTGGCCCGCTTCCGCGCCGGGCACGACGATTTCCGCTCGGCCGTCGTCAACGAGCCGCGCGGCTCCGATGTCATCGTCGGCGCCCTGCTCTGTGAGCCGGCCGGCGCCAGGTGCGCGGCGGGTGTCATCTTCTTCAACAACGTAGGCTACCTCGGCATGTGCGGCCACGGCACGATCGGCCTGATCGTCTCCCTGGCTCACCTGGGCCGCATCGAGCCCGGCGAGCATATCCTGGAAACTCCGGTCGGCGCCGTAACGGCGATCTTGCACGAAACCGGCGAGGTGACGGTCGAGAATGTCCCCAGCTACCGCTGCGCCAAGAACGTGGCCGTCGAAGTGGACGGCTACGGGAAGGTCGCCGGTGACGTGGCCTGGGGCGGCAACTGGTTCTTCCTGGTAAACGACCACGGCCAGGAAATCAAGCTCGAAAACGTGGAACGGCTCACCGATTGCGCCTGGAGCATCCGGCAGGCCTTGGTCCGCCAGGGGATCAGGGGGGCCGGCGGCGAGGAGATCGATCACATCGAACTCTTCGGCCCGCCCCAGCGCCCCGACGCTGACAGCAAGAATTTCGTTCTATGTCCTGGAAAAGCCTACGACCGCTCCCCCTGCGGCACCGGCGCCAGCGCCAAGCTCGCCTGCCTGGCGGCAGACGGAAAACTCCGTGAGGGCGAGACGTGGCGCCAGGAAAGCATTGTCGGCAGCGTGTTCGAGGCCTCCTTCCGCCGCGCCGGCGAGCGGATCCTGCCCGCCATCAAAGGCTCCGCCTACGTCAGCTCCGAAGCGACACTGATTCTCGACCCGCGCGACCCATTCCGGACGGGGATCCGCCGATGAGCGAAAACGGCCGATGTCGCCATCACCTGGGCCCCTGCCAGGGCCGTATCTGCGCCCGGCCATGGAGTTTTTGCTCTGGTCGGTTTCCAGGCTCTGGGTCACGCCAGGAGCCGGATGCACCCCCGGACAAATCCGCCTCGTTTATGGCAGCCCGAAGGCCATGATATTCGACCCCCCCGAAAGCGCCACAAATTGTTTCCCGGCGACTGTATAAGTCATCGGAGAGGCCTTAATTATGGCGTTGGTCGGCAAGTGCCACAACGGCTTTCCGTCCCGCTGATCGGCGGCCACAAAATCACCATTGGGATCACCGTAGAATAATATCCCGCCGGCCGTGGCTAACACTCCGGCCCATCTTTTGCCCTCGGTCGGTCCGATTTGCGGGATCTCCCAAACTATATTTCCGGTTTCAATATCGAGTGCGCGCAGATATTTCATCCCGGGTTCCTCTTGCGGATACCCCTTCTTCCAACTGCCGGGTGACAGTTTGGCGACACACTTCTCCATGGCCATGACATAGTAGAGACGGGTCAGCGGGCTGAAGGCAGTTGCATTCCAGTTCGTTGCGTCATACGGGCAGCTTACGTCGGTCTCCGGCGTGAGCTGTGGACGCCCGTCCGGGCCAATTCCGCTGGCCCAGGTCAGGCGCTTCACGAATTTCTTGGCCAGCAGGACCTGGCCTTCCGTCCGGTCGAGCACATAGAAGAACCCGTTCCGATTCGCGTGCAGCAGGAGCTTCCGAGCCTGCCCCCGGTACGTCGCATCTACCAGGACAGAGGGCTCAGTCGCGTCCCAGACGTGAACATCGTGGGGAGTGGATTGATAATACCACTTCAATTTTCCGGTGTTGGGGTTCAGCGCCAGGATGCATTCGGTGAAGAGGTTGTCGCCCGGCCGGTCGCGACCATCGGTATTCGGAAAGGGAGTGGCCGTGGGCCAGTACAGAGTGTCGGCCTCCGGATCATAGGTGCCGGTCAGCCATGTCGAGCCGCCTCCGAATTCAGGATGTTTTCCTTTCCATGTGTCATAGCCCGGCTCCCCCTTGCCCGGTATTGTCCAGAACCGCCACACGCGTTCGCCGGTTGAGGCTTTGTAAGCGGCGATAAAGCCACGAAGGCCCCAGTCGCCGCCGGAGACGCCGGCAACGACCATATCTTTGACGATCAGGGGGGCCACGGTGGAGCCGTAGTGCTGGGGTTCATCCGGCATTACCGCTTCCCACACCAGTTGGCCGGTAGTACGGTTCAAGGCGATCAGATGGGCGTTATCGGTCACCATGAACACCTTGTCCCCAAGGATGGCCATGCCGCGATTCGTACCCAACGATGCATCCCCCACAAGTCCCGGAGTGCGCGGGCGCGAGTAGTGCCAGATGGGCCGGCCCGTGAGAGCATCCAGCGCAAAAGCCTGGTGCGGCCCCGTCACGTACATGATGCCGTCCGCAACAATGGGCGTCACCTCCAACCCGAAGTAGTTCATGTTTTCATGAAAATACGGCGTATCAGGCAGAAACTGCTGCCATAAAGGAATGGAAAACGTCCACTTCACACCGAGCTTACCCACATTGCCGGTATTGATCTGAGTGAGTTCGCTATACCTGTTGCCGCTAAGCCTTCCATCGTAGGACAGCCAGTCACCCGGCCTGGGATTCATAATTCTCGAGAAGCTGATGTCACCTGCATCGGAAGGCCGCGCGACGGCGGCCACCCCTGGCTTCACGCCCGTCAGGCGGCTGAGATAGGCGATCAAATCACGCAGCTCTTCCGGACTTGCCTTTACGGGTTGCATCAGCGATTGCTTTTCATACTCGATGGCTGAAATCTGGTCCCCAGTAAGCAGGTGGAACCGCCCGTCGAGATCCTGCAACTGCATGTCAAAATTGCTGCGGCTCCGGGCGAAGCCGCGGAGGGTCGCTCCGTTTTTCGAACGAACTGTGACAAGTTCATAGCCCGGAGTGATGTGCGCACTCGGCTCTAGCAGCGCCTGTCGGATCTCGTCGGCGGTTTGTTCGCGTCCCACATTCGACAGGTCCGGACCGATGGCCTCTCCCCTGCCGTAAACCATGTGACAGGAGCCGCATTGCCCGTTGCCAACGAAGAATTGCTCTCCGGCTGTAGGATTGCCGGGCACGATGCCTTCCGAAGCCGGCGGATTCATTGACCCTACCAAGGCTGCAAGCGCATCGAGCTCGCTGGACGCCAGGTCAAACGGCGGCATCCCCGCATCAGGAATTCCTTTGCGGATCAGGCTGCGCAGCGACAGGACGGACCGCAACCGCAGCCGGCGGTTCCCCGCCAACGCCGGGCCCCGGTCGGAGCCGCGCGCGTCAGGCCCGTGGCAGCCGGCGCAGTGCTCCCCATATAATTTCTCGCCTTCCGCCGGCTTTGATGGCAGGGATGGAGGAGCCTGCCCCAACAGAAACGCCGGAATCACCATAAGAGCTGCCATCATGGTTCGCGAGCTGCGCCTGCGCCACGGGCAGTGATACGCGCTCCGTTTTCCTCTAATCTCGTTGGTCATAGGTCAATGGAGGAGTAACTCGGTCAAGTCATTATAGCTTGTCCTCAGGTGAACGCCCCAGGCCGCAGTACCTTCGTCCTTCCGTGCCTCAGAGGTTAACCCTAGCCCTGTTCAGTACCGCCGCTCTATTCTCAAGACCCGCCAATGAGTTTATGTTGGTCTAGGACGGTAATGCCAACAATGACATCCCACACCGACACTGCGGATGGTGGCCAGGACAGAAGTTTGTGTCGCCTCGCCGGCGCTGTCTTGGTCCAGGCCATCGAGGACCTTCAATGCGGGTCCGGCAGGAACCGAGGCGACGCCGTTCAATGGATCGTGGACAACGCTGCGGGGCACCTTAGCTTCGTCTCCTGCTGCCACCTCTTGGGCCGGGACCCAGACCGAGTACGCCTTTCTCTGCTACGGCAGCGCATCCCAGGAGTGGGCCTGCCTTACAGCGCATTCGTTTCGGATCGTATCTGTCTTTTCAGCCCACGCCAAGACCCCGCTGGCGACTCGCGGGATTTGGGGCAGCCGGACGGGCACGCATCGAACGTCCTGAGCGCGGCCTAGCCATAGCTAGCATCGGCCCGCTTGTGGAGGATCGGGCGGTTCAACGTCTTGCTCATGTGGGGATTCTCGGGCTAAGCTCGCTGGCTGCCGATCTCTTGACAGTCCGAAGCGCGGGCGGCAGCCAACACGTAGCCAGAATCGCGGTCTCGGCCTCCGCCTTTCACAATTGATTGTGAAATTAGGCTGTGGAAGTTGTTGAAACCAATGGTGGGCCCTAGCGGACGATTTTAGAACTTTTCCGGTGCGCGACCTAGCGATTGACATTCTCCCCGTGGAACGCCGGGCGCGCCCTTCCACGTAAGCTTCGTGCCGAAAGGAAAACCTTCCAGCACACCGCCCCATTCGGCCGGGTGCAAAAGGTTCACTTGGCGAGAAGGGCGTTTGGCGGGAGTAGTCGGGTTGAGCGGGGAGCAAGAATGCCGAGAAATGCCCGAATGCAAGCCGTCCTCCCAGTACTAATTTTGAAGCCGAGCCCGCCAAGAACCGGCGGTTTGGGCTGAAACTCAGCATGTCCGCGACAGGAAGCCCGCTTTCTTCTGCCAATTGCACAAGGCATCCTCCACGCATTCGGCCGGGACATCGAGAGCCGATTGGAGCTCGCGGACGATGTCAAAGATTTCGGCGGTCGGCTTGCCTTGCTTCTTCCCTGTCATAAGCAGGAGCGCGCCGGCTCTCGGCCCGGTGGCACCTCTCAAGTACGGATGAGCCGGCGCGACCGAAAGGATTCCAAGGTTTCCCAGCAGACAGAGGAGATCGAATTTCGCCGTTCGTCCGAACCTGCGGATCCTCAATGCCCGGAAGAGACGATCGAAAGCCGCCTCCGGACCTTCTGCGTGCTCAACAAATGACCAAAAGGCTTCGTACGGGCTTCCGTTCCCATACCGTGCTGCCCAGCGGACGAAGCTCTCGATGACCGCCGGAGTACCGATCTCGCCGTCAGGCTTGTTGCTCTCGTATTTCCGGTGATTCCCGAACTTGAGCTCGCGGAGGCGGCGACGATTCTCGCGCATCCAGTCG
>JBGOUJ010000449.1:0-6451 GCA_041477005.1 Terriglobia bacterium | reverse complement strand
TGACCCGGCGGCCCACTTCGATCCCAAGCGCCTGGACCTGCTCGACCGCTTTAGCCAATTTGCTTTGATCGCCGCCCGAGAGGCGATCCGCGACGCCGGCCTGGAGTTGGACACCGGGCTGGCGGCCCGCACGGCGGTCCTCATGGGGGCCGGGATGGCCGGCAAGACGACCGAAGACGCATCCTACCAGCAACTCTACGCCTTCGGCCAGAAGCGCTTCAGCCCGTACCTGGTGCCCCGCTCCATGGCCAGCGCCGCGGCCAGCCAGATGACGATGGAATTCGGCATTACCGGCCCGGGCCTGACCGTCTCGACAGCGTGCGCGGCTTCGAACCACGCCATCGGCCTGGCTTTGGGGATGCTGCGTGGCGGGCAGGCGGAGGTGGCCCTGGCCGGTGGCAGCGAGGCGCCATTCAGCCTCGGCTCGTTGAAGGGCTGGGAGGCGGTTCGCGTGATTGCTCCTGACACCTGCCGGCCGTTCTCCGCCGATCGCAAAGGGATGGTGCTCGGCGAAGGCGCGGGGGTAGTGGTGCTCGAAACCGAAGAGCGCGCACGGGCGCGGGGCGCGCGCATTTATGCCGAGGTCGCCGGATTCGGCATGTCGTCGGACGCCAGCCACATCACGCAGCCCTCGGAGAGCGGCGCCGCCCGCGCCATGCAGGCGGCGCTCCAGGATGCCGGCCTCCCGCCGGCGGCCATCGGATACATCAACGCCCACGGCACCGGCACCGCCGCCAACGACGTGACCGAAACGCGGGCGATTCGCGCCGTCTTTGGCGGCGATGCCGAACGGCTGGCCGTGAGCGGCACGAAGTCGATGCACGGCCACGCCCTGGGCGCTTCCGCGGCCCTCGAATTCATCGCCACCGCATTGGCTCTCCACCAGGGCATCCTGCCCCCGACGGCGAACTTCACCTCTCCCGGCGACGGCTGTGACCTCGACTATGTACCAAACTCCGCCCGTCATCGCCAGGTCGAAGCGGCCCTTTCCAATTCGTTTGCCTTCGGTGGATTGAACGCCGTGCTTTGCCTGAAGCACTGGGACGCCTCGGCGAGAACCGCCGGCACGTAGCTGCCAGCAGCGCTTCTGCATTGTAGGCCTCGATAGCCGGACCGCTCTGGGATGGCGTCTGAGCCGGTGCCAGGCCACGGACCAGGCCCGCGTTAGCTTTAACGCTAAACTACGGGTAAAAAACCCAACTCGTGAGCTGGGGAACCGGATGGGGCACGGGAGAACCGGTTGCCGGACTGCCCGACGATCCGCCAAAAGCCCGCAACGGGTTTTAAGTGAAAGTGGGGGAGTGGCGGCCCCTCAGAACAGGCCGCTCCATTGACGAAGTCCCGAATAGCCCTTACAGTGAAAGCGAATGTAACCCCAAATCGTAGTACCTTAACATGACCATTACCCTCAAAAACAGAACACCACTCGTGGTGCCGGATCGGGTACGCCGCGAAGCTGGCTTTAAAACCGGGGACCGGGTGGAGTTCAAGGTCTCCCGCGGCGCCGTGACCATCCTTCCCAAGCCGCCCGTTAGCAAGGACTCCGACGACATCCTGACGCCGGCCGAGGCGAAGATCGTGCGGCGCGGCGAAGCGCAGCTCAAACGCGGAAAGTCGAAACCATGGCGCGCCGTGAAATATGCGCTGGAGCGCTGAACTCTCCGACGAGGCCCAAAAGCAGCTCGCACGGTTCCCGCGCGACGTCCGGGACCGGATCGAGCGCGCCATTGAGGAATTCGAGGAGAAGGATGACTCTCAGTGGAGTAATATAAAGGCGTTGCAGGGATCTGAGTGGAAGGGACGGTTCCGCAAGAGGGTCGGCGCGTACCGGATCATTTTCAGGAAGTGCCCGGACCGCAGCGTTGTGGATCTCGGCAATCCTCATCAAATCCAAACATACCTACCGGTAACAAAGCCGCGAGGGTAGCTTCAAAGAAACCACGTTGCAGAACCCCCAACACAACGAAGCGCCCGACCTGCAGGCCGCACTCGCGGATTTCGCCGAGCCCTGGCCGACGCGGAGGCGCAACGGCTTACAAGGGAAATACAGGAGCGGCCGTAGCGTCGCGTTCCGCCGCCGGAAAGGCACCAAACATTGAAAATCCGCGTACCTGCTCGTGGGGCAAACTCGCCATTTTCGTGCATAAGAGCGATGAATCATGAAGGGGTCTGCACGCCCTTGGACTGCTCCAGACGCCGCCACAACTGGTCGTAGCGTTCCTCGCTCAGCGGCTGCTTGAGCTGGAAATTGAAATCCTTCCGGTTGCCGTAGTGGGAGCGGGCGCGCTCGTAGGTGGTGATGGTCAACTCCTCGGGGCCGGAGCGGCTGATGTGGTCGATGTCGGAGAACAGCCAGGTCCTCGAATCGCCGGGGCGGCCGGCACGGTAGACAATGCGGTCCTCACCGATGACCAAAGTTCCTTCGGTGCCGGAGACGCGCAGCAGGTGCTTCACCGGCAACTCCCACACCGGCTTCTCCAGCGCGCTGGCCAGGCCCAGGACGAAACGTGGGCCCAAGCGACTCGTGAGCACCGGGCTCATCTGTGGGCCGAACTGCTTGTCGCCCACGCGGAAGTGAAACTCGCGGTCGGCGCCGAGCCGCCACTTGTTGTCCTGGTAGGTGAGCAGCCGGACCTCGCCGTTGTGCAGGATCTGGAGCTGCTGGATGTCGAGGTAGCCCCAGTGCCAGTGGTGGGATTTCTTGCCGGCGCCGTCAAAGGTCACGCCGCCGTCGTCGATGGTGAGACGGCCCGAGCAAGACCCGTGGAGATGGTCGTGCCTGGCTTCGAATCCGGGCGAGGTTTGGGCCAGGGCCGCCGCGACGAATAGAGCAACCGTTAGCAGCTTCATACCGTTGCGCCTCCTTTCATCTCGAAGTGCCATTTCCAGATGGCGTAAATGGCCGGGTAGACGGTCAGCTCCAGCAGGAACGAGGTTAAGAGGCCGCCGAGCATCGGCGCGGCGATGCGCTTCATCACGTCGGCGCCGGCGCCGACCGACCACAGGATCGGCAGCAAGGCCAGGAACATGGTGGCCACGGTCATGAACTTCGGCCGGACGCGCTTTACCGCCCCCTCGATGATGGCCCCTCGCAACTGGTTCCAGTTCCTCATCGCTCCCTGGCGGCGCCTCTCCTGGTAGGCGAGGTCGAGGTAGAGGAGCATGAAGACGCCGGTCTCGGCGTCCACCCCCATCAGGGCGATCAGGCCGACCCAGACCCCGATACTCATGTTGTAGCCGAGCAAATAGAGCAGCCAGATGGCGCCGACCGCCGAGAAGGGGACCGCCAGCAGGATGATCGCCGTCTTCACCCACGACTTGGTGTTCAGGTAGAGCAGCGCCAGGATCAGAAACAGGGTCAGCGGCAAGACGACCTTGAGCCGTTCCTTGATGCGGGCCATCGCTTCGTACTGGCCGCTCCACACGGCGGTGTAGCCGGGTGGCCATTGGATCTGGTCGCGCACGACGCGCTTGGCCTCCTCGACATAGGAGCCGATGTCGCGGCCGGCCACGTCCACATAGACATAGCCGTTCAGCAGGCCATTCTCATCGCGCAGCATGGAGGGACCGGGGACGAGGCGAATGTCGGCGATCTGGGCCATGGGGATTTGCTGCTTCCCGTCCATACTCGACACCAGCACCCGCTTCAGGGCGTCGACGTCGCTGCGATAGTCGCGCAGGTAGCGGACGTTGACCGTGTAGCGCTCGCGCCCTTCTACCGTAGTGCTGATGGCCTCGCCGCCAACGGCGTTGGTCAGGTACATTTCGGCGTCACGGATGGACAGGCCGTAGCGGGCGAGCGCCTCGCGCTTGAGGGCGAAGTCGAGGAAGTAGCCGCCGGTGGTGCGCTCGGAAAACACGCTGCGGGTGCCGCGCACCCGGGGCAGAACCCGCTCCACGGCCCCGCCCAGCTCCTCGATCTTGGCCAGGTTGCCCCCGTAGATCTTGATGCCGACCGGCGTGCGGATGCCGGTGGAGAGCATGTCGATGCGGTTGCGGATTGGCATGGTCCAGGCGTTGCTGGTGCCGGGGATTTTGAGCGCCTGGTCCATCTCCTCGACCAGTGCATCCTGTTCCATGCGGTCGGGGGTGATGCGGCGAAACGCTTCGACCAGCCAGCCGGGCGCCCACTTCCAGTCGCTATACCAGGTGGGGACCCTGCGCCATTGGTCGCGGGGCTTCAGGACCACAGTGGTTTCCATCATGGAAAGCGGGGCGGGGTCGGTGGGGGTTTCGGCGCGGCCGGCTTTGCCCAACACGCGCTCGACCTCCGGAAATTGCTTCAGGATGCGGTCCTGAACCTGCAGCAGCCGCGCGGCCTCGGTGACCGAGATGCCGGGCAAGGTGGAAGGCATGTAGAGCAGGACGCCCTCATCGAGGGGCGGCATGAACTCCGATCCGAGCCTCTCGAAGATGGGCACGGTCGCCGCCACGATCCCGATCGCCGCCAACACCACCACCCATCTCCATCGGAGCACCCACTCGACGACCGGCTCGTAGAGGCGCATCAGCACGCGGCTGATGGGGTGCTTCTCCTCGGGGTGAATCTTGCCGACCAGCACGGCGTTGGCCGCCCGGGCGAGCCATCGCGGGCGGAAATCGAAATTATCGGCATGGGTGAACAGCAGCCGCATAGCCGGATCGAGCGTGATCGCGAGCACTGCGGCCACGATCATGGAGAAATTCTTGGTGAAAGCGAGAGGGCGGAACAGGCGGCCCTCCTGGGCCTCCAGCGTGAAGATGGGGAGAAAGGAAACAGCGATCACCAGCAGGGCGAAGAAGCTCGGGCCGCCGACCTCCTTCACCGCCTCGATCACCACAACGCGGTAGTCCACCTGACGGCCGTTGCGGTCCCACTCTTCGAGCTTCTTGTGGGTCTGCTCCACCACCACGATCGCCGCATCCACCATGGCGCCGATGGCGATGGCGATGCCGCCGAGGGACATGATGTTCGAGGTGATGCCCAGGGCTTTCATCGGAATGAAGGAAATGAGGATGGCCACCGGTATGGTGACAATTGGAATGATGGCGCTCGGGATGTGCCAGAGGAAGATCAAGATAACCAGAGAAACGATGATCAGCTCTTCCTTGAGCGTACGTTTCAGGTTGTCGATCGAGCGCAGGATCAGCTCCGAGCGGTCGTAGGTAGTGACAATCTCGACGCCGGGCGGCAGCGACGGTCGGAGCGTCTCGATCTTCGCCTTGACGCGATCGATCACGTCCAAGGCGTTCTCCCCCTGGCGCATGACTACGATCCCGCTCACCACATCGCCTGTGCCGTCGAGATCTGCGATACCGCGGCGGATATCGGGGCCCAGGACGACCTCGCCCACGTCCCGCACAGTGATGGGCACGCCCGCTTGATTGGTTCCCAGGACGATCGAGGCCAGGTCTTCGGGCGAGCGGGCGTAGCCACGGCCGCGCACCATGTACTCGCGTCCGGTGAACTCCACCAGCCGGCCGCCGACGTCGTTGTTGCCGCCGCGAATGGCCTCCATCACGCGGGTCAAGGGAAGGTTGAAGGACTGCAAACGGTTGGGGTCGAGATTCACCTGGTACTGGCGCACGAAGCCGCCCAGCGGCGCCACCTCGGCCACGCCCGGGACGGATTGCAGGTAGTAGCGCAGGTTCCAATCCTGGAACGAGCGAAGGTCGGCCAGGCTGCGCTTGCCGGTGCGGTCCACCAGCGCATACTGAAAAACCCAGCCGATGCCGGTGGCGTCGGGGCCGAGCTCGGTCTTCACCTCGGGTGGCAGCTTGGGCAGGATCTTCTGCAAGTACTCGATCGTGCGCGAGCGCGCCCAGTAAATATCGGTGCCCTCGTCGAAAATGATGTAGACGTAGGAGTAGCCGAAATCGGAGAAGCCCCGAATATCTTTCACGCGCGGCGCGCCGAGCATGGAAGTCACGATGGGGTAGGTGACCTGATCTTCCATGATGTCGGGGCTGCGGTCCCAGCGCGAGTAGACGATGACCTGCGTGTCGCTCAGGTCGGGGATGGCGTCGAGGGCGACGTTCTTCATCGACCACCAGCCGGCTATCACAGCGGCGCCGACGATGACGAAGACCACGAAGCGATTGTGCGCGGAAAGCTCGATGATGCGGTTGATCATGGCCCTCTCCTCAGTGCTGGTGCACCATGCCGGCCGCGGCCGCCTTCAACTGGCTTTCCGAATCGATCAAAAAATTGCCGGAGGTGACCACCCGCTCGCCGGCCTCCAGGCCTTTGAGGATCTCGACCCGGCCGCCCGCCCGCTCCCCGGTTTCCACGCGGCGCGGCTCGAAATAGCCATTGCCACGGTCGACGAAGACGGTCTTCACCTGGCCGGAGTCGAGCACCGCCTCGGCCGGCACGGTGAGCCGCCGGGCGGACGGAACGCTCAGCTCCACGTCGGTGAACATCTCGGGCTTCAGCCGATTGCCGGGGTTTTCCATCTCGATGCGCAGCTTG
>JBGOUJ010000448.1:0-6454 GCA_041477005.1 Terriglobia bacterium | reverse complement strand
TTCGGGTCCGGGAGCGCCCCGAGGCGCCGGCCCGCTTGGTCTCGCCGCCGCGAAACATGCGCCGGATCCCCTGCTCGCTCAAGGACGCCCGCGTCGCTGTGGCTTACCGCCCGGGCAACAGCGATCTGGTCGCCGTGCTTTTTGAAGAAAAGAAATTGGAACCACAGATGAACACAGAGGAACACAGATGAGAAAACAAAAGCCTTATCTGTGTTCCTCTGTGGTTTCATATCGTATGCTCCGACTTCTACTGCTGCTCGCCTTCACAGCCGCCCTCTGCCCCGCCCAGTATGACGTGCTGATTCGCAACGGACGGGTGATCGACGGCGCCGGCAATCCCTGGTTTCGCGGCGACGTCGCCATCCGCGGCGACACCATCGCCGCCGTCGGTGCGCTCCCCGGCGCCACCGCCGCACGGACCATCGACGCCGCCGGTCAAGTCGTGACACCCGGCTTCATCGACATCCACACCCACGCCCGCCGCGGCATCCTCGATGTGCCAACTGCTGAAAACTATATCCGCCAGGGCGTCACCACCCTGATCGAGGGCAACGACGGCAGCTCGCCCATTCCCTTGAAGCCCTTCTTCGATCAGGTGGCGGCCAGAGGCACTTCGGTGAACTTCGCCAGCTTCGTCGGCCAGGGATCCATCCGCGGCGAAATCATCGGCCTGGTGAACCGGCCGGCGACGCCGGAGGAAATCGAAAGAATGAAGACCCTCGCTCGCCGGGCGATGGAGGACGGAGCGCTGGGTCTTTCCACCGGTCTCTTCTACGTTCCCGGCAACTACACGCCGACCGAGGAGGTCATCGAGCTGGCCAAGGTGGCGGGCGAGCTGGGCGGCATGTACATCTCGCACATGCGCAACGAAGCCGACGGCCTGCTCGATAGCGTCCGCGAGACGATCGCCATCGGCGAGAAAGGCCACCTGCCCACGCAGATCACCCACCACAAGGCCGTCGGCACTCCCAACTGGGGCCGCACCGTGGACACGCTGAAGCTGGTCGACGAGGCCCGCGCCCGCGGCGTCGACGTGACCATCGATCAATATCCTTACACCGCTTCCTCAACCGGCCTGGCGGGCCTGATTCCGCAGTGGGCGCAGGAGGGCGGCCAGAAGCAAATGCAGCAGCGCTTCCAGGACCCGGCCACGCGCGCCCGCATCAAGGCCGGCATCGTCGAGAACATCAAGATCAACCGCGGCGGCGGCGACCCGAAAAACGTCGTCCTTGCCCGCTGCGCCTTCGATCCGAGCCTTGACGGCAAAAACCTGGCGCAAATCACCGACGAGCGAGGCCAGGCGCCCTCGGCCGAGAACGCCGCCGACACGGCGATGGAGATCCTTTCCCGTGGGAGCTGCCAGACCGTCTACCACGCCATCAATGAGGCCGACGTCGAGCGCATCATGAGATATCCCTGGACCATGATCGGCTCCGACGGCGAGGTCCCCATCTTCGGCAAGGGAGTGCTTCACCCGCGAAGCTACGGCACTTTCGCCCGCGTGCTCGGCGTTTACGTGCGCGAGCGCAAGATCCTCACGCTCGAAGACGCCGTCCGCAAGATGAGCTCGTTTCCGGCCCAGCGGCTGGGACTCTCGGACCGCGGCCTGCTGCGGCCGGGGATGAAGGCCGATATCGTGATTTTCGATCCGGTGACTATCGCCGACCGCGCGGTGTTCGGGAATCCGCACCAATACGCGGTCGGCGTGTCTTATGTTCTGGTGAACGGGGAGCCGGCCATCGACAACGGGCGCGTCACTGAGCGCCGCCCGGGCCGAGTGCTGTACGGTCCAGCCGCGAAACGCTGACCGCGCCGATCGGCTGGCCCGAGAGAATGATGTCCACACGGCGGCGCTGCGGCGAGCCCTCGGGCGGCCTCATGCTAAATCCGCGGGCGGTGATGGACGTGGCGGTGATGCCCCGCTGGAGGAGATAGTCGCGCACGGCCTCCGCGCGCTGGCTGTAAAGATCCTGATCGCCCATGCCGTTGGTGTAGCCCTCCACTTGCGCCTTCAAGCCGGGATATGCCGAGACGACCCCGGAGATCTGCGACAGCTTTTCCCGCGCTTCCGGGCGCAGCGTGGCGCGGCCGGGGTCGAAGAGGTTTTCATACAGGCTCACGGCCACACCGCGAGGCGTGTCCCGCGTGTCCAGAATGCCGCTCAACTGCTGGGCCACTCGCACGCGCGCGTCTGCTGCCGCGGGCTCGACCGCCGCTGGTTGGGTGGCCGGAGGCGGCTCCGAGGCGGCCTGGGCGGCAGTCTCCGCTTGGCCGCGGCCAGTCGCCTCCCGTTCGGCGGTCACCTTGCGTTCGTTGGCCTTCCGCTCCTCCTCGCGCCGCTTGGCCGTGATCGCCCGCGAATCCTCGGCCGCCTGCGCCGCTTCCCGGGCCGTGGTGACGACCTGCTTGGCGCTCCCTTTCTGCGCCTGGTAATTCTGAGCCTGTTGCAGAAGCTGCTGGGCCTTTCGCAAGGTGTCGGCGGCGTAGCGGTCGGCGCCCTCGGATTGGGCGATCTGCACCGCGTTCTGCGCCTGGTAGAGCTCCAGGACGGCCTCATAGCGGTCGAGCGACAGCTTCTTGCCCTCCGTGCGCGACTCGGCGGCTGCGGTATCCATGGTGTACTGGCCTCGCGGCATCAGCTCGTATTTCGCTTCCACGGTCTGGATGTTTCCGATCGTGTCGCTGCGCACCACGTTTTCCATCACCACCACGTCGCTCGGCTGTGCCACCGAGTAGTAAGGCTCGGCCGTCACCAGGAGGGCGAAAGCCTGCAGGTCGGCGGTCACGTGCAGCTTGGCCTTGTTGGAGTCGTCCAGGACGATTTCGCCGAGATTGACCGGCCGCCCCTCGGGGGTGATGGCCCACAGGACGTAAGTCAGATATTGGCGGCCGAACTTGGTCGGCGGCAGCAGTTTCTCGAACTTGGCCTGGACATCCGCGGCGCCTCGCTTGCTCTCGACTCTCGCCTCCCCGCGGGCGCCGGGCTCGAGCACCGTGCCGCGAAAATCGATTTTCGTAGGCTCGGTGCGGTGCCCGTAGTTGATCGCCTTGATCGTGCGCCCCACCACGGTGACCCGGTAGATCGGCACCTGGCTGGACGGCTGGCTCGGCAGCTCCTGCTGGCCCCATGCCGGAACGCACAAAGACAAAAGCACCAAGAAAGAGACATTTCGGAAGCGCATTTATGCACCCTCCTCTTCTTCTGGGCTGTCGGCCGTCAGGGAGCGGTGCTGGCGCCAAAGCACACAGCCGACTCCGCCCCGCTAGCGCCCGTTGCTCGCTTAGAGCTTGTCAGCAGCACTTCGGCTGCCAGTTCGTTTCAGCCTTGTTTTGAGGGAGTTGCAAAGCCGACCGGATGGCCGCCCGGAAAAAATTTCCGGTCGAATCGATCAGAATAGGGATGGGTCAAACAAAACGTGGATGTTTTGTTCTTGTGGGCGGCCGACGATCAGGATCTCGTTTCCGGCGATCCGGATGTCCCGGACGCCCTCGAAGCCCTCCGGCACGGGAACGACCACCGCCAGGTAGCGCGCGGTCTGCTTGCCCAGCGCGTCGAGCAACCCGAACGCCGGCGTCTCCCAGATCGATGGCCTCCGCATATAGGCCCGCTCCGTGCCGGACACCCGCGTGTTGCCGAATTCCATGCCGCGGGTTTGGGCTGCCCCGTTCCACGGCGGCTGCATCCGGGTGCGGTTCTGCTCCCACAAGCTCAGCCAGGGGAAATCGCGGCGCTTGAAGATGTAAGCGGTGAGCAGCCGGTACTGCGTATTGACCGCCGAGACGAACTCCACTTCGCGGCCCGGATCGAGCAGGAGGTAGGCCATGTCTTCGCTGCGCTCGTCTTGCGAGAAGCGCCGCAGGTCCCGGTCGCCCGCCATCGGCCAGGTGAACTCGCGGTCCCGGCTCTCGCCCCGGGTCGCCGAGGCGTCAAAGGCGCTGCTCTTGGCGTCCACAAACGGGGGGCCGAACGTCACGTGCTCCACCCAGCCGAACGGGCGGTCAAAGGGGGTCTGGTTTTCGGCGGTCTCCTCGAAATAGAGAACCGGCTGGCCCGGCCGCAGGCGCAGGGTGCGAGTGAGCGAGGTGTGCGATTGGGCCAAATCGGCGCGGTAAGTGAATTCGCCGGGCCTGGACGTCACCGCGTACCACGCCAGCGTCGAAACCTCGCCGTGGTAGCTGAGCCCGGCCTTGAACTCGGCCGGCGACGGGGCTCCCCAGTAAGCGAAAGCCACGTTGTGTCCCATGATGCCCGAAAGCGTCGCCGCCTCGGAATCGGTTCCATACACCTTGCCATGTTTGTCGCGTGTGTAGGTAGAAGGCTCGATCGACGGCCACGTCGGGATCCACAGCGGGTTTACTTCCTGGGGGCTCTTCCGCACAAGCTCGGCGATATGGCCACCTCCCCTCAGCACGGTGACGCGGAGAAGATCGTTCTCTAGGGACCAGGCCTGACGGCCGTGGAAGGTCACCGGCTGCTGGGCGGAGGCCCGGGCGACAAACCAAGGCAAAAGGCAAAGTGCAAAAGACAAAAGGCAAAAGTAACGGATGCGCCGCTTCGCGGCGCGGCACTCTGCCCGGCCCTCGGGCCGGGCATCAATAAAATGTCCCCTTCCTCGATTTTTGCCTTTTGGCTTTTGCACTTTGCCTTTTGCCTTGGTTTTCATTCTTTGCCGGTTTTCATTGGATCGCCTTCCATCTTATCAGCCCGTCATCCGGGACGGAGGCCACGCGTCCTTGCCGCCGAATGTACTCCAGGTGAGCGAGCGTCTCAGCCACCGCGAACCTTTCATTCAGCGGGGAAAGGGATCCCCACTCGACGTTCACCACCTCATAAGCCGTAAGCGGCCTGGTCGCCACGGCGGCGAGCATCCGCCCGCAGCGGTCCCGATGATGCTTTTCGGTGGCCACGATCCATTCCCGATGCCCGCCGAAGGGGTGGCCGTGCGACGGCAGCACCAGGTCGATTTCCTTTTCTTTGATGCGCTCGAGCGATGCCAGGTAGTCCCCCAGCGGGTTCTGCGAGGAGTGGCTGTGCAGGCCGATGTTGGGAGTGATCTTCTCGATCAGGTGGTCGCTCGAGAAGTAGAGCTTTCGCTGGGGCCAGTAGAAGGTCAGCAGGCCGGGGGAATGACCCGGCGTCCACCAGACTTCGAGGTTGCCCCCCGCGACCGGCAGCCGGTCGCCATCTCCGAGCGTGCGGTCCGGCTGGACCATCTCGATGAACTCCTCGACGCCCCGCGAGGCCTGCGCGATCTCTTCGGTCTCATCGGCCGGCACGCCGTGCTCGGCGAGCCATGCCGTGTGCTTGGAAAAGAAGTCGTCCAGGAAGCGCGGCGTGGCCAGAGCCGCCTCGGCCGCGTGCATCAGGATAGTGGCGCCGGATTGCCGCTGCACCTCGGCCGCCAGGCCGAAATGATCCGGATGAAGATGACTGATCAGGATCTGCCGGATGTCGCTCCAGCCGGCGCCCGCCGCGGCGAGACCCGCCGCCAGGGCCTCCCGGCAGGCCTTCGTCTTCATCCCGCAATCGAGCAGCAGGAAGCCGTCCACGCCGCGGATCAGATAGACGTTGATGACCGCTATGGGGATGGGCAGCGGGAGCCGGATCAGCCAGACGCCCGGAGAAACCTCGGCGGGAGCGAGGGGGTCGCTCACGGGCTAGGCGTCGTGCACCGCTCGAAAGGCGTCGGCCGCAGCGGCCAGCGACTGGTCGAGCTCCGCCGCGCCGTGGACGGTCGAAACATACCAGCGCCCATCGGGCAAAAGGTAGAGGCCGGCGTCGAGCGCGGCGCCCAGGAAAGCCCCCAGCCGGCCTCGCGGCGGAGAGGTAAGGCCGCGCGCGTCGGTCACCGGCCCCTCGTCGCCGAACGACAGCCGGAAAACCGTTTCCACGCCGTTGATGGTCAGGGCCACGCCGTTTCGGGCGGCCGCGGCTTCGATCCCCGCGCGCAGCCGGCGTCCATGGTCCGCCGCGCGTTTCAACGCGGCGCCCTCGTCGCGAGCCAGCTCCTCGAGAGTCGCTTCCGCCGCCGCCAGCACGACCGGATTGCCGTTGAACGTTCCGCCGTGCAGCACTTTGCCCGAGGCCACCACGTCCATGATCTCCCCGCGCCCCGCCACCACGCTCAACGGGAGGCCGGCGGCCACGGCCTTGCCCAGCGTCGCGAGGTCGGGCGTGATGCCGTAGAGCTGCTGCGCTCCACCCAGCGAGACCCGAAAGCCGGTGATTACCTCGTCGAAGATCAGCACGATGCCGTGCCGCGCGGTGATGTCGCGCAGCGCTTCGAGATATCCAGGCGCCGGCAGAATGCAGCCGCCGTTGCACAGGATCGGCTCGGTGATGAACGCGGCGATCTCGCTCCCGTGCTCGGCCACCGCCTTCTCCACCGCCGCCACGTCGTTCCAGGGCAGAATCAGAGTGCCCGGCGACGGGTCGAGCCAGCCGTGGTAATGG
>JBGOUJ010000447.1:0-6482 GCA_041477005.1 Terriglobia bacterium | reverse complement strand
CTGCGGTTCTCCGGGCGCACGCGGGCGCATCTACCGCTGCCGGTGAGTGTTTCCCGTCGATCGTTAGCCGTGCCGACTACGAGCGCCAAGGCCGCTCGGTAAAGCCTGTTTCGTGGGCGACCTTTGTCCCCGCCGTTGTAAACAGGGACACCTCTCATGCCGACCGTATCATCAGTTTCTAGTCAGGTCAAGAAAAAAGACGAACAAGTTTCATCGCGTGGAGGGGTCACGCCCGGCAATTCCCGCGTGAATTATGGACGGTTAGATTGAGAAAATGACCTTCCGGCGCGTCCCGTCCGAGGTATTCTTCTCGCAATTAGCGAGAGTGCAGGCCTCCAGTCGCTCACTCGGCGCACACTCACGGTCCACTATAATAGCTAGCCGAGCCCGGACTTTCCGGGCCGGTGACGGAGCGGTGGTCGTCGTCGCGACGAGCCCGGGTGCGCCTTCCGCCCCGGAGGGAGCGGTTGTGGTGCGCGGAACTCGCAGCGGGACTACTCCACCCTCAAACACCAGCGCATCGCGTTGCGCAGCAGGCGCTGCATCATGGGGTGGCCGAGGGCTTCGGGGGTGTGGCCGGGGGCCAGGTAGCAGAGGCGGCCCTGGCCCACCTCGCGCCACCAGCCGGCGGGGGCGGCGGTGTTGTCGCGGGCGATCGAGCGCAGCAGCAGGTGCTCGTTGTCGAGGTAATACTTGCACATGTGCTGCTCGTCGAAGATCTCGAAATCCTCCACTCCGGCGGCGACGGGGTGGTTCCTGTTCTCGATGCGGACGGTAAAGACGTAGGGCTTGGGGTGGCCGCCGTAATCGCCGCCGAGCAGCTTGTAGTAAAGGCCGCCGGGCGGGTAGATGCCCTGGGCGTTGTGCAGGGGCAGGAAGCCGCCGCCGTGGTTCACGAAATCCCAGATGGCCTGCTGCTGGGCGTCGGTCATCCACTGGACGTGCGGCTTGTCGTAGCCGCTCGGCCAGTTCATGCCGTCGCGCAGGATCACCAGCAACTGGTAATCCTGCAACGCCGCAGCATTCAGGGCCTGGTCATTTTCGATAAACGTGACCGGAATATTCTCGCGGACAAACGCCGGGGCCAGTCCGTCCCGGATGTAAACCGGGCTATGGTAGCGGTCCCCGATCAACGCCAGCGCCCGCGGCCGCTTGGCCGCTTGATAGACAGCGGAAGCGTTCTGCCCGGAAGCCAGGGATGCGGCCAGAAGCGCCAGCAGCAAGGTTTTCATCTGCGTTCCTCTGCGTTCATCTGCGGTTTATTTCGGGGTGAAGCTGAAGTTCGACAGCGCCACCTGGTCGCTGCCGGGAATCAGGAACCCGAAGCTGCCGGTCGAGAAGTTGCGGGTGGAGTCGATCCACTCGTCCAGGGTATTCCACTTTTCCCCATCGTGGATCTTGTGGACCACGCCGGTCGCGCTGACGTCGATCTCGATGGTGTAGTAATCCTGCTTGTTCATCCCGTGCGGGACCTTGGAAATCTCGGTGGTCTTACCGCCCGTCACCTGGTCCCGATAGAAGAACTTCTTGTCCATCTGGAACAAGGCGTAACTCCGTTCGTCGGTGCGGTTGATGAACCATTGCAGCCGGCGGCCCCTGCGCAGCGACACCGTGAAGACAAACGCGCCGGAGGTGGACGTCGCCTTGTACGTCACGAAACCCCCGCCCTTGTGGACGGACCACTTGCCCTCGTTGACCCAGCCATCCGGATTTTCCCAATCGGTCATTCCACCCTTGGCCACCGCCGCCTTAGCCGCCTTCTGGGCCACAAGCGTCAAATCGACGGTCTTGTTTTCGCCGCTGCCAAGCTGGACGGTGACGGTCTTGTCAGCGTAGTTGGGGGCGCGGGCCACGAAAGTATAGCTTCCTTCGGGCAGCGTCAGCGTGGTATCAGTGACCGGGCGAGGCTGCTCGCCGGCGCGAGCCATGGTGATGCGGCTGTCGGGCGGGGCGACGGTCAGCCGCAAGGTACCGCCCGCCCGCTCCAGGGCAACATCGCTGCCGCCCAGTTGCACGGTCTCGCCGGCATTGAAGTGCTTGCTGATCCTCTTGGGCCGGAACTGGTCCCTGTGCAGCTCAATGGTGTGATCGCCCGGGCTGAGGTTGGGTTGGGAAAGAGTGCCGTCGGGCTGCACCGTGCCGATCGCTTTGCCATCCAGCAGCACCTGCGTCCCCGGCGGCGCGCCTTTGATCACCAAAGATGCCACGGTGGGCACCGGCTTCAGCTTGAACTCGACTTTGGCCTCGTCGCCTTTGCGAATCTCGACCTTCTGCTCGGCCTCCTGCTGGAAGCCGTCCTTCATGACTTTTACCAGGTAATCCTTCACGGCCAGGTTGGGAATGCGCAACTGGCCGCGGCGGGTCGGGCGCCGCTGCTCTTTACCGTTGAGGAACACGCGGACGTTGTCTTCGCCGGTGTCGATCACCAGGGTGCCGACGTTGCGATCGGACTTCAGGAAGGCCGTGAGAGTGGGCGTGGAGCCGGCGCCCATGATCATTTTGCGCTCGTCCTTCCCTTCGCCGAGCTTCAGCTCGTGGTTGCCGAGCGAGACGTTGCTGAGGTCCAGGCCGTTCGGTCCGACCTCGCCGGCGGGCTGGCCGTCCAGGCTAACCTTAAGGGGCGTGACGCTCGACTGCACGTGCGCCTTGCCGCCCAGGTTGGTAACCACGACCGCCACAATCTCCTTGGCTGTGACCGGACCGCTGATCACCGGGACGGATCCCGGCGCTGCCTCGAAGCTCCACGTGGCTTCTTCGCGTCCGCCGGAAATCTTCAGCTTGTGCTGGCCGGGCGCCACATTGTCCATCACGAACTGGCCTTCCTGCAGCTCGCCGGCCGGCTGATCGTCGAGCAAAACCTTTCCAGCGTCCAGATCGGTGAACAGCCGGACGCTTTGCGGCAGCGGCTGCAAGGTCAGGTCGAGGGAAGCCGGGGCGCCGGGTGCGGGATTAATAGAGCCGACGGCGGGTTGATAACCATCGAGCAGCGCTTCCACCTGGTAAGAGCCGGCGGGCAGCTCAAGTTGCAGATTGGAGTTGCCGCGAACCTGGTTGTTGATGCGAATGGTGGCGCCGGCCGGTGTGGTGTGGACCTCGACTACTATGCCCGCCACGACCGCCTTCTTCCGAAGCCGCGGCGCGACCACCAGGCCGATGACCACCAGCACGAGGGCTGCGGCCGCCGGCAGAATCCAGCGCGGCGGTTTGCCGGCGGCTGTCTTCGGCGGTTTCGGTTTGGCGGGCGCCGGCTTAGGAACCGCTACCGCAGCTTTGGAAGGTGCGGCTGTCTTGGGGGGTGCGGGGGTGGACGGCGCCGCAGGTTGCCCGGCGGCCGTGGTCCCAGCCCCCGGTGGCGCGCCCTCGGGTGGCACAGCCATGGGCGGTGGGGCAAGGGGTGGTCCGGCGGCGGGCGACGTGGAGTCGGGGAATGCCGGAGGCGAGCCGACCGCGGCCCCCGTTTCCTCCGGAGGCGGGGCTGAGGGCGGCCTCAGCCGCATCGTCGCCGTAGCCAGATGCTCCTCCACACTGCTGGCCATCCACTGCACCTCCTCGTCCTCGGGGTGCTGGCGGGCGATGCTCTGAGCCCGCTCGGAGACGAATCGCATCTGGGCCGGGTCGGCGATCGTTTCGGCGTTCTGATCGAGCTGGCGCAACTCTTCTATGTCTCTCTGCCGGGCCTGGCCGCTCAACGAGTCTCGCAAGCTGGGCGCCGTCATCTCGGCTTCCATGGGGAAGCCGGCCCGCTCGCTCGGTCTTGGCGAGGGTGCCGGCCCCCCGGCGCCGGCCTCCATCGCCCGCGTGCTGGTTTGGCGCTGGGCTTCGGGAAGCGACTTGGTCAAGGTGCCGTGCAATAGCACCAGCCGCTGCTCGCGGGGATAGGAAGACAAGCCTTCCTGCACCCGCGTCATCGCGCTGGTCACGTCGCCGGCGGCCTGCAACTGCCGGGCCGTGGAGACGCATTTATTGACGAATTCCTCCCGCTTTTGGTCCCAGGCCAGAGTCCGAATGCTCTTGGCCTGGGTATGGGTTGGATCGAGATCGAGGGCCTGCTGGGTGAGCTCCTCGGCCGCCCGCCAATCGGTATCGAGCACCGCGCGCGCTCGCTCCAGGAGCGTCTCGATCAAGGTGGCGCGAATCGCCAGATTGCGCTCATCGAGCTGCTGGGCTTTGCGGAGCGTTTCGATGCCTTCCGCCGCTTGGCCCAGCGCGTACAGCTCCTGCCCTTTGGCCAGCAACTGCTGGGCCTCCGCAGCCCGCTCCACTCCCTGGCGCGCCAGCTTTTGCAGCTCCAGCAGCTCGGAGTCTTCCGGGAATTCGGCCAAGGCATCCTTGAACAACTCCTGGGCGCGGTTGTACTCCCCCAGCTCCAACTGCCGATCGACCTGCTCGACCCAGCGCGCCTTGGCTTCGGCCCGAGACTGCTGCTCCCGGCGCTTGACTACCCGCTCCATCTCGAAAGCGAGGCCGGGATATTGCGTGTAGATGGTCCGCAGGATCTCCCACTGACCCAGGGCCTCGTTGAATTGGCTGCGCTCCTCGTGGTTGCGGGCCTTGGCTACGATCGAGTTCACCAGGTCGCGCTTATCGCGCAGCAGGCGCAGCGATCGCTCGAAGTGCGCCTCGCCGGGATGGGTCTCCACGGCCTCCTTGAGGATGTTGACCTTGCGCTCCAGGTCCGGCTCGGCCTCCACCAGCCGGTCGACTTCGGCGATGCGGGCCGAAAGGCCCTGCCGCTGGCGCTCCTCGACGTCGAACTTTAAAGCCTGAAAGAGAGCGTGGCCCGGGTGCTTGGTCAGGTACTCGTTGCAGATGGCCAGGGCCCCGGCGAAGTTGCTGCCTTCCAGGTGTTTGCGCGCCTCGGCGTAGGAGTTCTTGATGGCGTCGTGCTCGGAGCGGACCTGATTGTAGAAATTCTGATAGGTGGCGCCCTGCTCGGGAGCCGACGTGTCCGGAACGCGGCGATCGAGATCCAGCAGCTTTTCGAGCTTGGTTAAGGCGACGCTGACCTCGCCGTTTTGCCAGGCTTCGAGCGAGGCCTGGTAAAGCTGCTGCTTCTCCTGCCGCGCCTTGATGTATTCCTGCTCCTTGCGGTCGACATCCTGCAGCAATTGCTGGGCGCGGGTCTCCTTGGGCCGCAGTTGCAGGACGTTTTGCAGCGCCTGCCGGGCATGGCTGAAGGCGTGGTTCTCGATGTGCTGCCGGGCCAGGCGGTACCAGTCGTCGATCTTCGTCTCGCTACGCTTGTTCTCGATGCTGGTCTTGAGCGAGAGCGCCGCCGCATTGTTGGGATCGAGCTGCAGGACGTCCTGGATCTTCTGCAGCGCCAGGGGATACTCTTCCTCCTCGAACCGTGTGCGCGCGCTGTCGAGCAACTGCAGGATCGTCTTCTGGCGGGTGGCCTGATCGATTTGGCGGCGCAGCAGCGAAATCGCCGGATCGACGTGGCCCTCGGCCTCCAGCTCGCTCAGGATTTCGGCCGCGAACTGATAGTCGGCCTGCTCAAAGGCCTTGGTGGCGCGCTGGATGCGCGGCTGAATACGGTTGGGGTCGAAGAACTCGATCGACTCGTTGCGCTGCGCCTTCTGCAGCGTGTCGGCAAACTCGCGGGCGCTGGAAAAGCGGTGCCAGGGCTGCTTGGCCATGGCCTTGTGGATCACCCGGCTGATCGCCTGGCTCACCGCCGGATTCAGGTCCGAGACCGGCGGCGGTATCAGGTGCATGATGGCCTGGGCGATCTCGCCGGTGCTGGGGCGCTCGAAGGGCCGGCGGCGGGTGAAGGTTTCGTAGAAGACCACGCCCAGCGAGAAAATGTCGGAAAGCGCCGAGGGCGGCTTCATCTCGATCTGCTCCGGCGCCATGTAGAGCAGCGTGCCTTTATGGCCCATGGTCGAGCGCGTATCGACCATGTGGGCCACGCCGAAATCGATGATCTTCACCGAGTCGTCTTCCATCACGAAGATGTTGCTCGGCTTAAGATCGCGGTGCACCAGGCCCCGATCGTGCGCCGCCTGCAGGCCGCGGCAGGTCTGGCACATGATGTCGATCGAGCGGTCCACGGTCAGGCGCTGGCTGGAGGTGCGGATCAACTGATCGAGCGTCACCCCCGGCAGCAGGGGCATGACGAAATAGGGCTTGTTGGCGCCGTCTTCCTCGAACTCGCCGAGATCGAAAATCTCGACGATGTTGGGGTGGCTCATCGAGGCCAGCACGTCGCACTCTTTGTAGAACAGGTCGAGCGCCGTCCGGTCCGGGATGTCGCGGATGGTCTTGAGCGCCACCTCGCGCTTGATCAGCGAGTCGTAAGCGCGATAGACCACGCCCATCCCACCCTGGCCGAGGACCTGGCGGATCTCGTAGCGGCCTTTGATTTTCGTCAGGGCAGCCATAGCTTAAGAAGAAAAGCCAGGGATCATCTCGCCATCACAGGCGCTTCCCCGGGCCACACACACGTGGGGCAGCAGCCACACCCATCAGCTCGAATG
>JBGOUJ010000446.1:0-6516 GCA_041477005.1 Terriglobia bacterium | reverse complement strand
TGCTCGCGGCCGTGGCGGCGCTGGCGATCCATCCGTTTGCCCCGCGCCTGGATCCGGGAAAGCTCGAGGTCAGCGCGCTCGATGTAGGCCAGGGGGAATCGCTTTTCCTGGCGCTGCCGCAGGGCCAGACCATGCTCCTCGATGGCGGCGGGCTGGCCACCTTCGGCAACAGCGCTACGCGGATGCCGGACATCGGCGAGGACGTCGTCTCCCCCTACCTGTGGTCGCGCTCGATTCACGCGTTGGATGTGGTGGCCATCTCCCACGCTCACTACGATCACATCGGCGGCCTCTCGGCTCTGCTCGAAAACTTCCGCGTAAAGGAGTTGTGGGTGGGCAACAATCCGTCCTCCCCCGACTACGATCGAGTGCTCGAAGCGGCGCGCCAGCGCGGCGTGCGGCTGGTGCGCCTTTCGAGAGGCGACACCCGCGCGATCGGCGAAGTGAGCTTCCAGGTTCTGGGGCCGGCGCCGGATTACGTCCCGCCCCAAAAGCCATCCAACGACGATTCGCTCGTCCTGCTGGCCCGCTTCGCCGAGCGCAGCTTTCTGCTGACTGGGGACATCGAGCGGCGATCCGAGCGCCGGATGCTGGAGGACGGTGTCTTGCCCCACGCCGACGTGCTCAAGACCCCCCACCACGGCAGCAAAACCTCCACGAGCGACCCGTTCCTGGCTGCGGTTCACCCCTGGTTCGCCCTGGTCTCGGCCGGCTCCGACAACCCCTACGGCCACCCTCACCCTGACGTCCTGGCCCGTCTGGCCGAGCGAAACATCGCCGTGTTCCGGACCGACCGCGACGGGCTGATCACGATCGAGACCGACGGGCGGCGGGTGAACGTCTGGACCGAAAAATGGAACCGCAGATGAACGCAGATGAACGCAGATTGAACACCATCACTGAGAGAGTGCTGGGTTGCGCCTACGCTGTTGCCAATACCCTGGGCTGTGGCTTTCTCGAGAAGGTGTATGAAAATGCTCTTGTCTACGAAGTTGGAAAGGCGGGACTCGGGGTAGAACAACAGAAGTCGATCCAGGTCCGCTACCGGGGAGTGGTCGTGGGAGACTACGTGGCCGATCTGGTGGTGGAGGGGTCTGTCCTCGTCGAGCTGAAGGTTGTGAAGCAGTTCGACGAGGTTCACATCGCCCAGTGTCTGAACTACTTGAAGGCGACGGGCTTGGTGATATGCTTGCTTATCAATTTTGGCGCCCCGAAGCTCCAGGTGAGGCGCGTGGTCAACGGCTTTTAGATCTGCGTTCATCTGCGTTCATCTGCGGTTCCAAAGCATTTGACTTGCCCTGCCCCTGCATGGTAGCTTCTAGTATTGGTACGGCTCGCTCGGCGGGACTCCGAGCATCCATTTTTTCCTCGTAGATCCTTATGGAACAGACGCTTAGCGCGCTAGGCGACATTCTGCTCAAAGCTCTGCCCACGTTTTTCCTGGTGGTGTTTCTCTACATTTACTTGCGGCGCGTGTTCTTCGGGCCTCTGGGCGAGGTGCTCCAGGCGCGGCGGGACGCTACCGAGGGGGCGCGGCGGCGGGCGGAGGAGACATTCCGGCGGGCGGAGCAGAAGACCGCCGAATACGAAGCGGCGCTGCAGGCGGCGCGTGGCGAGATTTACCGGGAACAGGATGCCGAGCGGCAGAACGCGCTCGATCGGCACGCCGCCCGGGTGAAGGAAGCCCGGGCGCAGGCCCAGGTTCAACTGCACCAGGCTCGCGAGCGGATCGCCGGCGACGTGGACGCGGCCAAGAAATCTTTGGCCTCCCAAAGCGACGCTTTGTCCGAGCAGATCATCCATATAGTGCTGGGAAGAGGAGCTTCGGCCTGATGCGGGTCCTGCGGATGGCCATTGTGCTCGTGGCGTTGAGCCTTGCTGGCGCCCTGCCGGCCCTTCGCGCGGCCGAGGGCGAAGCGGGCGAGACCCGGGAGCTTCTGTACCGCATCCTCAACTTCGCCATCCTGGCGGGGGGCCTGGGTTACCTGATCAAGAAACACGGTGGAGCGTTCTTTGCCGCCCGCGGCGAGGCCATCCTCCGGGGAATTTCGGAAGCGCAAAAGCTTCACGAGGAATCGGAGGCGCGCGCCCGCGCCGTCGAGGAACGGCTGGCCGGGCTGGGCGCGCAGATCGAAGAACTGCGCGCCAAGGCGAAGGCGGAAATGGCGGCCGAGCAGGCGCGGCGGGAGCGCGAGGCCGAGCAGGCCGTCCGTAAGGTTTTCACTCAGGCCGAGCAGGAGATGGCCGCCCTGGTCAAGACGGCGCGCCTGGAGCTCAAAGCGCATGCCGCTTCGCTGGCCATTGAGCTGGCGGAAAAGAAAATCGCCGGCCGTATCACGCCCCAGACGCAACGGTCGCTGGTCGGTAGCTTCATCGAAAGTCTGAGAGCATAAGATGGCGGGAGCACTGGCCAATCGATACGCGAGCGCCCTGGTGGACGTGGTGAGCCGGACGCCCGTCCCGGGACCCGAGAAGACGGCGGCGGAGTTGGCCGCCTTCCTGGCCGCCTTTCACGCTTCTTTGGATTTGCGCAACGTGCTGCTCTCCCCGGCCGTGGCGCCGGACAAGAAGAAAGCCGTCATTTTGGCGCTTGGGGCCAGGATCGGGCTGAGCGGGACCACCGCAAACTTCCTTCGCGTGGTGACGGACCATCGGCGGCTGGGACTGCTCGATGAGATGCTCGCGGCGTTTCAGGCGCTGCTGGACGAGCGCCACGGGATCCTGCGGGCCGACGTGGCGTCGGCGCAACCAGTCCAGGAAGATCTGCAGTCAGCCCTGGCGGCGGGGTTGAGCCGTGTAACCGGCAAGCAGGTCCGCCCGCGCTTCACCGTGGATCCGGCCCTGCTGGGCGGGGTGGTGGCGCGGATCGGCTCTACAATCTACGACGGGTCGGTGCGGGGGCGCCTCCACGTCCTCGGGCGCCGTCTGGCGGCGGAATAAGGATGCCTCACCGTTCTCTGCGGCCTCGGCGGTGAGAATGCAAATGAGGTCCTATGGCACAGATCAGCGCGGATGAAATCTCGAAGCTCATCCGCGAGCAAATCGAAAATTACGAAGGCACGGTCGAAGTCTCCGAAGTAGGCTCTATCATCTCGCTCGGAGACGGCATCGCGCGGCTCCATGGCTTGGAGAAGGTGATGGCCGGAGAGCTGATCCAGTTCCCGCACGGGGTGGCGGGCATCGCCATGAACCTGGAAGAAGACCAGGTGGGCGCGGTGCTGCTGGGCGATTACACCGAACTGAAGGAAGGCGACGAAGTGCGCCGGACCGGCCGCATCATGTCGGTGCCGGTGGGCGAGGCGCTGGTCGGCCGCGTGGTCAACGCCCTGGGCGTGCCGATCGACGGAAAAGGCCCCATCCATAGCGACGATCTCAACGCGGTGGAGCGCCTGGCGCCGGGCGTGGTCGAGCGGCAGCCGGTGAAACAGCCGATGCAGACCGGCTTGAAAGCCGTGGACGCCATGATCCCGATCGGCCGTGGGCAGCGCGAGCTAATCATCGGCGACCGCCAGACCGGCAAGACGGCCATCGCCCTCGACGCCATCATCAACCAGAAGGGCGGCGACATGATCTGCGTCTACGTCGCCGTCGGCCAGAAGCGGTCGACGGTCGCGCAGGTTGTCAAGACCCTGGAAGATTACGGCGCGATGGAGTACACCATCGTGGTGGTGGCTTCGGCGTCAGACCCGGCCCCGATGCAGTTCATCGCCCCCTATTCGGGCTGCGCCATCGGCGAATACTTCCGCGACCGCGGCCGCCACGCCCTGTGCATTTACGACGATCTTTCGAAGCACGCCGCCGCCTACCGCGAGATCTCGTTGCTGCTGCGCCGGCCGCCGGGCCGCGAGGCTTTTCCCGGCGACGTCTTCTACCTGCACAGCCGGCTGTTGGAGCGCGCCGCCAAGCTGAACGACGAAAAGGGCGGCGGCTCCCTGACCGCTCTGCCCATCATCGAGACCCAGGCGGGCGACGTTTCGGCCTACATCCCGACCAACGTCATCTCGATCACCGACGGCCAGATTTATCTCGAATCCGACCTGTTTCACAGCAATATCCGCCCGGCCATTAACGTGGGCATCTCGGTGAGCCGCGTGGGCGGCAACGCCCAGATCAAGGCGATGAAGCAGATCGCCGGCAGCCTGCGGCTGGACCTGGCGCAATACCGCGAGCTGGCCGCTTTCGCCCAGTTCGGCTCCGAGCTGGACAAGTCTTCCCAGGCCCAGCTCAACCGCGGGCGGCGCATGGTGGAGATCCTGAAGCAGGACCAGTATTCGCCGCTACCGGTGGAAAAACAGATCGCGATCATCTTTGCCGGCGCCAACGGCATCCTCGACGACCTGGAGGTCGAGCAGTGCCGGCCCTTCGAGGTCGAGCTTTACCACTTCCTGGAAAATGCCCGTCCCGAAGTGCTGAAGAAGATCGCCACGCAGAAGCAGCTTGACGGCGCGCTGCGCGAGGAGCTCAGCGGCGCGCTCACCGAATTCAAGCAACGGTTCCTGGCCGACCGCCGGAAAGCGGCGGCCGACTGACGGACTCCGTCAGAAGGAAGCCGTGAGAGGGAAGCTGTCAGCTATCAGCTTTCAGCAACCGGCCCTTGAAGCGCGGGTTGCTGAAGCTGAGAGCTAAAGCGAGGAGTTGTCAGCAGTCAGCCTTCAGCAGCCAGCCCTCGAGCGAGGGTTGCTGATAGCTGAGAGGTAAAGTGAGGAGTTGTCAGCAGTCAGCTTTCGGCCTTCAGCAACCGGTCTTCGAGCGAGGGTTTGCTGACGGCTGTTTCTCTGACGGCTGTTTCCTGACGGCTGTTTCCTGACGGCTGTTCCTGTATGCCGAGTCTAATCGACATCCGGCGGCGCATCCGGTCGGTGCGTAGCACGCAGCAGATCACCAAGGCCATGAAGATGGTCTCGGCGGCGAAGCTGCGGCGCGCGCAGGATCGGGTGTTTGCCGCCCGTCCGTACGCCGGGCTGATCCGCGAGATGCTGGCCGACGTGGTGGCCCGCACGCCGGTGACGGGGGACGGCGGGGGGCATCCATTGTTGGCCCGGCGCCCGGAGGGCCGCATCCTTCTGCTGCTGCTCACCGGTGACCGGGGCCTTTGCGGCGCCTTCAATACCAACCTGATCCGGGCTTCCCAGACATTCCTGGTCGAACACTCCGCCGTGCGGGTCGAGCTGGAGCTGATCGGGCGCAAAGGCCGGGACTTCTACCGCCGCCGCAGCGTTCCCATATCCGGCGAGCACGTCAACGTCTTTGCCAAGGTGGACATCGGCGTCGCCCGCTCCATCGCCCAGAAGGCCATCCAGCGCTTTTCTTCCGGTGAGACCGACGCCGTCTATCTGCTCTATAACGAATTCAAGTCGATACTCTCGCAGAAGCTGGTGGTGGACCGGATCCTGCCGCTCGAGCCGCCGAAAGCCCACGAAGGCTCCGCCGTCGACTACATCTACGAGGAGCCCCCGGCGCAGATCCTGGGCAAGCTGCTGCCCCGGTATGTGGAGGTCCAGGTCTACCGGGCGATGCTCGAAAGCGCCGCCGCCGAGAACGCCGCCCGGATGACGGCTATGGACTCGGCCACTTCCAACGCCGCCGAGATGATCGACAAGCTGACGCTTTACATGAACCGCGTGCGGCAGGCCAGCATCACCAGGGAGATCATCGAGGTGGTGAGCGGGGCCGCCGCCATCGAGTAAGGAATCGCTATGACACCAGCCAGCAACGGGAGAATCGGGAAAGTGGTTCAGGTCGCCGGCCCGGCCGTCGACGTCCAGTTCTCCGAGGGGCATCTGCCCCTGATCTACCATGCCCTCCGCATCACCAGCGAGGGTTTCAAAGTGCCCACGCCGGTGGACATCGTGGTCGAGGTGCAGCAGCATCTCGGCGAAGGTCGCGTGCGCACCATCTCCATGCAGCCGACCGAAGGCCTGGTTCGCGGCATGAAGGCGGAAGACTTGGGCGAACCGATCTCGGTGCCGGTGGGCAAGCAGACGCTGGGGCGCGTGCTCAACGTCATCGGCGAGCCGGTAGACGGGATGGGGCCGGTCCTTACCGAGAAGCGCTATCCGATCCATCGGCCGGCGCCTTCCTTTGAGGACCAGGCGACCGAGCTGCAGATGTTCGAGACCGGCATCAAGGTCATCGACCTGCTCGAGCCTTACCTGCGCGGCGGCAAGATCGGCCTGTTTGGCGGCGCGGGCGTTGGGAAGACCGTCATCATCATGGAGCTGATCCACAACATCGCCATGAAACACGGCGGCGTCTCCGTTTTTGCCGGCGTGGGTGAGCGGACGCGCGAGGGCAATGACCTGTGGATCGAAATGCAAGAGGGCGGCGTGCTCGACCCGCACGACTGGCGGAAGTCGAAAGTCGCCTTGATCTACGGCCAGATGACCGAACCCCCAGGCGCTCGGCTGCGCGTTGGCTTGACGGCTCTAACCGTGGCTGAATACTTCCGCGATGTCGAAGGCCGAGATGTGCTCATCTTCATTGACAACATTTTTCGCTTCACCCAGGCGGGATCGG
>JBGOUJ010000445.1:0-6543 GCA_041477005.1 Terriglobia bacterium | reverse complement strand
GCATTATGGCTCCTTGACCGTGAGGACCCGGTCTGCGGAAACGCGCTCCAGCACCTGCGCCCTTCCACTCGGCCATCGGACCTCGACTCGGGCTTCGCGCGCCCGCCCCAACCCGAAGTGCAGCCGCTTATCGTTCGCCGAGAGATAACTCCCGGCGGATGTCCCGTAGCCCGATTGCCCGTTGACCGTCACCTTGGCGCCAAAGCCGTCGCGATTGCTGCGCGACCCAACCAGAGAAACGATCAGCCAATGGTTCCCATTGCCTGCATTCCGAAAAATCACCGGCCGGTCGCCCAGAACTGTCATGACTACATCGATGAAGCCATTGCCATCCAGGTCGCCAAAAGCAGCGCCGCGTCCAGCGACCGCGCTGATGCCTTCGATCTCGACCCGCTCGAGTTTTCCTCCGACGTTTCTCGCCAGCAGCGGAACCTCTTTATAGCGCAAGCCCGGATCCAACCGGTCGATATTATCCGTGACGTGGCCCTGCGCCGCAAACAGGTCCTTCCAACCGTCATTGTCGAAGTCGCGCCAGCCGACGCCCCAGCCGGAGCTTCGCGAGCTGAGCGCCCCGAGGCCCGTGGGGAGACTGGTATAGCGAAACAGCCCCTTCCCCTCGTTGTGATAGAGCGCGTACACTTCCGTGGCCAAGTCGGTCACCACCAGATCCGGCCGGCCGTCGTTGTCGTAGTCGGCAAAATCCACGCCCATTCCGGAGTAGGCCTTTCCATCGTCGGAAAGCGCCACCCCCGCCTCGAGCGCCCGATTGGTGAACGTCCCGTCGCCGTTGTTACGCCACAGGAACTGCTCCATGCCGTCGTTGGCGACGAAGACGTCGGGCAGGCCGTCGTTATCGTAATCGTTGAAAGCCACGCCGAGAGACTTCCCCTTCACCGCTGCAATTCCCGATTCGCGGCTCACATCGCGGAAGGCGCCGTGGCCCTCGTTGTGATAGAGGATACTCGCCACCCCGCCGAACTTGTCCGGCCGGCAGTAGAGGCGGAAGAGCGACCCGCAGAGGATATTGCGCCCTATATCCCAATCGAGATACCGCGTGACAAACAGATCGAGTTTGCCGTCGCCATCGTAATCGAAAAATCCGGCGGACGCCGACCAGCCGCCGCCCCCGACCCCCGCCCGCGCCGTCACGTCGGTGAATGTGCCGTCGCCATTGTTGTGATAGAGCACATTGCGGCCGTAACTGGTGACGTAGACATCGGTGAATCCGTCGTTATCATAATCGCCGGTGGCGACGCCCATGCCGTAGTTGGCTTCGCCCGCGCGGGCAAGCCCCGCCCGCTCGGTGACGTCGGTAAAGGTCCCGTCGCGGTTCTGGCGGTAGAGGCGGTTCCAGTAGGCGGGATCGCCGCGCGAGAACCGGGCCGGCATCTTGACCGGATCCTCCAGGCGGCCGCTGTTTACGAGAAAAATATCGAGCAGGCCGTCGTTGTTGTAATCGAGCAGGGCAACTCCGCCGCCCATGGTTTCTATCAAATACTTCTGCGTGGTGGGAGAGTTCCGATGCGCAAAACTCAGGCCGGGGACCGGCGTGACGTGGAGAATGATGGGGCGGTCGGTGGCGAGCAGGCCGATCGCTGCCAAAACCACTGCGCCGGATAGCCACAGAGCCCGACGCGACGGCATTACGCCTTCGCCAGTTGCGACCGCCTGGCCCATACTTTTTCGAACGCTTTCACGTATTGATCGATCAGCTCCGAAGCCTCCTCATAAAACAGCGGCAAGCTCACCGACGTTCGGTTCACCTGAGCGCAGCCGGGGAGGGATTCAGGGACCTCGGGCTTGTGGTGCCACCATTTCGCTTCCGAGTAGATCGCGAATTTATGCTGCTCGGGATAGGCGCCGGAGCCGATCCGAACTCCCTCGGCCCGCAGCGCCTTAACGAGCGTCTCCTTGGGGCAGCCGGCCTTGGCTTCATCGAGGAAAAGCACGTTGCCCGCCCAATAGACGCGTTTGGCGTCGGGCCGGCAATACTGCGCCGCTAAGCCGGGCAGCTCGACCAGCCGGCCGTTCAGGCTTCGCATTTGCGCGTCTATGAATGCGTTCCGGCTGTCCATCACCTTGAGCTGTTTTCGCGCGATTGCCGCCGCCAGCGGATGGATGCGGAACTTCGGTCCGAAACCGGTTTCCTGGTACTGGCGATAGCGGCTCTCGGGAGGGAAGCCGGCCGGCAGGTCGTAGTTTCCAAACGCCGTGGCCCGTTCGTAATGTTCGCGGTTCTGATAAATTCCCATGCCGCCCTCGATGGTGGGCAGCAGCTTGCTGGCCTGGAAGCTGAATACGCCGATCTCCCCCCACATCCCCATCTGCTTGCCTTGGAGCGAAGCGCCCTGGGCCTGGGCGGCGTCTTCCAGCACGAGCAGGCCATGCTGCTTGGCGAAGGCGCAGATGTGGTCCATGTCGCAAGGCAATCCCCGCGTATGCATCGGCACCAGAGCGCGAGTCCGGGTGGTGAGATGGCGGGCAGCGTATTCGAGATCGAAGCAGGCGGTGCGGGGGTCGATGTCCACAAATATCGGCACGTAACCGAAGAAGCGCATCGGCACGATCGTGGCGGAAGCGGTGTACGACGGCGCCATGATTTCGCTGCCGGCCGGCAAGTCGATGGCGAAAAACATCGACATCAGGGCGCTAGTTCCGTTGATATGCGCCTTGACATAGGGCGCGCCAAGATGTTCTTTTATCTCCCTTTCAAGGAGCGGGATCTCCTGGTAGGACTTGTTGTTCTCCAGCAACTCGACGACGATCCTCTTCTCCTCCTCGCCATACCGGGGCCACTTGAATATCTCCGCCTGCCGCGTGGCCGGAACGCTGACGGTTTTAGGGCCGCCGGAAATGGCGAGGGTCTCGACCGCAGGGCGGGCCATCGCGCGATTGGAGACACCAAGCCCCGCCGCCGCAGCCGTGCCCGCCTGAACGAAAGCTCGCCGGGTACTTCCATTTCCGCTTGCCGTGTTGTCCGACATGGGCGCTCCTTGTAAAAAGCCAGCCTGGTTGGAATTCTAGCACCCCGCAAGATCCTCACGACGCGGCGCGGTGGTTTTGACCGGGAACCGTAAATATGGGACGCTGGAGGAAAAACGAGGAGGCGTGCCAGTGCTGACCGAAGGTCAGACAAATCGGGTTTGGCAGAAGATGATCGAGGCTGAGGTGCGCTCGTATTATTTTGGAGAACTCGTTGCACGCTACAGCAAGCAGAAGCAGCTCATCACGGGTCTGTCACTGATGCTTTCCTCCGGCGTCGCTGCTACGCTTGGCGCGAAGGCTCCGGGCTGGATCCCGTTGGTACTGTCTGCCGTGACGGCCTTTCTGACGGCGTACTCGATTGCCGTGGGGCTGGACAAGCGCGCAGTCAACATGGCGAAGCTGCATTACGAGTGGAACCATCTCTGTTCCGACTATGAGCGCCTCTGGAACCATTGGTACGATCAGGATGCGGAGCAAAGTTTAGGGGAGCTTCTCAAGCGCGCCAGGGAGGTCTCGGAGAAAGGGACCACCGACGCTCCCTACGAACCCGATCTCATCCAGAAGTGGTTCGAGTTCGTGAATGATCGGTACCAGTCTGTGGCCGCATGAATTTGCCGGATGAGTTTAAGGACTGGCCGCGCGTGAAGTGACCGAAGCCGCCCCCTCCGCCACGACCACCTCCGCCATCACCTCCGAAAAAATAAAACATTAAAGCCCCGGCGGGGAAGAAAAGCCCAGGCGGGGAAGACCGCTGGTCCGTGGGCTGAAGCCCTCACAGGCCACAACCACACGAGTACGCTGGCGGGCACGGAACGAGCTGCTCCGGAAAGTGCCCGCCGCGCAACTACACGGGGGTGGTCGGGACGTCTGTCTGCTTCTTCTTCTCGCGCTGCTCACGCAGAACGGCCTTGCGGCTGAGCTTGATCTTGTTGCCTTCGAGCGCCAGGACCTTGACCAGGATCTGATCGCCTTCCTTCAGCTCGTCGCGGACGTCGCGGATGCGGTGCTCGGCCACCTCGCTGATGTGCAGCAGCCCGTCGGTGCCGGGGAAGATCTCGACGAACGCCCCGAAATCAACCAGCCTCACCACTTTGCCCAGGTAGGTCTTGCCCACCTCGGCCACCGCGGTGATGTCGCCGATCATCTGCATGGCCTTGTTGGCGGAGGCTTCGTCGGCCGAAGCGATCTGGATCGTGCCGTCGTCGCTCACATCGATCTTCACCCCGGTCTGCTCGATGATCCCGCGGATCACCTTGCCGCCGGGCCCGATGACGTCGCGGATCTTGGAGGTCGCGATGTTCATGGTGTAGATGCGCGGCGCGTAAGGCGAAACCTTGTCCCGCGGCTCGGCGATGGTCTGCGCCATCTTGTCCAGGATCTGCAGCCGGGCGGCCCGCGCCTGAGCCAGCGCCTTCTCCAGGATCGCCATCGAAACGTTCGGCGTCTTGATGTCCATCTGCAGGCCGGTGATGCCGTCTTGGGTGCCGGCCACCTTGAAGTCCATATCGCCGTAGTGGTCTTCAGCGCCCGCAATGTCCGTCAGGATGGCAAACTTCTCGCCCTCCTTCACCAGGCCCATGGCAATGCCGGCTACCGGGGCCTTGATGGGAACACCGGCATCCATCAGGGTCAGGGTGGCGCCGCAGACCGTGGCCATAGAGCTGGAGCCGTTCGATTCCAGGATGTCGCTGACCACCCGGATGGTATAGGGGAAAGCCTCTTCGGGCGGCATCACCGCTGACAGCGATCTCTCGGCAAGCATGCCGTGACCTATTTCCCGCCGGCCGGGGCCGCGCAGAAATCCAACTTCGCCGACTGAGAACGGCGGAAAATTATAGTTCAACATGAAGCGCTTGAAGCTCTCCGCCGCCTCCAGGAGTTCCTGGCGCTGGGCGTCGTCCTTGGTCCCGAGAGTCGCGGTGACCAGGGCCTGGGTTTCGCCTCGGGTAAAGAGCGACGAGCCGTGGGTCCGGGGCAACACACCCACCTCGCAGGTGATGGACCGGATCTGATCGAAGCCGCGGGCATCGGGCCGGCGGTGCCGCTCGATGACGTCCTGCCGGAAGATCTTCTCCTGCATGGCCTCGAAGATCCGCTTCGCCTCGCGGACCTTCTCCTCCTGGTCCTTGAGGCCGTCCAGAATTTGATGCTTGATTTGGCGGACCCGGTCATGGCTCTCCTGCTTGGAGTATTTCGCGGTGTCCAGGGCATCATGCAGGGCTTCGCCGTGCTTCTTTTCGATCTCGGCCGAGAGGACCGGGTCCAGGACCGGGGGCGTCACGGCGCGCTTGGGCTTGCCAGCCTTGGATGCCAGCTCGTTGATGGCGGCCACAACCTTCTTGCACTGCTCGTGGCCGAACTGGATGGCCTCGATCATTTTGGCTTCGTCCACTTCCTTGGCGCCGGCCTCCACCATCACGATGCCTTCGTCGGCCGCGGCGACCACGATGTTGAGCGGGGAGTCTTTCAGGGCGGCGTAACTGGGAAGAGCAACCAGCTCACCGTTCACCAGGCCGACCCGCACCGCGCCGATGACGTGCAGGAACGGGATGTCGGAGATGGCTATGGCGGCCGAGGCCCCGACGAGGCTGAGCACGCTCGGGTCAAACTCCGGATCGGCCGACAAGACCATGGCGATGATCTGGGTCTCGCACTTGAAGCCATCGGGGAACAGCGGCCGGACGGGGCGATCGATCAGCCGGCAAGTGATGATTTCCTTCTCGCTGGGCCGGCCTTCGCGCTTGATGTAGCCGCCCGGGATGCGCCCGGCGGCGTAGGTGTACTCGCGGTAATCCACCGTCAGAGGGAAAAAGTCGATTCCTTCGCGGGGCTCCTGGGCGGAGGTGGCGGTCACCAGCAGCGCCGAGTCTCCCGAGCGGACCAGCACGGCGCCCCCGGCCTGCCTGGCCACCCTTCCCGTCTCGAGTGTCAGTGTGCGCCCACCGATCTCTATTTGTATTGTGTGAATCATGTAATGTTTTCTCCTGCGAGCCGGCCGGCCGGATCTTTGAGGCCCGGCCCCAAAAGGGCCACAACTCGCTTCTAAGGATTGGTATCTGCGAAACGGAAGCGGTTCGCGAAGAGGCGGGCTTAGGTTTCAACCAAACAACGCGGCGACCGGTCCAGCGACCGTCGCCTTGCCAATTCCCAGGGTCCGAACCGATTGCACGGAATGCTAGCGGCGAATTCCCAGATTCTGGACCAAGGCCTTATACCGTTCGGCGTCGTGCGCCTTCAAGTAGGTCAGCAAGCGGCGTCGCTTGCTCACCAGTGTCAACAGGCCGCGGCGGGACCCGTGGTCGCTTTTGTGCGTCTTAAAGTGTTCCGTCAGTTGCAGAATGCGCTCGCTTAGCAGCGCAACCTGCACTTCAGGGGAGCCGGTGTCTTTGCCGTGGGTGCGGTACTTGGTGATGATGCCCAGCTTCGCTTCTCTCGCCAGTGGCATTCGGTGGTTCTTTGCTCTCTTTCTCTCTAGCTTCTATCTCGCTTGGATACCGCTCCAGGATACCACAGGTAAAGGAAAGGCGAAAGAAGAACGTGGACGAATTCGCGGGCCGG
>JBGOUJ010000444.1:0-6549 GCA_041477005.1 Terriglobia bacterium | reverse complement strand
GGCGCAGCGCTTCCACATCACCCACACGACCGTCCAGTTCGAGCACGCCCTGTGTGAAATCTCGGGCAGCGGCTGCGCCGTCGTCACGCAACACGGGCTTCCGCACGAGCACCAGCACGAGCACCACTGAGAGCCATGCGCCTGGGCATCGATCTGTTCAGCATTCGCTCCCAGGGATGGAACGCTTTCCAGTTCCTCGACTATGCCGCGCGGCAGGGAGTGAAGGTAGTGCATTTTTCCGAGCCGCGATTTTTCGGGGGGCTGGATGAGGCGCACTTAAGAAAAGTCAAAGCGCGCGCCGACGAGCTGGGCCTCGAGATCGAGGCCGGCCTCGGCTGCATTTGTCCCAGCTCGAAGCGGTTCGTCGCCGCCGGCGGCGCCGCGGAAGACCAGTTGGTCCGGTTTTTCAGCGTGGCAAAGCTGGTCGGCTCGCCGCTCGTGCGGGTCTACCTCGGCGATTGGCGCGACCGGACACCGCCGCCCGGCATCGAGGCCCACATCGAAAGTGCCGTCCAGGTCCTGCGCCACGTTCGCAGCCGGGCGCTCGACGCCGGGATCAAGATCGCCGTCGAGAACCACGCCGGCGACTTGCAGGCGCGCGAGATGAGAACGCTCATCGAGGAAGCGGGCCGCGATTTCGCCGGTTCTTGTCTCGATTCGGGCAATCCGGTTTGGGCCATCGAGGATCCTCACTTCACGCTCGAGACCCTCGCCCCTTACGTTCTCACCACGCACGTCCGCGACAGCGCCGTGTGGGAGGAGCCGCGCGGGATCGCCGTGCAATGGACGGCCATGGGCGAGGGGACCGTCGGCATCGACCGCTGGGTGAAGCGCTACGACGAGCTTTGCCCCGGCAAGCCGCTCTCGCTCGAAATCATCATCACCCACCAGCCCCGCTTTCACCCTTACCTCGAGCCTTCTTTCTGGGACGTCTATCGCGGCACGCCCGCCTCGGAGTTGGCGCGCTTTCTCCGCCTCGCCAAGCAAGGCTCGCCCCATTATCCGCCCGAGCCACTCGGGATCCAGCCCGACACCCCCGCCTACAAAGCCTTCCTGGTGGAAGAGGAGCGATCCGCTCTCGAGCGCAGCATTCGCTATTGCAAGGGTATTTCGGCTTTGGGATAAGCCCCCTGCCTGCGCCGCTATCTTTCCACGCGCGCGTCGAAGACGCCGGTGTCGACTCGTCCCGCGCGCTTGATCTGCACGAAAATCCGGTAATCTCCCGGCTGCGGAAACCCGTAAGGAAACGACACGACCGGCGGCAAAGCGCCCTTGTCGTCGTGGGCGGCGTGCGGATCGGATTGGTTCGCCAGGCTGACGGCAGCCATCGGCGCCGAACCCGAAGGATGAACGTGGGCGAACACGGCGAGGTCCCGTCGCACGAAGACAGCGTGGCCGGGCATGCCCATGTAGAGCTCCAGATCGTCAGCCGGCTTTCCGTTCGCATTCTCGACGCGAAACCGGAACCACGTGGCGCGCTTGGACTGGAGGGGGGCGGCGTCACGCTCCCAGGTCATGCGGCCGCCGTCCAGCAGTGCAGCGGAGTTGCGGTCTCGATCCGGCGCCGAGAGCGGCGGCCCCATGCAGCCCGCGTCGTCGCCCTCGAGTCCGCGGCCGGCAATGTCGGGCAGATCCACTTCGGCGACCGCCGTTTCGGCGAGGCCGGTCGCGTGAACGATGTCGGCGAAGAGATGATAGCGCCCGGCGGGCATGGCCGGCAGGTCCTGCGCGAAAACGCCGCTGTCGATCTGATCGGGGTGCAAATGCCAGAAGCGCTCCATCTCCGGCAGCCGGATCACGAACAGGTGCATCAAGTGGTCGTGATCGGGAATCAGATTGTCCATTCGCTGGAATCGCCGCGCCGCGAGGCGCAGCTCGAGCCGCCCGCCGGCATCGGCCGTTACCGACATCAGCGGCGGCTGGTAGAGAAAGCCCGCGTAGGCGGCCGCTTCCGCGTCCCACCACTCGTTTCCCAGATAGAGGGCGGCCAGAACTACTCCGGCGGTAACCGCCATCAGCAGGCGGCCGCGCCGCAGGTCGGCCGGCGCCGGTTCTTGGCCGGCGGGAAGCTGCGCTTCCCGCGCGCTGGCCCCGACGATGCTTACCGCCCCGATGGCCAGGAAAACCATCAGCGCGAAGAGCAGGGCGCCGAGGGCCTTTTGCATGGTCTTGGTCCGCAGGGCCAGGGCGGGAACCGGCACCGAGATCTCGGCCTTGCCCCGCCCGCCCTCCACGAGGACCTTTACTTGCCAGGAGCCGCGCCCCATCAGCCACAGCGTGCCGGTGAAGAACTGCGGATCCTGTTTGGAGCGCCGGGCCACGTCAGGGGTCGGCGCGAACTTGGCCCCGGGCCCGCTGAGCGGCAGCGGCGCGATCCGCATCTCGCGCACGTCATCCGACGCGCTGCGAATCTCGATTTCGGCGAGGCCCGGTATGACCGCCGGCGGCCGGACGGTCACGAAGAGACGGTACGGCCCGGCCGCGCCATCAAAGAAAACGTCCGGGCTGCCCACATGAGCCGGGCAGATGCCAGCCAGCCCCAGGAAAAGAAGAAGGAATCGGGTTGCAGCGGGGGCGCCCGGTGGGCCCGGCGATTTCACCCGTGCGGTCACCGCTCGATCCGCCGCATCCAGCCTCCCCAGGCCAGGCCGGCGCGGACGCTCAGGATCGCCCCGAGAAAGGCCTCGGCCAGAATTCGTCCGAACTCACCGGGGGCCTTTTCGAGCGGGAAGAAGAGGTAACGGACGTAATAAGAGGTAGAAGGAAGGTTGTAATCGAAGTAGTGGGCGCCGAAGAAGCGGTTGCGGGCGGCCGGCGACATCAGGAAGTTGGCAAACGGCCACTCCACGGCCAGGAACACCGCGAGAAACGCCGTCCCGGCCAGCAGTGCTTCGAGCCACGCCTTCCGTCCGCCCATCTTGTTACGCAACAGGTCCAGCGCCACGGCGGGAACGATCAGCAGCAGGGGAAACTCCGGCGGAACGAAGTGGGTAACCTTCTGGTACACCGGGCCCAGCTTCGGCTCGGCCGGAAACAGCGGCAGGATCCACTGGAAACCCAGCAGAAAAACCGTGTAGATCGCTGCGACCGTGGTCGCTCCCCAGCGCCGCCCGGAGGCCCGCGCCACGCCGGCCAGAACGACCGGGGCGGTCAGCGCGATCGCCAGGTAGAACCGGGCGCTGTGAAGGTAGACGCGGAAGGTATACTCCATCAGCACCACCAGCAGGGCGACCAGGATCATGCCTCCCACATAGAGGAACAGCCACTCGAGCCGCCGGCGCAACTCTCCCTTGGCGCGGTTCATCGCGCCCAGGATGAGGATCAGCGCTCCGATCTCGACGGTAATCATCCCGGCGGCCAGCACCACGTGCGGCGGGCTGAGGATCTTCACGTCGAGGCCGTAGGCGCTGTGCCACCAATCGTCAAACGGCGCCGATACCAGCATGGCGATGCCGCCCCAGGCGGCGATGAAAGCGCCCAGCGGCGCCCGGAATTTCCAAATCTCGACCGACGATTCCCTCGCCGGCGAGTGGTTAGTGAAGGTGGTGGAGAGAATCAGGTAACCGCAGGAGATGCCCGAGAGCACCCCGCAAAGATAGATGGCGATGTGGGCCGGCGTCCAGAACGTGTCCCGCCCGATCGACCGGTGCCACGAAATATCCCAATGCACCCCGATCATGGCCGAAGCCACGGCAATCACCGAGCACCAGATATACCAGGCCACTTACCGGTCCTCGGGCCCATTATACGCCTGGGCAATGAGGAGGCCCTCGTCCGGGTGCGCCCCTCTCCCCGTATGGAAAAAACCAAGGCAAAAGGCAAATTGCAAAAGGCAAAACAAAAATCAAGGATGCGCCGCTTCGCGGCGCGGCACTCTGCCCGGCCCCGAGGCCGGGCACTAAGCAGATGCATCCCTCCTTGCGCAGAGCATCAGGAAGGGGATCGCCAATCCCTTGCGGTATGCTGAGCTTAGCGATGATTGCGCGGCTGCAGTTTGAGGGAATCCGCTGTTTCCCCGCGGCTCAGGAGGCGGCGATCCGGCCCCTGACGCTCCTTGTCGGCGAGAACAGCTCGGGAAAGTCCACCTTCCTAGCCTTGTACCAAATCGCGTCCTCAATCACCAAGGGCTTCGGTCAGGAGCTCCCCTTTAACGAACCACCCTTCTTGCTCGGCGCATACGATCAGATTGCCTCTTACCGCGGCGGACGAGGCGGGCGCGCCAAGTCCTTCTCCGTCACAGCCAGCGTCGCCGAGGATTCCGACAGGGGCTCAATCCGGGCGGAATTTGTGTCCAGGGATGGTCAGCCCTCGCTCCACGTGTGGCAACTGACTGCAGGAAGCGTGCTTTTTCGGGTGAAGCTCAATGGTAGGCGGGATGCAGTCTCATGGCTGTTGGAGAGCCCCCGAGGGAGGCAAGATGTACCCGGCGTGAGGGCGTTCCAAGCTTTGGACTTCCTTCGAATGCACTTGAGGTATTGGCCTGATTTCGCGGGGATCAAAGCCGTCAAGGCCGTGTTCTCTCAGTCTGACCTGAACTGCCTAAGATGGGCCTGGGAGTCAGCCCGTAATGAATTTGGCCGACACACCTACGCTTTCGCACCGATCCATACCAGCCCCCAACGAACCTATGACCCTGTCAGCCCGGAGGCGAAACCTGAGGGGTCGCACGTTCCTATGCTTCTGGCCCGCTTGTCACGTTCCGCGCCTAGTGCGCAATGGGCTAGGCTGAAGTACCCTCTGAAGGAATTCGGCCGCAACTCGGGCCTCTTCGAGGACATCCAAGTCATCAGTAAGGGGAAAAAGGAAAGCGATCCTTTCCAAATCGGAGTCAAGAGTGGCGGTCCGACGTTCAACCTGGTTGACGTTGGCTACGGAGTGAGTCAGGCTCTCCCCATTCTGGTGGACATCATCCAGCGCCCCGCCGGCAAAGAGGTCTTCTTGCTCCAGCAGCCCGAGGTTCATCTTCATCCCAAAGCACAGGCGGAACTAGGGAGCTTTTTCGCGCGCCAAGCCGGCAAGAGAGGGCGCTTTGTCGTCGAGACTCACAGCGACTACCTCGTTGACCGTGTCCGCATGGAGGTTCGTCGTGGAACGCTCCGCCCCGAGGACGTCTCTCTTCTTTACTTCGAACGGCAGAAACACGGAGCGATGATCCACAACCTTGAACTAGAGAAAGATGGCAGTATTGCGAATCCTCCGGTGGGCTACCGCCAGTTCTTCCTGAACGAAGAACGAGATCTTCTGGACATCTAGCCGTGTGCCTCATCGTCGACGCGGATGCTGCAGGCAGATTTCTCGCTCGACCGAGCCCACTCAGAAACTGGCTTCTCGGTCAGAAGGGAAATCCCCGCTTGGTCGCCGCCGGCGCCCTCATGAAGGAATTGGTGCAGCTCGATGCTGTGCGGCGCCTCCTCAGGGAATTGAACCGGGCAGGCAGACTCAGACCTGCTGACGCAGGCCGCCTTCAGCAGGAAGAAGACCGCTTACGCTCCGACGGGCGGTGCCAGTCGAACGACCACCACGTGCTGAGCTTGGCGATTGTGACCGGCGCCCGCACGCTGGCCAGCTTCGATAATGACTTGGCACGGGACTTTAGAAATGCGGAGTTGATCAGGGGACCTCGCGGCAGCATCTACCGAGATCCTGCTGCCCACGCCCACCTGCTCCGTCACACCCCGGCTTCCTGCGGTGTGCGGGCGACCGACACGCGTCACCGGCGGCAGGCTAGGTGATGCGTCCCGCACAGGCGGCGGCCTCGGGGAGCGGGCGGCGCGCGCCACTGTATGGAGTATCTTTCGGGGCGCCGGTCCGGTAGCAGGTGCTGAGGGGACCGGACCTCTTCGACTTGAAACATCACTGCCGTTCGAATCATCGTATCCCTCCAGGCCCCTACTGCCATCCGCCTCCTAAGGCGCGATATAGCTGGACGACGGCCAGGAGCTCTTCGCGGCGCAACTGGGCGAGGAGCAATTCGGCCTGGAAGAGATTTCGCTCGGCGTCCAGCACTTGCAGGTAGCTGGCGAGACCGCCTTGATAGCGGAGCCGGGAGAGGCGGTCGGTCTCCCGGAGTGCTTTCACCAGGAGCTCCTGCTGGGTCCGCTGCTCGCTCGTCTTGCGGTAGCCGATGAGGGCATTGGAGACCTCATGGAAGGCATTTTGAACCGTCATTTCGTAGGTGACAAGGGCCTCGCGTTGCTGGGCTTCGGTCAGGCGGACGTTGGCGCGGATGCGGCCGGCGTTGAAGATCGGCAAGGCACTCGCCGGCGCGATGGTGGCGAAGCGGCCCGGCCCGGTGAGGAGGTCGGTGAGAGCGCGGCTCTGGCCGCCTTCGCTTGATCCGGAGGAAATTGCGCCCCGAAGTCGCTACGAGCGTAGCCGGGCTGGTGCTCTGCTATACTGATTCGAAGGATGAGCTTCAACGTCGGGGACACCGTCGGGGACTACCAGGTCATCGGGTTGCTCGGCACGGGCGGCATGGGGAGGGTCTACAAGATTCGCAACCTGATCTCCGACCGCGTCGAAGCCATGAAGGTCGTGCTGCCGGACCTC
>JBGOUJ010000443.1:0-6575 GCA_041477005.1 Terriglobia bacterium | reverse complement strand
TCGGCGTCAACGATGAAGGCGCTGGAGGCACGGTAGCGGTTGGGCAGGTATTGGTTGAACAGCTCGATCCAGCGGCGCTCGGTGGCGGCGCCGGAGGTGTTGGGATGGTCGAGGATTCCGCCGGAGGCGAGGCGGGCCAGCATCTCGCGCTGGACGTAGAGGAAGACCTGGCTGAGGTCGATGTGATTGGGGGGTTTGGTGTGGGGCATGGAGACAGCAGGCAGTGGGCGGCGACCAGGGCTTGACCTCCTACCTTTAGGATAGCGGTGGCGGGGAAGGGTTTCGGGGGAGGGCCCCGGGGAAGTGGTTGAGGGGGAAGGGAAAAGAAAGTGGGAAAGAGTGTCATCGGTAGCCCAGGTTGTGGGAGAGGACCTCGGTCTGCTCTGGCTCCTATCCGAAAAGGGTAATGGCGCTTGAGGCTTTAGATGCTTGAACTTCCGAGCAGACTCTACCGAAGCCCTTGCCTAGTTAGAACTTAGACCACGCTTAGACCGGCGCCCGGAGATAGTCGGTCTGCGGGGCTGCTGTCAACGGCCTGGTCTCCGCGGCCAGCATTTTCCGCAGGATCTGCCCGATCACGCGCACCGCGGCCCGCGATCTCTCTTCGGTCAGATCGGTGAAGCCCCAACGCATGCCATCGTTGGCCGAGGACCCGACATGGAACACGTTCTTGGGTGCAAACACCACCCCGCGCTTGCGCGCCTCGAGCAGCACCTCATCGGCGCGCAGCGGTGGAGGCAGCGTCACCCAGTAGCAGACCCCTCCCTCTACCTCGTACCACGAGGCTTGCGGCGGCAAGTATTCTTTCATCGCCTGTCGCATGGCGTTGCGCCGCGCCCGCAACTGGATCAGCCGGCGCTTCAGATACTTCTCCAGGTACCCTCGCCGCATGAACTCGAGGATGATGCCCTGCACCAGGTACGTCGTCTGCAGATCCACCGCCTGCTTCAGCGCCACGACGCGCCGCCGGATCGAATCGATCGGGCTGAGGATCCACCCCACCCGCAGCCCATGGAACAAGACCTTGGACAGGCTGCCCACGGCGATGACCCAGCCCTGCCGGTCCATCGCCGCCAGCGGCAGCGCGGCCGCTCCATCCAGCCGCAGATCGTTCGCGTACTGATCTTCGAGGATGGGGAACCGGTGGAGCGCCGCCAGCTCCAGCAGCCTCTTCCGGCGAGCCACGCTCATGGTCGTCCCGGTCGGGTTTTGAAACGTGGGAATGGTGTATAGCAGCTTCGGCTTCTTCCAGGAAAGAAGCTTCTCCAGCGCCTCCACCTTCATGCCCTCGGCATCCAAGGGCACGCCAACCAGCTCGGCCCCCAGGCTACGGAACGTGCTGATCGCGCCCGGATAGGTCAGCTCCTCGGTGATCACCGTATCGCCCGGGTTCACGAGCGTGCGCGCCACCAGGTCGATGCCCTGCTGCGTGCCGCAGGTGATCAAGATCTGATTCGGCTCTACGTCGAGGCCATGCCGGAGCAGGTGCTTCGGCAGATGCTCCAGGAACGGCGCAAATCCTGGGGTCGGCCCTAAGTCGAGCAGTTCTGCGCCGTACTTCTGCAGCGCATAGTAAGCGCAGTTGCGGAACTCCCGCATCGGAAAGAAGTCGATGCTCGTCAAACAGGAGGTCAAGGCGGTTACCCCGTCGCCCCGCTGCGGCAGGTGAGAGAACAGCTCCCCAACGCCGCCCTGCTCGAGAGCTCGCGAGCTTCGCCCCCAGAGCCCCTCGAAATCCGCTCGATCCACTGGCGCTGCCGCCCGGCACGAGTCGGCGGCCACCCCGCGCGCGCGCCGCACGAAGGCGGCGACAAAGGTGCCTTGCCCCACTCCCGAGCGCACCTTCCCCTCGACCTCCAGTTCCTCGTAGGCCTTGACCACGGTATGGCGATTCACGGCCAGAGACCGCGCCAGGTCCCGCGTGGCCGGCAGTCGTTCCGATGGCCCCAGCGTCCCTTCTTCGATCAATTTGCCGATCCTGTTCTTGATTTGCAAATACAGCGGCTTCCCATTCTGCCGGTCGAGCTCGAATACCATAAGAGACCCCTTGGCCAAGCATACCAACACTAGTGGCCCATACAAGATCCAACTTACGGTATTGTGTGTCGGTCCAATTCACCATATAAGCGGCAGCATGGCCCACGATGGGACCAATAGATGGTAAAGACAGCCGATCCATTCTGGAGGGCGGAGTGGGGCAGCGGACTGGAGGGCGGAGTGGATGGGGGTGTGGACGGCGGCGGGCTGGCGACAATCCCGGGGCTGGATTACGAGGTACACTAGGTTTCCCATGGCATCCGAACGACAGCGCCTTCTCGAAGGGATGATTCGCTATTACCCGTTCGTGCTCAAAAACTTCCGCGCCTATTTCAGCAATCTCTACATCCGCCGCATCAAGCGCAGCAGCGTCGTTCGCCCCTATTCCGCCGTTTTCTATGCCACCCATAAGTGCAACCTGGATTGCAGCTACTGCACCCAGAAGAACCCCGAAGTCTTCAGCGAGGAGCTCGACACGGCCAAGAGCATCCGTGTGCTCCACGCCATCCGCCGCGGCGTGGACACGATTCTTTTCACCGGCGGTGAACCACTCATCCGGCCCGATATCGCGGAGCTGGTCCGCGCCGCCCGCCGCGAGGCCAAGTTCCTGGATGTCATCCTGGTGACCAACGGCGTCCTGCTCGAAGCCCAAAAAGCCGTCCTGGATCACCTGAGCGGCCTGATTGTGAGCCTCGACGCCGTCACGCCCGACGCGACCGGCCATCTGACCAAGTCGAGCGTGGTCCAAAAGGTGCTGGCCAACCTGCAAATGGCCCGGTCGGTTCTGCCCCCGCGCTCCATCACCATCAGTTGCGTCCTGGAAGAATGGAACATCGGCGAGGCGGAGCGCATCCTGGACTACTGCACCGAGCAGGGATTCGTCTTCTCGGTCCAGAGCGCCCAGAAAGGCCTGCACCCGGATTTCTCGCTGCTCCACAATCCCCGCTACCGGGCTTTCTTGGACAAGTTGGTCCGCCTCCGGGCCGAGCGCAAAGCCCCCATCAACGGCACTCCCAAGCTGCTGCGCACGCTGCTCGAATTCCGGGAATTTCACTGCTATCCGACGATGTTTCCCCGCGTCTACCCCAACGGCGACGTCTTTTATCCCTGCGAGCCGCTGCGGAAAATCGCCGGCAATGTGCTCGAGGACGGCAGTTTTGCTAAGATCTTCGAGCGGGGCCGCCGCTTGTACGGCGAAATCCCCGCCTGTAAGTCTATCTGCTATCTATTTGGAAACGTGGTCTCCTCGTTTTATGTGGAGGATTTTTGGGGCCTGGCGGCCGACACGATTCGTCGCTGAGATGTTGGTGCTCGCTTCTATGCTCGCCGGCGCGCCGCCCTCACCCCGTCCCCGCGCCCGAGACCTGGGCGTGATCGCCGGCGTCCTCCCGACCGGCCCCCTGAACGCCATTACCGACGTGGCCGGGGTGGCGGTCGGCCATGCCACGCTGATCCGGGGCGACACGATCCGCACCGGGGTTACCGCCGTCCTGCCGCACACGCGCAACCTGTTTCGGGAAAAAGTGCCCGGCGCCGTATTCGTCGGCAATGCCTTTGGAAAGCTGGCCGGCTCGACGCAGGTCAACGAGCTGGGCGAGATTGAAACGCCTATCCTGCTGACTTCCACCCTCAACGTCCCACGCGTCGCCGACGCTTTGATCGACTACATGCTGGCCCTGCCCGGCAACGAAGACGTTCGGTCGATCAATCCGCTCGTTGCCGAGACCAATGACGGCTACCTGAACGATATTCGCGGCCGGCACGTGGGCCGGGCTGAAGTTTTCGCTGCGATTCAAAACGCGAAGGGTGGACTGGTCGAGGAGGGCGCCGTGGGCGCAGGAACCGGGACCGTGGCTTTCGGCTTCAAAGGAGGCATCGGGACCTCCTCCCGCCGGTTAGCGGAACGCGGCTATACGGTCGGCGTCCTGGTCCAGACGAACTTGGGCGGTCAGCTCACGATCGCGGGCGCTCCGGTGGGCCGGGAGCTCGGCGGCGCTCCCCAGCGCGCCTCCGCCGATGGCTCCGTCATCGTCGTCATCGCTACCGACGCCCCCGTGGACTCCCGCAACCTTCGCCGCATGGCAGCCCGCGCGATGATGGGTTTGGCCCGCACCGGCTCGGCCGCCTCCAACGGCAGCGGCGATTATGCCATCGCCTTTTCTACCGCCCGCGCCGGGGGCGCCACCGCGGCTCCGCTCGTATCCAATGACGCCATTTCGCCGCTCTTCCTCGCGGTGATCGAGGCCACCGAAGAGGCCGTCTACAACTCTCTCTTCCGCGCCACGACCACAACCTCCGGCGGCCACACCGTGGAAGCCCTGCCCATCGACAAGACCCTGGAAATCCTCCGCCGCCACCAAGCCCTCAGCCCTTCCCCCGCCGCCCCCCAAATACCGCGATCTCAAACGCCTTGAAGTAGCAGTCTACGTCCTCGAAGCCCCACTCGCGCAGCCAGCGGCACTGCTGCTCCAGCGGGGCCAGAATGTTGGCCGCTTTGTCCGGCCGATGCACGAACTCCGCCTCGATCCGCGCCCGGCTCTTCGGCGAGCCCCGGCTTCGATGGAACCGGTAAAGCGAATCGACTACCAGCCGATTGCAGAGGTCTTCCACCCACGGCGTCGAGGAAGCGACGTGCTCCGTGTTCACAAACAGGCCCCCCGGCTTCAGCAACTGGAAGATCTCCCCGTAAAGCCCCCGTTTCCGCCGGTTCGTCAGATGGTGAATGGCGAACCCCGACACCACGGCCTCAAACGGCGCTCGACCGGCGACGGTCCCCACCCAGTTCGCGCTCCCCAAGTCCGCCGTCACGAAATGCACGCGCGAGCCATAGCCGCGCAGGCCAGCCCGCGCCCGCTGCAGCATCGGCGCGGAGAAATCCACCAGCGTCGCGCTCGTTCGCGGAAACTTTGCCAGGACCGCCCGGGCCAGCACGCCGCTCCCGCACCCCAGATCGGCGAAGGACCGGACCGGCCTTCCCGCTGCTTCCAGGACCCGCAGCAGGATGTCGATTTGCTCGGCGGCAAACGGGATGCCCCCGCGAACCCCGGCCAAGAAAGTCCGCACCAGTACTTCGTCCTTCCAGACCTCGTCTCTCATCCGATCACCGATAGGGCCGCGGCAGGGCTTCGAGCGAGCACCCGCTTGCACTCGTAGAGCGTATGCGCCGCCACCTCGGCCAGGTGCAGCGCGAAAACGCCTCGATACTCGACTTCCAAAGGTTCCCCGGCAAACCGCACTTCCAGCCGGCAAGTGGCCCCGCGGTCAGCCCGCTCATCGCGCGTGGGGGGCGCCTTGGCGAAGCTGACATAGTGCGGCCGGTAGCCCTGCCCCTCCACAAGAATCGCTTCGATCTCCACCAGGCGAAATCGTGCCCGCACCTGGTCCGGCTTTGTCTCCGCCACCACCAGCACCTCCTCCGGCGTAACCAACAGCAGCAGTGGCGACCCCACCGCCAACCGCAAATTTCCGCGCGCCAGAGTGCCGCCGTTTATGACGTGCCGGGCCCCCAGCGTTTCCGCGAGCTTCTGCATCCGATCCGGATCCTCGAGCGGCCCCAACACCATGGCCAGGGCCGCCAAGACCACGCCCGACGCCCACACCGCCGGATGCGCGCGGCCCGCGATTAGAAGACCAACGCCAGCCACGAACCCAACGCCCCGAACCCATTTCCACCAGGCCCTTCTCCTCGAAAGCCTCACCAGGGGAATAAGCAGCAGCAGTCTGAACACCGGCCCCAGCAAGGCCTCCGCCAGGCGCCTCCCGGCACTGCGCTTGCCCCTATCTGCCGGTTCGCTGTTTCGAATCCGCACCTCACCCATGGCCGGTCCCCGCCCCTAATTCTTGAGAGGTAAGATTCATGGTCGCACACCCGAACCTTCTCGGGCCGGAGCCTCGGGGGTGCACATAAAAGTGAGAGCAGGAATGGGCCCATTCCGCGAACGTGAGGAAGCGGTCCTCCCAGTGGCGGTTGCGCTTGGAAGGACTGATTGATCGGACATACGCCGCTGTCCATCGAGAGAAGATACCGTGGAGATGCCGGCAGCTCGTGATCGGTACCGGAACGGGCGCCTTGCCGGTGATGGGAGAAGTAAAGCACGAAGCCAAGCGCCGCAAGATTCCCGAAAGGTTGAAGCCCTGGTCGCCGTAGGCGGCCATCTGGAGGTAGCTTGTCGCCTCACGCTGCCAGTCGAGGAAGTTGGGCCCCGAGGCGACATTGTAGGGATTCCCCCCGAGGCGTTCATAGAGTCGAACCAGACGGCCCGGCTCGGCATAGGGAAGCGGCTGCAATAGTACGGCATCGACGACCGTGAAAATGGCCGTGTTGGCGCCGATTCCGAGGGCCAGCACGAGCACGGCAGCGAAGGCGAAGCCGGGGCTGCGCCGCAGGGCGCGCAGGGCATAGCGGAGGTCTCGAGGAAGGGACATCGGCGCCATTCCCAATAGACGCAGGAGGACGCCGGACGTTAGAAACGGAGCCTTGCAGCCCTACTTCGCCCCTCCTGTTCGTCCTGTTCGCGCTGGCGTTGACACGCCGGTTG
>JBGOUJ010000442.1:0-6579 GCA_041477005.1 Terriglobia bacterium | reverse complement strand
GCCCGGTTCGTGAAGCCTGGAGGCGCGGTGGGAATTGCGGGTGCTGGACTGATGCGGGAAATCGAAGGCTCTGTTCCCGATCATCTGGCCGCGTGGTGGACCCAGGATCTCTGGTGCCTGCATTCGGCGGCTTGGTGGCGCAGGCACTGGGAACGGACAGGCATCATGGACATTGACCTGGCCGACACCATGCCCGATGGCTGGCAACTTTGGCTGGACTGGCACAGGGCGGTAGCGCCTGACAATGAAGTGGAAATCAAGGCGCTCGAGGCGGATCGTGGCAGCTACCTCGGCTACGTTCGCCTCGTGGGTCGCCGACAGGGCCAGGCGAAGCTGGCGGATCACATCGTGTCCGTGCCCGCGCAGTACACGAAAAAGCCGTTGCTCCGGAGCGAGGAGTAGTGACTCCGAGGGAGTAACGGGAGACATTCAGGTTATTCGAGCCGAACCAGGATTGGAGCGTGCACCAACCGATCGAGGCTATGATGCGCCAAGGCCATCTCCGTCGAAGGCCCCGCAGTACATCCAACAAGCGCTCAGGAGCCGGCCAGCAGCGCGGAATTATTTCGAGAGTCTTGCGCCATCATACCGGCGCATGCACATCGCTTGGATCGATTCCGCCAAGCAACGAGAAACGAAGACCAGGCGGCTGCAGCAGGCCATCGGTCTGCTCGCCAAAACAGTCGGAAAATTCCGGAACCAGTGAAACAAAATCAGGTCAGCGCGCACTCTATATACAGAAGTATGCCCTGCGTCTTCCGAGGGGCATTGGCCCGCGGATCGCTGGGCAAGCGCGGCTCTGGCACAATGCTGGAAAGCCGTGAATGAATGAACTGAGTTCCTGGAAGGAGGACGGACGATGAGACTCCCAGTATTGACGTCGGCGGCGCTGCTTGTGGGCTTCGCACTCTCAGCGCCTGCCGCTGACGTGAACGGCAAATGGAGGGCTCGGATGGGGGACGCCGAGATCACGTTCAACTTCAAGGTCACGGGCGATAAGCTGACCGGCGACCTGTCCGGGCCTCAGGGCAAGGTCGATTTGTCTGACGGCAAGGTCACGGGCGACCAAATTTCGTTCTCCGTAACCGTCAATTCCGGCTCCGGCGAGTTCAAGCTGCTGTTCAACGGCAGCGTTTCGAACGACCAGCTCAAGCTCACGCGCCAGCGAGAAGGCCGCGACGAAAGGCTGGAATTCACGGCCACAAAGTTGGTAACGTAAGGACGCGGCGGGACCAGCCGCCGTTCAAGAGCGCAGGAGGGGCTATGCTGCCCGGGGAAACAACCGTCCATGCCGGCAGGCGCGGTGAACTTCGTTCAGGCCGGCTGGAGCTATGCGCACGCCAGTACCGGACCCCCGCCCGGGGGCTTCTCACAACGCTGCTCCTTCTATCGCTGAGCTCATCAGCCGGTGCGCAATCGGGCTCGCCGGCCGTTGCGCAAGGGCAGCGAGAGGAAATCAAATTTATCGGCGTTTTTCAGGATGAGGACACCACCAAGGCGGACGAGAGACTCGCCCGATTCCTGGCACAGAAAGCCAACCTCAAGTTCCAGAAACAGACGATGCCGTATGGGGCGGTCATACGCAAGTTCGCCGAGTGGGACCAGAGCAAGAACGAGGGCTCCTACCTGGCGCGCATAACTCCGTATGCGTATGTCGCCGCCCAGATGCTCGGAGCGCAATTCGACCTTCTCGGCATCTACAAGAGCGCCGCGACGCACCTCACAACATATCACGCCTATTTTGTAGTGAGCAAGAATAGTATTGCCGAAGCGTTCTGGCAGCCCGGTCTTTCTCCATCCCCGCCCACGCTCGATACTCTGGAAAGGTACTTAAAGCAGTCGAGCAAGCCGGGCCTGTTCATCTACCACGACAGGTTCAGCACGTCCAGTTACTTCCTGCCGTCTCTTTACTTCCGGGCCCACCATATCTTCGCCATGAGTCAGGCCGCCGGGGGGAATCTGATTCCCATTCGGGTGGAGAGGTTTCCGGGCGGCAGCAGCGCGTCCCTGGTAAAAGAGGTAGCGGCGGAGAGGGCCAACCTGGCCGCAGTCTGGGACGGCACAAAGAAGAAGTTCGACAAGGGCGGCCCATCGGAAAAGGAGGGGGAGCAAGTATACTTCATCGAGATCCCAACTCCCTTGCCGAACGACCTTCTGGTCTGCTCCCAGTGGCTCAACCAGCAAGACAAAGAGGCCATCCGCCAGGCCATTCGGGGGGATCCGCTGGCCGGCCGGGAGGCGGGTCAGGAATACAAAGATGATTTTGAGTCCTGGGTGAACATCAACGACGTGCCGGACACTACTTTGGAGGCGCTGGCTAAATTGCGCCAGAGCGCGCGCGAACACACTGCACCGGTGACCGTGAAGATTCTCAAGACGTCGACGCCGGAGTATTTGGATGCCGCCAGGCAGGCCGTACGGCTGTCGGGCACCGAGTTTGTTTTGTACGACGAAGATCTGCATAAACGCGTCGATGTTACCTGGAAGCTGGAAGCGACGCACGATGGGGCGCTCGTCCTCACGAGCAGCATAGAGGGGTCCGAGCTCGAGCCGCAGGTGTTCCCGATCAGTTTTATCGACAAGGATGACCTGCCCAAGCGCATCGCCGATCTCATGCGCTCCCGCATGCGCCGCATTCGCTATATTTGGCCCTACGAAGAAAAATACCCGGCGGTGCTGCGAGACTTCGACTTCACCCCTGACAACGACGACGTTACGGTCCAAAGGATCAGTTGGATGGACCCTGAGTCCAATGAATACGAGCAAGATACACCCTTTCGTACGAGGATTGTCAAACCGGACTTCAATAAACTGCAGCTTAAGGATGAAAGCCAGTTCCCCAAGAACCCCGATGGCTCGCTCAACTTCGAGCCGATGAGCAACGTCGCCTACAGGGTGATCCTGGTGAGAGAGCCGCGACCGGGGCGCATCTGGGCGGCTATGCCCTATGTCTTCATCGGTCTGTTTGTGATCGCGGCTGCCGGCGTGGGGATCGATCTTCTTCGAAAGCGACCGCCCCCGAAGGGTTTTTACCAGACCTACCAGGCAATGGTGGAGAAGTATCATCGACCCTGGCGGGAGGGCGAAATCGAGGAGAGTGACGTGGTCTGGTATGATCCCGCTCAGATGGACCAATTCGTCAAGGATCTTAGGAGACAGGGCCGGCTTATGGACTTGGTTAGAAGCGGCGGCCTCGACTTCTCCCTGGGCCCGATTCCGATCAAGTTGTCCATATTGATGAAGATCTTTGATGGCATATTCAGAACCCGGCTGAAATTGCCGCCGGAATTGATGGAATCGTCCGAGGTCGGAATCGTTGCGGCACTGGACAATTTGATCAAGTTTCTCGCCGGCACGCGCCGTCTTTCGCCGTTCATCGGGTTCCCGGAGCAACCCGTCGAAGGGTCAAGGTTGCCGGAGAAGCCGCTGGAATGGGAGGCGCTAAACGACGTCGCGTCCAGGCATTTTCGCCGGTTGGGTATCTCCCAAAAGCCGGTGGATGCGAGTCTCCGGCGAGACAGCCCGGCGCTCTCGGCGGTGGTCTCGAGCCACTTTCACGGGATTCTGAAGAAAGGGAGGCGCGACGCCAGCTTCTTTCGTCAAACGTGGAAGATCGAGGAGATCGAGGAGAACGGACGCCGGTATCGCCTCACTCATGCGGAGGACCTGGGCGGCGAGCTCCGGCTCGCGACCCAGGAAGGCCCCGTGACCCGGGTGGTCGTGGAATTCAAGATTCCAGTCGAGCCGAGGCTCCGCGATTCCCTTCCTGGCGAGGAAGTGGATGCTTGGCTCTTGGGCAGGATTAACCAGCGATCCGGCAGCAACGGCGACGGGATCTATAGCCTCGCACTGCAGTTTAAGCCGATCGCGCTGCTGAAGGTGAGGGATGATGCTCAACGGTAAGCCGGGACTCGTCTTGCTGCTTCTGATCGTCTTCGCAGCCAACTACGTGGAGACAACGGTGGAGACGTCGGTCCACCATCTGGCCGCCCCCATATCAAAAGAAGGATACAAGGGAGCTTATGCCGTGGGACAGTTTGAACCCAAGTTCATCGACTTCGACTACCACGACATGGCCGGCCGTTGGGCCGCGAAGCCGTGCTCGATCTCCTATTTCTTTCTGTTCCCGCTCCTCTGGCTGGCTGTGGCCGTCGCACTGTTCTGCCGGGAGGAGATTGCTCCGTTTCGGGTTTTTTGCCTCGCTATCGCCATCGACTATCTGGCGAGCCTGCCTTTTTTCCTGTTCTTCCCAGTGCCGGAGCGATGGGCCTATCCGGAGTCGAGCGCGATACTCCTGTCGGACCTGTGGTCTTCCAGGCTGATCCAGGGATTGCGGCCGATCAGCGGGCTGGATAACTGCTTTCCAAGTTCCCACGTGTCCCTGACTGTGGTGATCATTCTGGTGTGCTGGTTATTTCAGGTCCGTCTTCGCACCACGGTCACCGCCCTGGGGCTTACCGTCATCCTCTCGACCTTTATTCTCGGCATCCATTGGCTCCCCGACATCCTAGCGGGCCTCGTTGTCGGCTCTCTCGCCGTTGCGCTGGCCGTACGCTTCACCGACATGACCGAGCGCTGGCGGCTGGGCTGGGAGGCTTTGGATCAGCCGGTGGCCCGGTATGGGCGCTCGGGCATTGGTCATGTGGTGGACGGTGCTGCTTGGGCTGAGCCTTCCCATGGCGCCCCACCCCTGGCCGATCCGCCACAATCCTCAGTCTAGCCCGTCAGGGGGCGCCGGCAAAAACTAGAAAGGACCGCGTCATTCCTCCACTTCGATGTTGAGAAAGATGGCAGGCTTGCACGCCGGGGCCTGAAGACTTCTGGGATCGCTGCTTCACGAAGGGACCGCCCGCCCACTGGTCAAATTCTCGAAGCTGCCTGACGCCTCCATCCGTCCGGTTATACGGTTTGGCATGAAGCCACTTCCCCTGGGCGCCGACGGCAAAACCTCCGGACGCATCGCGCGCCCTACTACTTCGGGAACTACCGGCGAGCACTCTATCGAAGAATACCGCTGCCGTGGGAGCTCTGGTTCCTTCTGACGGTCACTTAGCCCACAAATCCTTGATGCGTGCTGAGGTGGCGCCGCCGAGAATAAGGGGCGGCATGACGCGCGAATTTCTTTGGGACACGATGACCATCTTATCCTGTGCCGCCGTAGCCCCATACATAACGGCTGGCGAACCCTGGAACAGATCGTCGGTGGTATGGTCGCGGTTTTCCAAGCCGCAGGCGTGGCACAGTTCGTGGACGGCGATTACTTTCATCACGTTGGCTCCGACGACGCGGGAGCCTCCCGTCATCGTCGGCTGGCTTGGCAGATAGATGAAGGCCTTTTCGAGGAATCCCTCTATTGAGAAAAGCAGCGTGCCGCCATGCAGTCCTTTTCCATTGAACGGCTTCGACATTGTCGTTCGTGCGTATGTGCGGGAGATTGTGCCGTCGGCTGTGTCGACGGATACGTCAGCGCCTCCGCTATCCGTCGGAGCATCGTCGGATTCGGTCACAGTTACGCCGAGCTTGTGCGCACGAGAGAGTGTATTGAATTCGCGCAGGGCTTGGCCAAACACAGTGGCCCAAGCTCCGCTGAGCACGCCCACGTAAATTGAGAGCTGTCCTTTCTGCTTGACACTGTCGGTCCACGGGATGGCCACTGCACGTTCCTTTCTGGCGACTTCGCCTCGCAGCGGGTCAGACGCGCGCGCAGCTGTGGGCAAGGTACTCATTATGCTCCCGCCCACCCGGCGAGTCAATCGCGAGGAAGACGGGACGCCACGGCCGATGGGCCAGATCTGACGGAGTCCGCTGCCAACGCCGGAATTGGCGCCATTCCGGCCCGCTCGCGCAGCCAGCCAATATTCGGAACAACGTTGGTGTCCAGCAGAAGGACGTTCCCTTGATCGCGAAGCTTGCGCTGAAAGCTTCCGCTTCACCCGAGACCGGATCCTGGACGATGTCGAGTCCTGCCTTCGCCGGTGTAGTATAGGAGCTTGGCCGCTGGCAACGCCGTGGACGTGACGCCATGCCGCTGTTTAGGGAAGGCACAATGACAAGAACCTTAGCTCTCGCAAAGGCGCGAAGGACGCAAACCCCGCGAAGAATTGTTTTGGTCTCCTTGGCGCTCTTGGCGTCTTTGCGAGCCATTGCAGCGGCTGACTGGCCGCAGTTCCGCGGCCTGCATGGGTCGGGCGTTTCCGACACGACCGGCCTGCCGAGCGAGTTTGGCCCCCGGCAGAACGTGGTCTGGAAGACGGCCCTGCCTTCCGGCCACTCCTCGCCTGCCCTGGCCGGCAATCGGATCTTTATCACCGGCTACGAAGGCGACAGACTGCTGACCCTGTGCCTGGATCGCGCGACGGGCAAGATCCAGTGGCGGCGGGAGGTGATGGCCAACCGCAAGGAACACCTGAATAAGCTGAACGACCGCGCCTCGCCCACCCCGGTTACCGACGGCCAAAATGTTTACGCCTTTTTCGGGGACTTCGGCCTCGTTTCCTATGGACCGGATGGCAACGAGCGGTGGCGGATGGAGCTCGGCCCGTTCACGAACCTGCACGGGATGGCCGCTTCGCCCGTCCT
>JBGOUJ010000441.1:0-6594 GCA_041477005.1 Terriglobia bacterium | reverse complement strand
CGAGTGCAGCTCATGAAGTATACGGGCGAGTGCCCGGGTTCGAGAAAAATCGCCATCGTCCAAGGCCTCGAATGGTTGGTCTGGGATGTGCATCGCCCAGAGCTGATCGAGCACGTGCTCAGCAATGCATTCGAAAACATCTTTGATCTGGCAAGCCTCCGGGAGATACTCTTGATCGTTGATTCGGGCAAGTTTCCGAAGAAGGGAGGCTGCTTGATACGTTACAGCCCCTAGGGACGGCGACGCGACAAGTGAGGCAATCTGCGCGGCGTCCAGCGGCATAGGCTGGCTCTAGCGTGTTTTGAAACCAACAGGAAGCTCGTATCCTACGCCGCGCTCATAGGCGTCAGACTCACCCTCCTGTTTCAGCCACAGAAAGAACGCATGAAGAGATGACAAGGTCTCGAGTTCTTCCTCGCTGAGCCCACGCGGCTGCGGAAGATCGTCAAGCAGCGCCTTCTGCCTGCCTAGCGTCTCTTCGACTTCGGCACGTGAAGCGTCCGCCCGCACAGCCCGCACTGCATCGGCGGCAAGGGCGTATGCGTTGATACTAGCCCTGGACCAACCCTCGACCAGCCCGTCACCCGTCAGCCCGCCGGCCTCTCAGCTCAATATCAGCACTCGGCCTGGGTGATCAGCAGCAGCAACAGCAGCATTCCCAACGGCGTGCTCAGAATCCATGCCAGTCTGAAGCGCATAGCCACCTCGTCCGGATTATAGCAATGGCGACCCGGAAGAAGTATTACGATAGGGAGCCTCGGGAGCCTCGACGGTAGCGGCGATGGACCTCATCCGGTTGCTCAGCGTCCCCTATTTCCGCCGGCATCGCCTGCGCTCCGTCCTGACGCTGGCGGGCATCATGCTCGGCGTCGCCGTGCTGGTGGGTATGCACACGGCCAGCGAGTCGGTGCTGCTGGCGTTGCGGCAAACAGTGGATCGGATCGCCGGCGCCGCGGAATTTCAGGTCTCCGCCGGGGAGGCCGGCCTGGAGGAGGAGATCCTGGAGCGGGTGCAGGCCGTTCCCGAAGTCGGCGCGGCCGCTCCGGTGATTGAATCGATCGTCGCCACCGGGCTTCGAGGACAGGGGAACCTTCTCATTCTGGGCGTCGATATGACGGGCGACGGCAACCTGCGCCGCTACGATCTGGAAAGCGGCGAGGCGGCCTTGATCGATGACCCGCTGGTGTTTCTGGCGCAGCCGGATTCCCTCATGGTGAGTCAGGAATTTGCGGCGCGCAACGGCCTGGGCCTCGGCAGCCGGCTGCCGCTGCGGGCCGTGGACGGCGAGAAGATGTTCACCGTCCGCGGAATCCTGCGCCCGGAGGGCGTGGCCAGCGCGTACGGCGGCAATTTGGCGGTCATGGACCTTTACGCCGCGCAGAAAGTTTTCGGGCGAGGACGCCGAATCGACCGCATCGATGTGCGATCGCGCGAGGGATTCTCCCGAGAGCAATGCGGCGAGTCCTTACGGCGCGTGCTGGGGCCCGGCGTGCGGATCGAAGCCCCCTCCGAGCGGCGCCGTCATTTCGAATCCATGCTCCGCAACTATCGCAAGACGGTCAACCTCGTCAGCGTTTTCGCCTTGATCGTGGGGATGTTCATCATCCAGAATACGTTCTTCATCGCCGTCACCGAGCGACGCACCGAAATCGGCACCGCGCGGGCGCTCGGCGCCACGCAGTCGCAGGTTGGCGCCCTGTTTCTGGCCGAGAGTGCGCTGTTTGGACTGGCGGGATCCGTACTGGGAGCGGCTGCCGGTCTCTTGCTGGCGCGAGGGATGGAGGGCGCCATCGGGGGCATGCTGCACAGCCTGTATGGCGTGACCGCGCTAGCCGAGGGAAGCACCCTTAGCCCTCTGGTTCTGGGTGGGTCGCTGACCCTGGGAATTCTCGCGAGCGTGCTCGCGGCGTACCTGCCAGCTCGCCAGGCCGCCCGGGCCGACCCCGTGCAGGCGTTGCAGAAGGGCGCCTACCAACTCCTCTCGTCCGGCGAAAACCGCCTCCGGGATGTCTTGGCGGCGCTGTGCGCCGTCCTGGCGGCCACTTCCCGGCTTTGGGCCCATTCGACGCTGCTCTTTTATACGGGCTATCTGCTGAGCCTGGTGGCCGCAGTGTTGCTGGTTCCCCGATTGGCGCGGTGGATGGCGCTGCTTTTGCGTCCCGTGATGCGACGCTTCCGGCCGGTGGAAGGGATGCTCGCCGTAGACAGTCTAATCCAGGCGCCTCGCCGCACCTCCTCGGCGGTAGCCGCGCTGATGCTGTCGCTGTCGATGGTAATCGGCCTGGGCGGCCTCTCGCAGGCGAACCGTAACAACCTGCAGGAGTGGACCTTTGACAGACTCGACGCCGATCTCATGGTCACTACCTCGGAAGACCTGACCAACCGCGATGTTCGCTTTCCCGGGAGCTGGGAGGCCGCGCTCGCCGCCATTGACGGTGTCGCCACGGTGCAATCGGTGCGGACCGCCCGGGTCTTCTTTCGCGACTCCCAGCCGTTGCTGATCGCGACGGAAATGGACCGGCTGCGAGTCACCGGCCCGAGCCAGGCGAAACGCGCGGAACGGGAGCGCCTCTACCGGCTCGCCGCCGAGGGCCGGGGCGTCATCCTATCGGACAATCTGGCGGTCCGGCACCAACTGCGCGCCGGCCAGATCCTGGAGCTGCCTTTCCCCGGCGGTCTTCTGCCCCTGCCGATTCTGGATATTGCAAAGGACTATTCGGACTCCCAGGGCGCCATCTTTGTCGATCTGTCCCTCTACCGGCGTCACTGGAACGACACGACGGTGAACCTTTTCCGCCTGTATCTGCGGCCCGGAGCCTCGCTCGAAGCGGCGAAGGCCCGGGTTCTGGAACGTTATCCCGGCGAGGGCCGGCTCTTCGTAATGGACAACGCCGCGGTCCGCCGGTACGTTCTGCGGCTCAGCGACCAATGGTACGGGATGACCTACCTGCAGATCGCGGTGGCCGTGCTGGTAGCTGTTTTTGGCATTGCCAATACCCTGACGGTCTCGATCCTGGACCGGCGGCGCGAGCTGGGCGTCCTGCAGGCCGTGGGAGCCCTGCGGCGCCAGGTCCGCGTCACCGTGTGGCTGGAGGCGGCGAGCCTGGCCCTGGTGGGCGTGGCGCTCGGTCTTGCTCTGGGGGTATTGAACGTCTATTACTGGGTGGAGCTGAACCGGCTGGATTTCTCCGGGCGCCAGTTAGATTACCAATACCCAGTGGGGTTGGCCCTGGGCCTGCTTCCGGTGATACTAGCGGCAGCGTTGGCCTCGGCCATCGGTCCGGCGGAATCGGCGGTGCGCGCCCCGCTGGCCGCGGCCCTGGAATACGAGTAACCGCAGGGAGGCAGCCGTCAGCTTGCAGCCGTCAGCTTTCAGCCAGCGGACCGATGGCCGCCGGTTGCTGATAGCTGATAGCTGAAGGCTAGTAGCAATGGGCACTGGTCCTCCGAGAACGGGAGTGGGCGATGTGGTCGTGAGGCCCGTCGAGGGCCGGCGGGACTGGCGCGAGTTCCTGCGCTTCCCTTATGGAATTTACCGCCACGACCCTTACTGGGCGCCGCCGCTTTTGAGCGGCCAGAGGAAGCTGCTGGACCCGTCGCGCCGGCACCCGTTCCACGCTCATGCCCGGACGCAGTGCTTTCTGGCGCGCCGGGACGGCCGCGCGGTGGGGCGGATTGCGGCCATTCTCGACGACGAGTCCAACCGGAGCCGCGCAGAGCCGGAGGGCTTCTTCGGTTTCTTTGAGAGCATCGACGAGCAGCCGGTCGCAGACGCCCTGCTCGCGGCCGCCCGGCAGTGGGTCCGCGAACGCGGTGGGTGCTCGCTGGCCGGCCCGTTCAGTCCGTCGAGCGCGTACGGGGCCGGGCTGCTAGTGGAGGGGTTTGACCAGGATCCCTGCCTCCTGATGCCCTACAACCCCCGCTACTATAAGCGGCTGATCGAGAGCGCCGGGCTCGAAAAGAAGATCGATCTCTACGCCTATTACGCCAACGCCGATCTGCTCGATCTCGAGCAGCTCGATCGAATCGCCGAGCGCGTGCTCCGCATGTACGGGGTGCGGATCCGCATGCTGCGGAAGCACCAGTTGGAGGCGGAGGCGGAACTGGCGTGGCGGTTCTACACCTCCCAGTTGAGCCAGCGTCAGATGAACCGGGGGGAGTTTTTCTACAAGCTGCGGCAGCTACGGCATTTCCTCGTGCCCGAGCTGGCGCTGGCGGCGGAGATCGAGGGCCGGCCGATAGGCTTCGTGCTCGCCCTTCCCGACCTCAACCAGGCACTGAAAGCGGCCCGGGGCCGCCTGTTTCCCTTCGGATGGCTGCGGGCGCTGGTGCGCCGCCGGTCGATCCGGCGGCTGCGCTTCCTGATGGCGACGGTCGCCGAGCCGTATCGCCGCACCGGAATCGTCGTGGCGCTGTGCACGACGCTGATCCGCAATGCCATACGGCTGGGATTTGAGGACGCCGAGATGTCCTTCGTCGTGGAAACCAATACCGCGGCCACCCGATCGCTCGAGAGGGCCGGCTGCCGGCGGTACAAGACCTACCGGGTCTATCAATGGAAATGACACCTCGACAAGACACCGGGCGGTGTGCGACATTCCTCCATAGGAGAGGCGTCATGAGAGATCTCGTTCGCCGTTACCTGGGGCAGGGTCTTTCCCGGCGGGGCTTTGTGCAGAGCCTGGCGGGTCTGGGATTCAGCGCGGCGGCGGCCCAGGCCATCCTGGCGCCGCTCGAAGCTTCCGAAAAGGCGGCCGCGCGTACCGATGCTCCCGGCGCCTCAACCGTGGAAGGCACCGGCGGTGACCTGGTGGTCGCGCAGGCGAAGGCCGCCGGAGCCGACTATCTATTCACCAATCCCGGCTCTTTTGAAGTGGGCTTCTTCGACGCGGTGACCGATTCCCCCGGCCTCCAGCTCATCATGGGGCTGCACGAGGGGATCGTCATCTCGATGGCCGATGGGTACCACAAGACGAGCGGCAAGCCCGGCTTTGTAAACGTGCACGTGATCGCGGGGACGGCCCAGGCCGGCGGGCAGATTTACAACGCCAGCCGCGACGGCTCGGCCCTCGTCATCACCGCCGGGATGAACGACAACGAGCTGTGGAGCGACGACATCACGCTCGGGCCGCGTCCCGGCTTCGACCAGAAGGAAGTCAACCGCCAGTTCACCAAGATCTCCTGGGAGGCGCGCAGGGCCGACAGCTTGGCCCTGATGGTGCGCCGGGCTTTCAAAGTGGCGGCCACCGAGCCGGGCGGGCCGGTCTATCTGGCGATGGCCAGTTATGCGCTCGAGGCCAAAGGCGTGAAGGCGCAGATTCTGCCGGCGGAGCGCTTCATGGTTCGCACGCGAGTACGGGCCGAGGCGGCGGCGGTGGAGCGGGCCGCGAAAATGCTGGCGGAAGCGCGGCGGCCGCTGCTGGTAGTAGGAGACGAGGTGTGGAAGTCGGGAGCGCAGGCCGACTTGGTCGCGTTCTCCGAGAAGTTCGGCCTGCCGGTGGCTTCGGGCGCCCAGAGCTATGCCAACTTCCCGGCCAAGCACCCGCACTGCGTGGGCGGCTTCGGCCTCAACTCGGAGCTGGTCAAGCGCGGGGTCGATCTGCTGGTTCTGGTGGGGGCGCGTGACTTCGGCGGCAGGACCATACCCGAGGCGCCGGAGGCGCCCTCCTCGGCGCGTATCATCCGGATGGGCATCGACACGGCCGCCATGAGCCGCAACTACGCGACCGACCTGGCCCTGGTGTCGGACGTGAAAGAGGGCCTCGCCGACCTGCGGGCGGCGATGGAAGCCCTGCTTACCAAGGAGCGGATCACCTCCCAGGCGGCCTCGCGCGCCGAGGAAGTTCGCGCCATCACCACCGCCCAGCGGGCCAAGAGCGAAGCAGACGCGCGGAAAAATTTCGGCCGCCGGCCGATGCATCCCGACGAGCTGGGCGCCATCATGGCCCACACCATCGACAAAGACGCGATCGTGGTCACCGAGAACCTAACCGGCAGGTACGACGCCTTCCCCTTCGGCTTCCGGGAAAACGAACAGACCCGGATCGCCACCACCGGCAACTCACTCGGCTGGGGCATCGGCGCGTCCATCGGCGCCAAGCTCGCGGCGCCCGACCGGCAGGTCGTCTGCTCGATCGGCGACGGCTCGGTGATGTACAGCGCCTCCGGCTTCTGGACCCAGGTCCGCTACGGCATCCCGATCCTGACGGTAGTGTGGAACAATTACAACTACCAGACCGTTCGCCATGCCTATTACGGTTATAAAGGCAAGATGGCTGCCACCGGCCACTACTCCGGGATGTACCTCGGCGACCCGGAGATCGATTTCGTAAAGCTGGCCGAGAGCCAGGGCGTTTCCGGGGAGAAGGCGACGGCGGCCGGCCAGATCGAGCCGGCGCTGAAGCGCGGCATCGCCGCCACGCGTGAGGGCCGGCCCTACGTGGTCGAAGCCGTCATCTCCCGTTACGGCGGCGGGGCCGAATCCACCTGGCACCAGAAGTTCAGCCTGGCCGAGCGGCGGAAGCGGCGGGTCTGATAAGCTGTCAGCTATCAGCAATCAGCCGTCAGCAACCCCGAACGCCCGTGGTTCGATGG
>JBGOUJ010000440.1:0-6636 GCA_041477005.1 Terriglobia bacterium | reverse complement strand
GACCATCTTGCGCCTCCTCGGCCGCGAGCCGACCTTGACCGAGCTGGGCATCTTCAGCGTGATGTGGAGCGAGCATTGCTCCTACAAGAGCTCGCGCGTCCACCTGAAAAAGCTGCCGACCGAGGGGGCGCGGGTGGTGGAAGGGCCGGGGGAGAACGCCGGTGTCATCGACATCGGCTCGGGCTATGCGGTGGCCTTCAAGATCGAGTCGCACAATCACCCCAGCTTCATCGAGCCGTTTCAGGGCGCGGCCACCGGCGTGGGCGGCATCCTGCGCGATATTTTCACCATGGGAGCACGGCCGCTCGCGGTGATGGATTCGCTGCGATTCGGGCCGTTGAGCGAAACGCGCAACCGCAGAATCCTGGAAGGGGTGGTCGGCGGCATCGCCCACTACGGCAACTGCTTTGGCGTCCCGACCGTCGGCGGCGAGTGCGTCTTCGAACCCGGCTACAGCGGCAATCCGCTGGTCAACGTCTTTGCCCTGGGCGTGTTCCCCCGCGACCGGATCTTTCGCGCGCGCGCCACGGGCGTGGGCAACCCCGTGATCTATGTCGGCGCCAAGACCGGCCGCGACGGCATCCACGGCGCGTCGATGGCCTCGGCCGAGTTTGACGAGCAATCCATGGAGAAGCGGCCCAATGTGCAGGTGGGCGATCCGTTCCTGGAGAAGCTGTTGCTCGAAGCTTGTCTGGAAGCGATGCAGACCGGCGCCATCGTCGGGATTCAGGACATGGGCGCGGCCGGCCTCACCTGCTCGACCTGCGAGATGGGCGGACGCGCCGGGACCGGCATAGAAATCGACCTGATTCACGTGCCGCAGCGGGAGAGCGGCATGACGCCTTACGAGATCATGCTCTCGGAGTCGCAGGAGCGCATGCTGCTGGTGGCCGACAGGGGACGCGAAGAGGAGATCTTCCGCGTCTTCCGCAAATGGGGTTTGGACGCCGTGACCATCGGGCAAGTGACCGGCGACGGCAAGCTGCGGGTGAAGGATCACGGCCAGGTCGTGGCCGAGATTCCCAACGCCGCGCTTTCAGACCAGGCGCCCGTTTACCGCCGCCCGGCCACAACGCCTATGCGCCGCGCCCCGCTCGACGGCCCGGCGATCGCTCCTCGCTCCGGCGCACAATTGGCCGGAGATCTCGCGGCGCTGCTCGCTTCCGCCGATATCTGCTCCAAGCGCTGGATTTGGGAGCAGTACGACTACTCGGTGCGGACCAACACCATTCAAGGACCCGGCGCCGACGCCGCCATCGTGCGCATCAAAGAAACGGGGACCTCGATCGCCATGTCGCTCGACGGCAACGGCCGCTATTGCTATCTCTCGCCCCGTGAGGGCGCGCGGCTGGCCGTGGCCGAGTCCTGCCGCAATCTTTCTACGGTGGGGGCCGAGCCGGTGGCGGCGACCAATTGCTTGAACTTCGGTAACCCCGAGCGCCCGGAGATTATGGGCCAGTTGATCGAAGCGATCGAAGGCCTGGGCGAGGCCTGCCGCTTTTTCGGGACGCCGATCACCGGCGGCAACGTCAGCCTCTACAACGAGACGCTGGGGGAAGCGATCTACCCGACGCCGGTGGTGGGCGTCATCGGGCTGCTGGAGACGCGCCGGCCGGCGCCGATGCTCTTCCAGCATCCCGGCCGGAGGCTGGTTCTGCTGGGCGGGCTGCTGCCGGGCGCCTCCGACCAACTGGAGCGCCGCTTCGGCAGCTCGCAGTTTGCCAAGGTGATCCTGAGCGAGCTGTGGGGATTGCCGCCGGCGCTCGATATGGACTATGAGAGGCGCGTGCAGGCGGCGGCGCGTGAGATCGTAAGGAGCGAGCTGGCCGAGTCGGCTCACGATGTGAGCGACGGTGGATTGGCGGTGGCGATCGCCGAGTGCAGTTTGGGGCCGCGCCGGATCGGGGCGCGGGTGGAACTCGCGGGTGGTGGGCTAGACCCTGTTCCACTGCTCTTCCATGAAGCGCCGTCGCGCCTCCTGCTCTCGGTCGAGCCGCGCCATCTGCCCGGAATCTTCGAGGTCGCCGCGCGGCACGTGGTGGATGCGCCGGTGGTGGGAGAGACTGTGGCAGGAGAGATCAGTTTCCGCCTGGACGGGCAGGATCTCTTCACGGCCAGCGTCAATTCGTTGTACGCGATGTGGGCGGGAGGCTTGGAAGCATGAGACCGGACCGATTCCACGAAGAGTGCGCCATTTTCGCCACCTACGGCAATCCCGAGGCGGCCAAGCTCACCTACCTCGGCCTCTATGCCTTGCAGCACCGGGGTCAGGAGAGCGCCGGCATCTGCGCCGCCGACGGCCGCCGCATTCTTTGCCGTAAGGCCATGGGCCTGGTGGCCGACGTCTTCACCGAACCGGTGCTGGCGGAGCTGACCGGGACCGCGGCCATTGGGCATACGCGCTACTCGACTGCCGGCGATTCGGCCTATCTCAACGCCCAGCCGCTTACCGTGGAGTGCAACAAGGGGCAAATCGGGATCGCCCACAACGGCAACCTGACCAATGCCATCGAGCTGCGGCGGGAGCTGGACGCCGCCGGCTCCATCTTCCAGGCAACAAGCGACACCGAGGTGATCCTGCACCTGATCGCCCGTTCTCGCGAGCGGGATCTGCCGGCCGCGCTGCGCGAAGCTTTGCTACAGATCGAGGGCGCCTATTCCCTGCTGGTGCTCTCCGAGAATCGCTTGATTGTGGTGCGCGACCCGAGAGGCTTCCGTCCCCTGGCGATGGGGCAGCTCGAGTATGACGGGCGGCAGTGCCCCGTTTTCGCCTCCGAAACCTGCGCCTTCGACCTGATCGGCGCCACCTACACGGGCGACGTCGAGCCGGGCGAGATGGTGATCATCGGGCCGGAGGGGATGATCCGGGAGCGCTTCGCTCCCGAGCAGCCGCGCTCGCACTGCGTCTTCGAGCACGTCTACTTTTCCCGCCCCGATTCGATTGTGTTCGGCCGGCCGGTGCAGGAGTCGCGTGAGATGCTGGGCCGGCTGTTGGCCCGGGAATGTCCGGCCGAAGCCGACATCGTAGTGCCCGTGCCCGACTCGGGGGTGTCGGCGGCGGTTGGTTACGCCAACGAGTCCGGCATTCCTTACAGCGTGGCCCTGATCCGCAATCACTACGTGGGCCGCACGTTCATCGAGCCGTCGCAGGCCATTCGCGATTTCGGCGTGAAGCTGAAGCTGAATCCGGTGCGGTCGCTGATCGAGGGCAAGCGCGTGGTACTGGTGGACGATTCGATCGTGCGTGGCACAACCAGTCGCAAGATCGTGCGCCTGGTTCGCCAGGCCGGCGCCCGCGAGGTCCACCTGCGCATCTCCGGCCCGCCCACCATTTCGCCGTGCTATTACGGCGTCGATACCCCGAGCAAGGAGGAGCTGATCGCCTCCAGCCACTCGGTCGAGGAGATCCGCCGCCACGTGGAAGCCGACTCGATCGGCTATCTCTCGCTGGAAGGGCTGCGCCAGGCGGTCGCCGACCAGAACGGCCACTACTGCTACGCCTGCTACACCGCCCACTATCCCACCGACCTGGTGGGGATCGAGACCCTGCTCCAGGGCAATCTTCGAAGAAAGTAGCCCCAGTCCCAGCCACGCCGGCGAAGGGCCGGCCTTACTGCACCACTACGTGGCGCTCGTCGAGCAGCGTCCCGGTGGACTGGTACAGGGCCAGCAGGTTACGCCGGTAGCCGATCGATTGCGAGAGCAGGTCGCTTTCGGCCGTGGCCAGGTCGATCTGGGCCTGGAGGACGAAGAAGGCCTCGCGGGCGCCGAGCTCGTATTTCTTCTGCTCGGCTTCCAGGCGCTTTTGGGCGAAATCGCGAGCCAGGGCGGCCTGTTTCACGCTGGCCCGGCTCTGCTCCACGCCGGCGATGGCGTTGAGCACCTGCAGGCGGATCTGCTGCTCCAGGTTGCGCTGGGTCAGCGCCCGGCGCTTCCTTTCGACCAAAGCGTCGGCCAGGTCGGCAGCCGCCTGGCGGTTTCGCAACGGGAGCCGCAGGTTCAGGCTGAAGCCATAGACCGGATACCCAAAGCCGAACAACTGGTCGATGGCGTCGGTGAAGCCGCCGGGAATCAGAGTGGTGGTCGCCGAGCCGTCGAGGGCGCCGGTGAGACTGCGCTGGAAGAAGTTTCCACCGCGCCCTTGCGAGATGTAGTTGCCGCCCAGAGACAGATCGGGGCGCAACTGGTTGGTGGTGGACTGGATCTTCAGCTCGGCGGCGTCGGTGTTGAACTGGGAGCTTCCCAGCTCCGGACGCAGCCGCAGGCCTTTGGCCAGCTCCTCCTGTTCGTCGACAGACGGCCCTTCTCCCGGCGGCAGAACCGTCTCGGTCAGTACAAGGGGCAGCTTCCGAATACCGGGGTGCAGATCGGCGCCGATCCACTTGCGCAGCACGTCTTCCACCTGCTTGAGCTGGTAGATCGCCTGGGTCACGGCCAACCGGGCCGAGGCCTCCTGCTGCTCGGGCTGGTAGATGTCAAGAGGCGAGATAGCGCCCAGCTCGAGCTCCCGCCGGTTCAGCTTGAGAAACGCCTCCGCCAGCTCCAGCGATTTCTGCCGCACTTTGAGCGTCTCCCGGGCGGAGATTGCGTCCCAGAAGGCGTTCTCGGCCTGCGTCAGCAGGGTGACGACGTTCCCGCGCAGATCGGACTCACTGGCGCGGTATTGCGACCGGGCGATCATGATGGGGATGCGGTTGACGTAGGTTCCCCGGTTGCGCAGCAGCGGCTGGGAAACGGTGACCTGAAGAGTGGTCTGGATACTGGGGTTGAAGCTGGTGAACGCGCTGTTGCTGGTGTTCTTGGCGCCCACGAAGCCGACCGTGTATTGCGTGCCGTTCTGCATCGTCTGGGTGTAGCCGAAGCCGGCGCGCTGCGCCAGACTGCTGACGATCGAGGCGCCGGCCAGCAGGTCGTTGGACGGCGTGTTGGCGCGGCTGGAGTTAAACGAGCCCTGGAAGCTCGGGTCGAAGGGAGCGAAGGCGCGCTGGATGGCGTCCTGGAAGGTCACCACCGTGAGCCGCTGGATGGCGACATCGGTGTTGTTGGCCATGACCAGGTCGATGTAGGAGCGCAGCGACAGCTCCAGCTTGTCCCCCGCGACGTAATCCTCCAGCCGCGACGGCGGCTGCAGCTCGACCTCCAGCGGCGGCCTGGTCCACTGCTCGCGAAAATAGGACGCCTTGGGGAAGGTGGCGATCTGGGCCCACAGGCCGGTGGCCAGCAGGATGTTGAAGATAAAGGCTCGACGAATCATAGTATTGAGGATTTGCTGATTTATTGATTTATCGATGGAACGCCCCTGCGGGCCTGAAAGGACCATGACTCACTCGTACCGGATCGCCTCGATCGGGTCGAGCTTCGCCGCCTGCACGGCAGGATAGATGCCGAACAACAGGCCGATGAAGACCGAGACGCCGAAAGCCACCAGGATCGAGACCGCCGTCACCACCGTGGACCAGCCGGCGATCAGCGCGATCACGCGCGAGCCGCTGAAGCCGGCGGCGATGCCGATCAGCCCGCCCACGATCGAGATCAGCACGGCCTCGATCAGGAACTGGCGGATGATGTCGCTCTGGCGGGCGCCGATGGCGCGGCGGATGCCGATCTCGCGCGTCCGCTCCAGCACCGTGGCCAGCATAATATTCATGATCCCTATTCCGCCGACCAGCAGCGAGATGCCGGCGATGCAGATCATGACCACCTCGAAGATGAACTGCGTCCGGCGCCGCTCTTCGAGCAGCCCGGCCGGCACAACCACGGTGAAGTCGCCGGCGTCTTTGTGGGTGGCGGTCAGGATGGTCCGCACCACCTCCGCCGTCTCGATGGAGTTGACGTTGGGCGCCACCCGGAGGAAGATGCCGTCGATCTCATCCTTGAGGTAGCTGTTGTTGTCGTCGAAGCGGCGCATGACGGTGTTGAGCGGGGCAATCACCTGGTTGTTGCGGTCGCTCGCCTGCATCCCCTCGACCTCCGAGTCGGCCGTGGCCTGCGGCGCCATCACGCCGATCACCTGCAGCCAGGTGTCGTTGACCTTCACGAAGCTGCCCACCGCCTCGCCGTAGCCGAGCAGGTTGACTTTGGCCTTTTCACCGAGCACGCACACCGGCGCCGAGGCGGCGTCTTCCTCGCCGGTGAAGAAGCGCCCCTCGACCAGCGTCAGGCTGTTGATCTGCAGATAATTCGGCAGCACGCCGATCAGCATCGGGAATTCCTGGTTGGTCTTGGGGAACACCTTGGTCGGCTTGAAGCGCTTGCGCGGGGTCAGGGCCACGACGCCCTGGGTGTTTTCCTGGATGGCGCGGAAATCGCGGAAGCTGAGCCCCGGCGAGACCTGGCGCACCGCCTGCAGCTCGTCCCGGTCGGCCGCTTCCCGGGCCTCGATGATGATGTTGTTGACCCCCAGCAGCTCGATAAAGCTGATCATCTGCTGCTGCGCACCGGCGGTGATCGACAGCATGGCGACCACCGCCCCGACGCCGAAGATCATCCCCAACATGGTGAGCAGCGAGCGGAGCTTGTGCACCAGCAGGCTGCTCAGCCCCATCCACAGCTCGGGCAAATAGCGGGCCATCCAGTCGCGCATCTACAGCGACCCTCCCCCGCCGGCGGGCATCGCCGGCTGCGCCCGCGGCGCCG
>JBGOUJ010000439.1:0-6686 GCA_041477005.1 Terriglobia bacterium | reverse complement strand
TCCTCGGGCGTCTCGGCGCTCATGTGCGCCCTCTACTTGGGCAAGCGCCACGGCTATCCGCGCGAGCCGATGAAGCCGCACAGCGTGGTGCTGAGCGTGATCGGCGCCTGCCTGCTGTGGGTGGGCTGGTTCGGCTTCAATGCCGGCAGCGCGGTCGCGGCCAACGGCCTGGCTACCAGCGCCTTCGTCAACACCCACTTTGCCGCCGCCGCGGCGGCTCTCGGCTGGGCGCTCGGTGAGTGGTTCCGCAACGGCAAGCCCAGCGTGCTCGGCGCCATTTCCGGAGCGGTCGCGGGATTGGTCGCCATCACGCCGGCTTCCGGCTTCGTCAAGCCCATGCCCGCTTTGCTGATCGGCTTCCTGGGCGGCTTGATCTGCTTTCTTATGGTGAGCGTGGTGAAGGGCAAGCTCGGCTATGACGATTCCCTGGACGCCTTCGGCGTACATGGCGTGGGCGGCACCGTGGGCGCTCTGCTCACCGGCGTCTTCGCCACCAACGCGATCAACAACGGCCTGCTGGAGGCCAACGGCCACGCCAAGGCCATGGGCTTGGCCGACGGCAACCCCGGCCAAATCCTGAACCAACTCTGGGCCGTCTTGATCACCTGGGCGCTGGCCGCCGCCGCGACGTTGATTATACTCAAGGTGGTGGATCTGCTCCTCGGCGTGCGCGTCAGCAAAGAAGACGAGATCGACGGCCTCGATCTCTCGCAGCACGGCGAGGAAGGCTACAACTACGAATCCTAGCCGGGGGGACCCCATGAAGAAGATCGAGGCGGTCATTCAACCACACAAGCTGGAAGAGGTCAGGGAAGCCCTCAAGGACATGGGCGTCGATGGAATGACTATCTCCGACGTGCGTGGCCACGGCCGCCAGAAAGGCCACCGGGAAGTCTATCGGGGTCAGGAATACACCGTGGACCTGCTCCCTAAGGTGAAGCTGGAAATTGTCGTGCCCGACAGCCAGCTCGAATCCATCGTAAAAACCCTCGGTGATGCGGCCCGAACGGGCAAGCTGGGCGATGGCAAGATTTTCATCTCTTCGGTCGAAGACGCCCTCCGCATCCGCAACGGCGACCGCGGAGAAGGGGCCTTGTGACCGCTGACGCGCCCCGCCCCGCCGGCCCGCCCGACCCGACCCCGCGCGATCCGATCCCGATCGATCCGATCAAAGACCGATTCCTTGCAACCGGCGACGGGCTGGAGGCGATTCGTGAGCGCTCGGACGCCGCCGACCAGGCGGTCCTCGGCCTGTTCCGCCGGGCCTTTGAGGTCGAACCGCCGGGGCTGGCGCTGCTGGCAGTGGGCGGTTACGGGCGGCGGCAACTGTTCCCTTGCTCGGACGTGGATCTGCTGTTTGCGGTCGAAAAGCAGACCACGGCCGACGCCTCGCGCGAAACCATCTCCGTATTCCTGCGGGACCTCTGGGATGGAGGCCTGCGGGCCTCGCACTCGGTCCACACCCTCGCCGAGGCGACCTCGCTGGCCTCCGACAACATCGAGCTCAGCATCAGCCTTCTCGACTCGCGCCATCTGGCCGGCGACCGGGACCTCGCGGGGCGCCTGCTAGACCGGCTCTCCTCGTTTTACGTCCGCGAGAAGGCCTCGCTGGTGCGCGGCCTGGACCGGCTCACCCGGGCCCGCCACGCCAAGCATGGCGACACCATCTACCACCTGGAGCCCAACATCAAAGAAGCCCCCGGCGGCATCCGGGATTTCCAAGTCGCCTGCTGGCTCTCCCAATTGGCAAATGCCCAGGCGGGGCCGCTCCCTACCGCCGAGCAGTATCTGCCGGGTGGATCCCGCGCCGAGCTGCTCGATGCGAAACGGTTCCTGTTCGCCGTTCGCTGCTGCCTGCACTATTTCAATGGCCGGGACAACAACATCCTGACCTTCGAGCACCAGGAGCGCGTGGCCTCCGAAGGCCGGGGCCGCGCATCCTCGGGCGCCGCATCCTCGGACACCCCTCACGGCGACCCAGCGGCGTGGATGCGCGATTATTTCCGAAACGTGCGCGTCATCCACACGCTGGCCCGGCGGATGATGGACGAGGTCGCCACCCCCGATCATTCGCTGTTCACCCTGTTCCGCGACCGCCAGTCGCGGCTCTCCAACGCCGATGTCGCGGTCACGCGCGGCGCGATCTACCTGCGCCACCCGGACGCCTTGGAAACCGAGCCGGGCCTGATGCTGCGGCTGTTTGAGTTCATCGCCCGGCACGGTGTGCCGCTGGCCCCGGAAACCGAGCGCCGCGTCATGCGGGCCGTTCCCGCGTTTCGCGTTCACCTGGGGCAGGCCCGGCGCATCGAGCTGGCGCTCTGGCCCGCCGTGGGCTCGATCCTGCGGCTGCCCCACGCCTACCGGGGGCTGGTGGCCATGCGCGAGACCGGCGTCCTGACCGCCCTGTTTCCCGAGTACGAGCGCATCGACTGCCTGGTGGTGCGCGATTTCTACCATCGCTACACCGTCGACGAGCATTCCCTGCGGACCATCAAGACCATCCACGAGCTGCGGGGCGCCGAGGACCCGTTGACCAGGCACTTCTCCGAGCTGATGGAAGAGTGCGAGCAGCCCGAAATCCTGCTGTTCGCGCTCCTGTTCCACGACGTGGGCAAGGGCGGCGGACAAGGCGATCACATTACGGCGGGCTTGGAGCTGGCGGAGCAGGCCATGGAGCGCCTGCAGATGGACGAGCAGGACCGCGACACCGTGCGCTTCCTGATTCGGCGCCATCTGGAGATGTCGGCGACGATGACCCGCCGCGACCTCGCCGATCCGGCCACCGCCCGGGCCTTCGCGGCGCGGGTCTCGACGCTCGAGCGGTTGCGCAAGCTCACCCTGCTGACCTACGCCGACATCGGCGCGGTCAACCCCGAAGCCCTCACGCCCTGGCGCAAAGACGTGCTGTGGCAGCTCTACGTCTCCACTCACAATCAACTGACCCGCGAGATGGAGGCGGAGCGCATCGCCGCCGAGGAAGCTCCCGCGCCCGCCGGCGGCCGCTTCCTGGAGGGCCTGCCCACGCGCTACCTCCGCACCCACTCGCCCCAGCAGATCGCCGAGCACGCTCGCCTGGAGGAAATCTTCCGCCGCCGCTCGGTCGCCATTCAACTGACTCGGCGCCACTCCCTCTACGAAGTGGTGGTCCTGGCCGCCGACCGCCCCTTCCTGTTCGCTTCGATCGCCGGCACGATCTCTTCGTTCGCCATGAACATCGTCAAGGCCGAGGCGTTCTCCAACACCAGCCGGATGGTGCTCGATACGCTGGTCTTCGCCGACCCCACGCGCAGCCTGGAGCTGAACCCCAGCGAGGCCGACCGCTTCCGTTCCACGCTCGAGCACGTCATTCTCGGCAAGATCGACGTCCGCGAGCTGCTGCAAAAGCGCGAGCCGCCCGTTTCCCTCCGCCGCCCGCGCGTCGCCCGCCAGATCGCCTTCGACAACGAGACCTCCACCAATGAGACTCTCTTCCACGTAATCACCGAAGACCGCCCCGGCCTGCTCTACGATCTGGCCAGCACCTTCTCGTTCAACCGCTGCGACATCGACGTAGTGCTCATCGACACCGAAGGGCACAAAGCGCTGGACGTGTTTTATGTGCGGTCGAAAGGCCGCAAGCTCCAGCCCGAGCACGCCCGCGCGGTTTGCGCCGAGTTGGAAAAAGCGTGCCGCGGCGAAGAATAAGACCAAGGCAAAAGGTAAATTGAGAGTCGTTTTCGTTCAGGCCGGCGCTTTCGATGGCGGTGTGGCAGTCCCGAACCCAGTGGAGAGGGCTTTTTCTTCAGCTCGGCCAGCAGCTTGCGGGCTTTACTTAACCTCGGCGATGAGCGCGTTGACGTCGGGCTTCATGGGCCGATCCATTCGACAGGTACCATGGCGCACTTGCGGATTTCGTTGTCGCCGGTGATGACGCTGCCCTTCTCGGCCTGGGCCAGGGCGATGGCGAAGGCATCGCCAAAGGCAACCGGATGGGAGGCCTTGATCCGGGCGGCGGCCATGATCCCGTCTTCGTCTGGTAAGACGACGCGGACAGGGAGCGACGGCAGACGGTTCAAGAATTCATCGGCAACGGATGGGCCTTTCCGCTTGGCCAGAGTGTAGAATGTCTCGGCGACGTTGTACCAGCTCATGAGCAATTCGACTTTGCCGGTGTCGGCGTCCTGCAGGAAGGCTTCGACGGCGGACGCGCCGGGTTCATCCTGAACCCACGCTACCATCGCCCAGGAATCAACGACCTTGGACGCGGGCATCGTCGTGGTCTTTCTCGGCGGCGCGTTCTTCGAGCAACGCTTGGGTCAGGCTCTCCCCTCCCCGCGCCATGCCGCGCATAGTACGCCAGTCGGGATAGTTCCGTACCAGCCGCTTCATCACCAGAGCTTCGCCCTGCACGTCAATCGAGACTTGCGTCCCAGCTTTCAGGTTGAGGCGCTCGCGCACCGCCTTGGGGATAACAATTTGGCCCTTCGCTGAGATCGTCGTCTTAGTCATGACTGGCCCTTTCTTACCAAGGTAAGACGGATTTGTACAGCATGCAACTGAAAAATTCCTACTGCGGTAAGACCACACCATTCGGCGGGCCGGAACCGGAGCTGGCCGTCTTGAATCTTTTGATCTGGACCCAATTAAGTCATTGATTCTTTAGTGGTTTATCCCTATCTTCCTTCCCCAACCATCGGACTTGGTTTGTTTGGGCTGCTGACTGGGAGCTTGGGAGTAGAAGGCTCTTGAAAAAGAGTTATATCTTAAGATAGAGCAGGAGCAGCACATTCGCGAGATCCTCGACCGTGCCCGCCGCGACCTCGAGGAACTGCAGAAAGGGTAGGATAACGGCTATGGCGATTGGGGTCAGAATCCGCGACCTTCGCAAGATCTTCAACTCGCCGGCGCCGATCGCGGCCCCGGGCGGCGGCTTCAGCTTTACGGCGGTTCGCGGTCCGTCCGGAGACAAGAAGAAAAAAGCCGAGATCGTGGCTCTCGACGGCATCTCGCTCGACGTTTCACCCGGCGAGATCTTCGGCCTCCTCGGCCCGAACGGCGCGGGCAAGTCAACCACGGTCGGCATCCTGACCACGCGGGTCCGGCCCACGGGTGGCCAGGCTTATGTCGGCGAGCATGAGGTCACCAAGGACGAGGTCGCGGTGAAGCGCGTCATCGGCGTCGTGCCCCAGCGCCCCAACCTGGACTTCGCGCTCACCGCCCGCGAGATCCTGACGTTTCACGGCGCCTACTTCGGCCTGCCGGCGCGCGAGTGCACCCGGCGGGCCGAGGAGCTACTCGAGCGGTTCAAGCTCACCGAGCGCGCCGACCAACTTGTGCGGGGCTTCTCCGGCGGCATGATGCAACGCCTCTCGATCGCTCGCGCCATGATGCACCATCCCCAGGTGCTGTTCCTCGACGAGCCGAGCGCCGGCCTCGATCCGCAAACGCGCCTGCTGTTGTGGGAGATCGTCCGTGACTACAACCGCAGCGGCAAGACCATCCTGCTCACCACACACAATATGGAAGAGGCCGACGCGATGTGTAACCGCGTGGCCATCATCGATCACGGGAAGATCATAGCGCTCGGCACGCCCGCCGAATTGAAGGCCTCCATCCCCGGCGGATTCCTGCTTCGTCTGCGCTTCGGCCAGCCCCCCCCCGAATTACTCGAGCGGCTGCGGGCGATCGTTGGCGTGACAGAAGTGCGGGCCGTGGACGGTGGCTCGGTCGATCTCTACGCCGATCGCGGTGGCCCGCTGATCCCGGAGATTGTGAACCTCGCAGCGGCGGCATGGGTCGAGATTCACGACGTCCACATCTCCGAGCCGAGCCTGGAAAATCTGTTCCTGCATCACACGCGAGATCGAAGATCGCCTGCTCGCCCCCATGAAGATCGGCTGGCTGGCCGTCGAGAAGGTTGTTGCCGGAATGATCCAGTCCCTGGTAGCCGGCCTGATTGTCATCCCCTGCGCCTGGCTGCTGCTGCGCCCGGGGGTCAGCCTGAGCTTCGCGAGCCCGCTGACCTTCGCTGCCGTGGCGCTGCTGGTGGCGTTACTCTCCGCCGCCGGAGGCCTCACGCTCGGCTGCAGCATTGGCCAAACCCAGATCGGCCTGATGTTCAGCCTGGTTCTGGCGCCGATGATTTTCTTCGGCTGCACCTACTATCCCTGGAGCGCCCTCGCCGGCTTCCCCATCTTGCAAAAAGCCGTGCTGCTGAACCCGCTGGTCTACGCGAGCGAAGGCTTCCGCGGCACGCTCGTGCCCGAGTTCCCGCACCTGTCGCTTACGGTGGTCGTGGCGGCCCTGGTGGTCATCGACCTGGCGCTGATCTTCGCCGGCTTGAAGCAGTTCCATCGGAAGGCCGTGAGCTGATTACGGCCGCGGAGAAACCAGCACCGCTCGCCAGACGGCGAGCCATTTTCCATCTTCGCGAGTGAAAACGAACAGGTCGTGGCCGGACTCGTGGTAGTCCTGCCCGCCCAGCCCATAGGTCATTTCCCAGGAATACGTGGCGACGGCGGCGTTACCCGAGAGATCGATCGCCGCCTCGGACAGCCTGCACTCCAGCACCGTTGCTTGCCGAAGGAAATCCTCATAGCTTCGGATGCAGGCTTCCTTGCCCCTGCCCGCCTCCTGGAAGTCGGGACCCTTGACCACCATGTCGTCGTGAAAGCACTCTCCCAGCACCCTCGGAAGCTCATCCGGGA
>JBGOUJ010000438.1:0-6707 GCA_041477005.1 Terriglobia bacterium | reverse complement strand
GGGACCAAGGTCCTGCACGACGACGGGACTGGGCGCCAAGGCGACGGCGCCCTGTGGCGAGTCTTCCCGCGCGAGGCCGGGATAATCGCCGGCCAGCTCCGCCGTTCCGTCCTTGGCCTGGAGCGTGATCACGTCGGGCACCGCCTCCCCGAGTACGGGCTCGGCGAGGGCGTAGAACGGCTCGGGCAGGACGCGGTCGTTCAACTCAGCATTGAGCCGGGCGATCCAGCTTAGGTGAAAGTGGTGAAAGATCCCCGCGTCCAACCGCGACCAGTCGTGAATCGACATGACCTCAGTCTACCAGGGCGCGGACCACCGAGGAAGGCGCCCTTGCGACTTGGTGGGACTTGACGGACGAGGGATTTGCCGCTCGCGTTCACGTCACCGCGAAGGAAGACAGCTTGTCCGGCGCACTCTTGCGGAAGAGATGAGAAAGAAAGCAAAAAGATGCAAGAGACAATCGCTGGAAAGACCGCTCTGCCCCTCCTCGCTCCTTTCCTGCCGGTCGCCGAACCCGCGAGCGCTTGAACCGCCAACATGCCCGAAGAGATCACGAAGAGAAGACCCGCCGCGCCTGGGATCACGAAAGTTCTCACGGACGCCCTCCGCGCTTTTCGCGCGCCCGCTCAGCTTCGAGGCCGATCTTGAGGAGGGAGACGATCCGCTCCACATCGTAGACCGAGCCGCCCCAGGTGCCGCCGGAGGCCGCCTGGAGGGCCGCCCAGAGGCGGGTGTCGGCGGGGAGCGCGGGATCGGGCGCCAGGGCGGGCCGGGGCCCCCTCGCCGCAAGCACCTTCGCTCCCTCCTCGGGGGAGAACCGCCTTTCCCCAAGGCCTGTGCCTTCGCCCACAAGGTCCACCCTGCCCTCGAGGCGGCGCCGGTCGATCTCGATGCGGATCAGGTCCCCCTCCCGGACCTTCCCGATCGGGCCGCCGGCCAGGGCCTCCGGACCCACGTGGCCGATGCAGGCCCCGGTCGAAACGCCCGAAAACCGCGCGTCGGTGATCACGGCGATCTGCTTGCCGAAACTCAGGTGCTTCAGAGCCGCGGTGATCTGGTAGATCTCCTCCATGCCCGCGCCCTGCGGGCCGCGGCAGATCAGCACCAGCACGTCGCCGGCCTGGAGGGCGTCCGGGCCGTGGCTCTTGATGGCCCGGATGGCGTCGCGCTCGCGGGTGAAGACGCGCGCCGGGCCGGTCTTGCGATAGACCCCGTCGGGATCGACCACGCTCGGGTCGATGGCCGTGCTCTTGATCACCGAGCCCTCCGGGGCGAGGTTACCGCGCGGGAACGTGACTGTACTCGTGAGACCTGCGCGGTGAGCTTTATCGGGGTCGAGGATCACGTTGTCCGGGTCGACCTGGTCCAGCCGCATTAGAAGTTCCCGCATCTTGGCGCGCCGGCCGGAGTCCTGCCACCAGTCGAGCACGCGCCCTAGCGGCTCGCCCGTCGCCGTGAGCGCGGCCTCGTCCAGCATCCCGAGCCGGCGCAGGTGCAGCATTACTTCCGGAACCCCGCCGGCCAGAAAGACCCGCACCGTCGGATGCATCACCGGACCGTTCGGCAGCACCGAAACCAATCGCGGCACGCGGCGGTTGAAGCCGATCCAATCCTCGATGACCGGCCGCTTCAGCCCCGCCGAGTATGCGATGGCCGGAATATGTAGCAACAAGTTGGTCGAGCCGCCGAAAGCCGCGTGGACGGCCATGGCGTTGTGAATCGCGCCATCGGTCAGGATCCGGCGCGTGGAGATGCCTTTCGACTCCATGGCCAGCAGGGCGCGGGCCGAGCGGCGGGCCATATCGAGCCACACCGGCTGGCCCGAAGGCGCCAGTGCCGAGTGGGGCAGCGAGAGGCCGAGCGCTTCGCCCACCACCTGCGACGTCGCTGCCGTGCCCAGAAACTGGCAGCCGCCCCCCGGAGTGGCGCAGGTGTGGCAGGCCACATCGGCCGCCTCGTCGAGGGTAATCTGGCCGTGAGCAAACCGGGCCCCGACCGATTGCACTTTGCCGGCGTCCTCGCCCACCGTCGGCGGCAGCGTCACCCCGCCGGGCACGAGCACGGTCGGCAAATCGTGCATGGCGGCCAGGGCCATCATCATCGCCGGCAGGCCCTTGTCGCAGGTGGCCACGCCCATTACGCCCCGGCGCGTCGGGAGCGAGCGGATCAGCCGGCGGAACACCTGCGCCGCGTCGTTGCGGTAGGCCAGGCTGTCGAACATGCCGGCCGTCCCCTGCGTGCGGCCGTCGCAGGGATCGCTGCAAAAGGCGGCAAAGGGGATGGCGCCGCCGGCTTTCAGCTCCGCAGCCGCCGCCTGCATCAGCAGGCCTACTTCCCAGTGGCCGGTGTGGAAGCCGAGGGCGATCGGCTCGCCGTTCGGGCCGCGGATGCCGCCCTGCGTGCTGAGTATTAGAAATTCCTTTCGGCCCAGCTCGGCCGGGTTCCAGCCCATGCCGGCATCCTGCGAGAGGCCGAAGATGTTGCCGCTGGGTTCCTCGAGCAGCATCTCGGCCGTGATGGGCAGCCGGCCGGGCGGGCCGGGAGCATTGGATTGGATGCGATAGATGGACTCGTCGCCCGAGTCAACCAGCGTTTCAAAGCTGTCGGTAGGCATATCAGCGATTCTTGTGGGAGCGGAGAAATTCGATCAAGAAGGCGTCGCGGGCTTTCTTGTCGGCCTCCAGATCGTGCGTGGCGGAGTCGTAGAAGCCACGGCCGGTCTTCTGGCCGAGTTCGCCGCGCGCCACCTTGTCGCGCAGCAGTTGCGGCCCACGTGGCTGGTTGTTGAGGTCCGGCAGCACGTAGTCCTGCACGGCCAGAACCAGGTCCAGGCCGACCGCGTCGATATGCTGCAACGGCCCCCACATGGGCATGCGCAGGCCGAAGCCCAGGCGCACGGCGCGGTCCACGTCCTCGGCGCTGGCGATCCCCTGCTCCACGATGGTGATGGCCTCGCGCATCAGGGCCGACTGGATGCGGTTGCCGAGCTGGCCCGGCCGGTCCTTGCGCAGCAGCACGGGCTCTTTGCCGAGATCTCGCAAGATCGCCATGGTGCGGTCGGCGACGGCTTCTTCGGTTTTTTCGCCCATCACGACCTCCACCAGTGGCATCAGATGGGGTGGATTCCAGAAGTGCGCGGTCAGCACGCGGCCGGGCCGGGCGGTCGCGCGGGCGATCTCCGTAATACTCAGCCCGCTGGTGCAACTGGCGAGAATCGCGCCGGCGGGCGCCGCCTGGTCAAGCCGCCCGAAGATCTCCTTCTTGACGCCCATGTCCTCGACGATCGCTTCGATTACCAGATCGCTCGCCGCCACCGGGGCGCGGAGATCGTCCGCGCCAAACAGACGAGCGCTGGCATCGACCGTGCTGCCCGGGGAGGCCAAGGAATTGTCTTCCAGTTGTTGCAGTAGTGCCCGAGCGGTGAAAACGCTGCGCATGGCCCCGGTAGCCGTGCGGCTCACCAGGGTGGTGCGGACTCCGGCCAGGGCCAGGCATGCGGCGATGCCCGGTCCCATGGTCCCGGCGCCGATCACGACTGCTTCGCGGATGTCCATGGGATCCCCTGAAGGAGCCATTATAATAGGTCGAACCGTTGCGGACCCTCATCAAAAAGTGGCTCGGCCGCGCCCTCGGCAAATCCGGTCCGCCGGTGGTGGCCGTCTTCCTCAGCGGGGACCAGGCGCTGTCGCGTTCGATGGCGCTCCAACTGCGGGCGCTGGTTCCCGATCGCCCCCATGTCATCGTCACGGCGGCAGCCGAGCACGCGGCTTCCCTCGCCTATGCCGAAGAGGTAATCATTGCGGACCCGGGCCGGCCGCTCGCCTGCTGGCTCGAGCTGCGGCGCCGCCTGGGCCGGCGGTGGATCGCGCTGGCGCCCTTCATCTGGCAGGACGGTTCGGCGCTGCGCTGGATGCCCTGGCTGCTCGCCCCGCGCAAGCTGCTGGCCTTCAATGGGCAACTGGAACGCCACCACTTGCGCCCGACGACTCCGATTGCCTCGTGGCGCTTTCTGCGAGGCCGGCCGGTGGGCGATATCTTCCGCCCCACAGCCTTCGCGGGCGTGAGAAAGCTTCCGGCCCTGATCGGATTTCCGCTGCTGCTCGCGTGCTGGGCTATCGTGCAGATCCGCCGGAGACGCGCTGCGCCGCTCGCGGGCCCTCAGCCGGCCGAACCCGGACTGACCGTACTGCCCGCGACGACGACCGGGGAAGAGCTGGACCGGGCGGTGGCCGAGTCACGCTTCGATCGAATCCTCGTAGGCTCCACCGACTTTGCTTCGGCGCTGGCGGCGGCGCTCGAAGACCCCGGCGTTTGGCTGGCCTATGCCGGTGAGAAGTTCGAGGGCGAAGCAATGGCAGGCGAGAGCGGCACTTGGTCGCTCTGCCACCGGCCCACGGCGGTCATGCTCCGGCGCCACGTCTATCTCTCGCTCGGGGGGCTGGCCCGGCTCGAGCGCTCCTACTCGAATGGAGCCTGGCTCGCGCTGTCGCTCGTCGGCTGGCAGCGTGGACATCGCACGGTGTTCGGGGGAGCAGGCGAAGGCGGCCAACCGCTCCCTCACGGTCGCGGCCCGGAACCAATCGAGCGGGTCGTGCTGGGATCTGTTTCGGACTTTCGCACGGCCGCCAAAATCCTTTGGCCGTGGTCCTGGCGATGGCGCCACTGGAACGCAGCGCTGGCGGCCCTCAACGTTAGGCCGGCGCCTCCGCCGCCGGGGCCGGCCAGCCGCGACTTCCTGCCGCTTCTCGATCCCGGGCTGCACGTGTTTCGCGGCCGGCGTCCGGCGCATACGCGCCGCATCGCCGTGGTCAGCCCCTACTTGCCGTTTCCGCTCTCTCACGGCGGGGCGATCCGAATCTACAACCTGCTTCGCGCGGCAGCCGAGGAGGCCGAGATCTACCTGTTCGCCTTCGCCGAAAAGGAGACCGGCCGGGAGGTCGAGCCATTGCTTGCCTTCTGCGCGCAGATTGTTCTGGTCCGGACGCCGCGCTGGGATCCCGCGGCCCTGTTCCGTTTGCTGCCTCGGGGCGTGGCGAAGTTTCGTTCGACGGCCCTGCTCGCCGCTGTTTCCGCCGTCGCTCGCGACCAGCAGATTTCCATCGCACAAATCGAGTACACGCAGCTTGCCCACGTCCATCCGCCGCTCAAAACCATTCTGGTCGAGCACGACGTGACCTTCGATCTGCACCGGCAAATGCGGCTGCGCGCGCGGGGCTGGGCCAGGATCGCCGCCCGGCTCGAAGAAGCGCGCTGGCGGCGCTATGAGCTGGGCCACGCGCGTCGCTTCGACCGCGTGATCGCCATGTCCGACCAGGATCGGGATCGCCTGCTGCGCGCCGGCCTCGTTCCCGAGCGGCTGGCCGTCGTCGAAAACGGCGTCGACCTCGACCGCTTCCAGCCGGCGCCGCCGCCCGAACTGCCGGCGGAGCTGCTGTTCATCGGATCCTTCCGCCATTTCCCAAACGTGATGGCGTTTCGCTTCTTCGCGGAGGGCATCTGGCCGGCGCTCCGCAACTGGCATCCGGATCTGAAGCTGACGGTGGTGGCCGGGGTCGATTCTGGCTACTACTGGCGTCTGCACACCGGCGCCGATCTTCCCGCTGCACCACCGGGAATTGAGCTGCTGGATTTCGTGGAGGATGTCCGGCCCCTCTACCGGCGGGCGACAGTGGTGATCGTGCCGCTGGTGGTTTCGGCCGGCACCAACATCAAAGTGTTGGAGGCCTTGGCCATGGGACGGCCACTGGTCTCGACCACCGTCGGCGCGGCCGGCTTGGGACTCACGTCAGGCGAGAACGTTCTGCTCGCCGACAGCGCCGGCGCGTTCGCCTCAGCCATCCTGGGCCTGCTCTCGAACGAGCAGGCGCGCGAAGAAATGGCCGCCCGAGGCCGGGCGTTCGTCGAGGCCCACTACGACTGGAAAATGCTGGCGAGGAAGTTGGTGCGCGTATGGTCCGAGCTTACCTGAACTGCAGGTAGCTCGCCCCCACGCGGAAATTCCGGTGCCACTCGACCGGCGTCAGCCACAGCAGGATGGTCGAGAGAAAGAACTGCGGCAAGCCGAGAGCCGGCGCGCTCGGATGGCGCTCGAACAGCCGGCTCGAGACGGCGCCCCACACGAGCGTTGCGGGCGCCAACACCGGGTTCGGCAAGTGCACGGCCGAGAACAGCACGCCCGAAAGCACGCACGCCCGCCAAGAGGGCCCAAAGGCCTGCCGGAGACGCCGGTAGACCATAGTCTGATAGATGGCTTGCTGCGCCACGCACCACAGAAAGTAAACAAGTGCCCGATCGAGCAGCGCGGGGGACAAGATGCGACGGCCCCCCAGCAGCGCGGTCGCCACCGCCGCCAGCGCCAGCCAGACCTTCCAGTCTGCCAGAGCCGCCCGTAGCTCTTGCAGCCCCAAGCCCACCGAGCGCACCGTCTCCGAATGCAGATAGAGGGAGAGCACCACCGCCAGCGCGAGCAGCCCGAGGGCCCAAGGCCACCGGAACCGGAGCACCCAGATGTAAAGAATGACCCCGAGCGCAAATGCAACCGCTTCGCCGACGGGCTTCGCCTTCACTTCTCGACCTCAACCCCTGGGCAGCGTGAACCAGATGCGCCAGAGGGTATCGACCAGGGCGTGCGTGGTCGCCGATGCCATCAGGCTCCTGGTTTTTCGATAGGCCGATCCGTAGAACCAACCGGCGATCGTGGCCAGGAT
>JBGOUJ010000437.1:0-6719 GCA_041477005.1 Terriglobia bacterium | reverse complement strand
CCAGTTGCCGGGCTCTTGTTCCGCCTCCAGCAGCTTTTGGTAGCTGACCTGTCCGGCGAGCGACCCGGCCACCAAAATAGCAATGCCCATCGTTTTCACGGGAGCCTCGCTTTCCTTTGCAAGGAGTACAAATAGGCCACCAGGTCGTCGAGCTCTGGGGCCGTAAAGGCCGCTGCGTACCCGGGCATTCGCGATTTCTTCTTGTCGACGGTAACGGTTTGAAGGTCCTTCTTGGCGAGAGAGTGCAGGTTTTCGTTTGTATCGAGTATCTGAATACTGTAAGTATCTTCATTCAGCCGGATTCCGGAGTAGACCGTGCCATTCTTGTCGACCACCTCAACCGCCCAATACGCCGGGCTGACATCCTCATCCGGCCGGAGGATCGACGCCCGCAGGTGCTGTGGGGACCGCAGCGAGCCGATAGTGGTCAGATCAGGGCCGAGCCTTCCACCCTCGCCCCGGATCATATGACATTTCGTACAACCGCCCTTGCCCGCAAATAGCTTGTCGCCGGCTGCCTGCCGGCCCGGAACCGTGACCCGGGCGGCGCCGGCGAGCCCGCGCACGTATCTTACAATCTGCCCTAACTGGCGATCGGATAAAGAGGTGCCGGGCATCGGAGTGCCCGCCACGCCTTTCGAGATCGTCTGGTAAAGCGCTCGATCGGTCGACCCGCGCCGGTACACGCCGCGCGTCAAATCAGGTCCCTGCCCGCCCTGGCCGTCCAAGCCGTGACACTCGGCGCAGTGCAGGCGAAACAGCCGCTCGCCGGCGGCAGAGTCGTCGTCCTGTCCACGGGCGGTTCCGCCGGCGATCAGGTGCAGCGCCAGCAGGCACAGCCAGGCTTTCATAGAGACCGGCGCTTTCGTCCAGACCCCCGCTTTCATCGAACCTCCGCGCCTCCGAGATTATACCGATTTAGCCGGAGTTAGGTTGTCTGTGCGCACCACCCGTCGTTTAGCCGGGTGTTTATTCTGACTTCCGGCTCCTGACTTCTGTCTTCCTGTTTAGTGCGTGTCGGCGCGGCTCCCTCACACTTGCACCCGAGCTGGCTCCCGAGACATCCGAGCCCGCGCTTCTACTATAATCACGAGGAGCATGGGCATATCAATACTGCAAGCGCCGAGGCTGGAAACACAACATCACCGCCCGTGCCGCGCGACCTACGCGATGAGGAGCCGTGTTGTTGGTGTTCTCGACTGGTGCGCGGAATGAACCTCCCTGACTCAATCCGTTATTGTGTTATCGGCGGGGGAGTACACGGTCTGAGCACGGCCTGGCATTTGGCCATGCAACTCGAAGCCAGGCGTGGCGGCAGCGGCAAAGACATCATCGTTCTCGAGAAGCGTGACGCGGGCGCCGGCGCTTCCGGCATCGCCTGCGGCGTGGTCCGCAACTTCTACTTTTCCCCGCCCATGTCCGAGCTGGTCCGCCTGAGCGTCGAAGTCTGGGAATCCGACCCCGAGGCTTTCGGCTATCAGCCGGTCGGCTACATTGCCGCCGTTCCCAAACAGCAGGTGAACGACCTGATCGCGATCCGCAAGAAAGAGTCCGAGGTCGGCTACGCTTCCGATCTGTACCTCGGCGAAGCCGCCTGCCGGAGCCACATGCGCGGCCTGCTCGGCGATTTTCATTGCGAGGGTATTGAAGGCGTCCTGCACGAGAAGCTGGGCGGTTATGCCGTCCCGCGAAAGGCCGTCGAGGGTTTGGCGCGGAAGGCCCGGCAGCACGGGGTCAGCATTTTGAGCGGCGTCGAGGTCACCGGATTCGACCTCGGCCCCGCCGGCGTTTCCGCCGTCGAAACGAACCAGGGCCGCATCCGAACCGAGATGGTCGTCATCGGCGCCGGGCCCTGGTCCGGCCACTTCTGGAAAATGCTCGGGCTGCCATCGCAGGTCGAGATCAAGGCGCCCGACGGCCGCGTCGTCACCCGCCCCTTGTGGAACTACTGGCAGTTGCGCGAAGGCAGCATCGAAACCGACAGGCCGTTTCTGCGGGACGGCGGCAAAATCGCCCCCGTCATCCACCTCGACCACAGCATTCCCTTGGCCGACGCGCAGACCGGCGAAGTCATCGAGCCCGGCGCCTGGGGCATTTACTGGAAAAAAGACTCAACCGGCGTGCAGGGCGGAGGTGTCCCCATTCCGCTCGGGCCGGACGCCGAGATCGAGCCGTACGGCCGCGCCCGCCCCGCCGTGGACGAGGGGTTCCAGCGCTATTTCCGCGCCGGCCTGGGCTGGGCCATGGACCGTTTCAAAACCAACGGCGGCCGCGACCAGCACCGCCCCAACGGCGGCATCGGCTGCTTCACCCCCGACAACTATCCCGTCATCGATTTCGTCAAGCCCAACGTGCTGCTGATCGCCGATTCCAATCACGGCTTCAAGCTCCTCGGGGTCGGCAAGGAAGTCGCCCACATGCTGACTGACGGCCCTCGCCGCGCGCTGGAGGCATTTCGTTTTTCCCGTTACGCGGAAGGTGCTCTGCATCCCAGCTCGCAAAGCCCCTTCCCCTGGAACTGATCCTGGCCGTCAAAAGCCCCCTAGAGAATCTCCGTGCCGACCGGCACGTATGCGCCGGCGGTGACCAGCTCGGCCGCCAGGTCCGCGCCGTCGAGGTCTCGCGCAATCCTCCCCAGACTGGAAAAATCGGGAATGGTCCACACCGCCACCCCGCCGGGCTCCGGGGCGAGCCGCCCGATCCGCTCGATCAGAAGATTGAGGGTGAGGTCTCCGTGGCGCTGTCGCCGCCCTTCAAAGAGGCGCCGCACGGCGTTTGTTTCTTGCCGCGCACGGAAAAACTCCACGTAGTAGATCCCGCCCTGCCCCCGCACCGGCTCGAGCAGCGGCTCATAGCATCCCGCCACGTCCATCCGCGCCACCCGGGCAAAGAAGGACGCGTGCGCCGCCCCTTCCGGCGTGCGGAACACGCGATCCCACTCATCGATGCGCTCAAGACCAAAGTTCGGCGAATACCATACAGTGAAATACTCCGGCTCCGGGCCCAGCCGCCACGTCCGCGCAGCATGCAAGACCAACTGGTCCTCCGAATATCCGGATCCCCATTCGGCCTGGGCGGCGGCGACCGTACGATGAAAGTCGGCCAGCTCGATTTCCGGCCGGCGGCTGAAGTATTCCACGTAGACGAGCATGGCGGCGCTTGAAGCCGGACCAGTCTACCAGAGGAAGCAGTGTTTGTGGCAGGCCTCCCCCAATTCCCCAGATCGGGGGGCCGGCGCCTTACTACTACGAGTAGGACCATACGTCCATGTACTGCTCCAAACGAACAGGTTGAAACACATCAGGGCGAAAACGCACAACCGCCTTCGTGCTTTTCTTACGTTCCCGGCACACTGCTTTACATTCCGAGCAAGTCAACGCACGCTGCCGGATCGCCCTCCGGAACGAGCCGAATCGCTGCCCTTGCCCGTGCTGCAAGCTCCAGAGGCCGAACTCCCTTGACATACCACGCGTGAGTGATCCGATCCATGCCCGCACCGACGAGTTTTGCCGATGTGCGCAAGCTCCCTCGCAAAGCAACACTGTTCGTCTTGCCCCCGTGCAGAATCAGATTGCGCTGTCGGTAAAGGCGCTGGAAAGTGTCAGCAACATGCGTCTGTACGTCGGCAAGGCCCTTGGATAGCGACTGAAGCAGCTTGAGCATTCGGCGGTGCGCGGCTCGATCACTATGCCGACGGAGATTCAACGTGTGGCCGGCCGCAATTGCGCGCGCGATGATCAGGGCTCGATCTCGATTCTCACAACAGGCCCGCAGGTCGGCCTGGAGATCTGGGCTAAGTGGTTCCGCTATGTAAGACAGTGTAGTTAGTTCGGCTCTCGGAAACGAGCACGCAACGAGACAAGCAAGGCTGTCAGCGGCTCCCGCCCGATCATGGGGCTCTGCCAAAAGCGCCTCCATTGCTGCCCAACCTCCCGCTATTGCAGCGCTCGGCGAGCTATTCTCTAGGTGCGCCAACAACTCAATGGCCGCGTCGACGTTACTGTCGGATTGGGTGAAGATCTGGTCCTCACGGTACAAAGCCTTGACGCGAACCCCTCGTGGGCGCGGACCGAACGGGAACGAAGTTTTTTCGCCGCGTACCCATATGGCCGGCCACGGTTGGAGACGCTCGGTCGTTGTCACCGACGAGCGTGCAACAAAGTGATCGATACGGTCTGCTGCAAGGTGGGCCGCAGCGCAGGAGTCCCTAGCGCAGATCGTTACAATCAGTCCGCCGCTTGCCCGAACCTGACCAACATCAAACTGATTCTCCCTCAACCAGCGAGATAGCTCCTTGGCTTTTAGCCAGCCCTTTGGAAAACCCGAAGCTGATTTTGGGGCGTTCTTGAACGCAATAAGGACTTCGAAGTCCGCAAGCGGGTGGGTGGCGAGTTCTCGATGAGACAATTCGCAGATCTCGGCTAGGCTCAATTGCGTTGGGTTTTTGTATAGCCATGTGGTCCACCAGGCGTGCAGGAACTCTCCTGAAAAACCCTCGTCGAGAAGATGCGCCGCGATGCTGCGCGCCGAGCGCTCGGGTTGTGGTGGAAGATTTGCACTCAGCGCCGCAGCCCACCGCAGTAGATAATCGGCGCCGATGGCTTCGGCCAACTGAGCGATCGTATGGTAGGCGAGGCCATCGTATCTGGGGGCGCTCCTCAGGGCGTCGCTGAGCACTTGTTTCTCTCTTTCGGGGACCCCTGGATCTTTGCCGATCAAACGATGGGTTGCTTGGCCAAGCCTTTTCACAGATTCATCGCTGAGGATTCCAGCGCGATTGGCTTCGGCTTCTTCCAGAATTTCTCGCAACGTGAGAACTGTGCTAAGACTCCAGAGTGATCTGTTCCATGAGGTGCTGGGATTCAGGAGCTCCACAAGGCGGGCGGCCGTGATTGCGTCTACAGCATTGACAACCCTTAGCATTCAGTGCTATCGTTTAAACAGGACATAAGTCCGAGATCTAAAGGGGCACGTCCCACTCTGAGGGTTTCGACCCAATATGCTTGGCACAAAGCCCCTCCCATAGAGGGCCTCCGATCAGGAGGCCCTCCCAATTCCCATCATCCAGCAGTGTAGCATCGAAGGCTCGTGAGCCCCAACGAGCAAACCGCTCATATCCGGAGCTAGAAGTCCGATTATTCGGCCTGACCTTGGTGCAAATTTGAACGACGTACTCCCAGACCTGCTGAAGATGCCAGAAGCTGAGGTCCGATCCTGCTACGAGAAGCTGAAGTACGTCGCCCAAACCCAACTCGGTTTCGTGTTGTTCTTCGAAATGAACGATTATGTATTTCTTTCGCGCATTTAGCAGTCGAAGCTGACCAAAGATTCAGGAGCGATGACGACCGGCTCGTGCCTCATTGCGCAAATCGCCGTTAATTGCAGCCCGAGACGGCGCGGAGGCTCCTCACGGAGATTCGGGCTGGAAACAGCTCACTTCGCTAAGGACGTGGCGCCACCAACTCCTTCACCCATCGCCGACTTAGCTTTAGCGCTGCCCGGCCGTGCTGGACCGCCTTTCCAAGACCTCGTGCAGCCCGATGAGAACATGGAGACGATGCTTCCGAGACTCCCGGAGGGCGGATGTGCCGGGTGCTTGCGCGACCCGCTTGCCGACCCGGCCACCAAGCCGGGCAATACTGATGTGCCGCAGGCGACCACGGACATCAGCTCCGTGCCAGGCGAATCTCCGCGAGCCGCTCGATCAGAAGATTGAGGGTGAGGTCTCGGTGGCGCTGCTGCCGCCCTTCAAGAAGGCGCCGCACGGCGTTTGTTTCTTGCTGTTTCTTGCCGCGCCCGGAAAAACTCCACGTAGTAGATCCCGCCCTGCCCCCGCACCGGCTCGAGCAGCGGCTCATAGCATCCCGCCACGGCCATCCGCGCCACCCGGGCAAAGAAGGCCGCGTGCGCCGCCCCCTCCGGCGTGCGGAACACACGAGGTGATCCGGCGTTTTCTCCGGATGGCTTCTGGTGTTATTCTACAGCGCCGGATCCGGCAAGTACGCCATGGCGGAGATGTTGCCCCGTCGCGGCGCGGATCCGAATGCGCAGGTGTACGCCAGCGGAGATCCGGTGTTTCAGGCGTACAGCCAGCGTGACTCGACGATGGTCAAGCTGTTGGAGCGTTACGGCGGCGTGGCCAACGCCACTACGGCGGGACTCTACCGCCAGACGGAACTGGCGAGGAAGATGCTTGCGGGCGAAGCGAACCATCGTTTGGATGGTGTCGGGGGCGATACGCTGGCCGAGCAGCTCCTCTGGGGAGCGGCGTGCGGCGGCGATCCGGAGATCGTGCGGATGGCGCTCGAACGCGTGGACTGGCCGCGCGACGATCCACGGTGGTTTATGGCTCTGGAGCAGCCGCTGCGGATCTGGACGCACGGGTCGGGAAGTGCGGACTGGGACCGCGGCGCCTATCTCACGTGCTTCCGCCTGCTGCTGGAGCGTTGCGACGCGAACATCCGTGGAAGACCGCAAGACCAGGGGCGGTTCGGCCTGACCATCTTGCACAGCGTGGCGGGGTCGCGCGAACACGTGACGCCGGAGGAGCGGGTAGCGTTCGCGGCCATGCTTCTGGATGCGGGCGCGCGACTCGAAGGCGGCGATTCTCACCGAGCCGACGAGACTCGCAATTTGTCCGGCGCATCGCGGATTCGTCTGGGTGGAAGTCGAGCTGACCGGACGCGCCGCGCACGGAAGCCGCTACGACATCGGTGTGG
>JBGOUJ010000436.1:0-6736 GCA_041477005.1 Terriglobia bacterium | reverse complement strand
CCATGTGGCCGGAACCCTTTGACGCCGGAAGGTAGCGGCCAAAGGTGCCGCCCTGGCGGAGCGTCTTCCGGCGGCCGTCAGCCAAGGAAACGGCCTGGATCACGCCGTCGTCAAACCCTCCGACAGTACTGGTGTTCGAGGTGAACACGACTGTCTTGCCTCCCGGAAGAATCTGCGGCCACCGGTGCGTGACTTCCCTACGCGCCCGGTCGAGTTGGGTGAGCGGCACAGCCGCGCCTCCATCGGCGGGAATCCGGGACAAGCCGCCCACCAGAGTGAGTGACGCAACGATGTAGCCGTCTTCGCCCCAACTGCCGCCCGTAAAAAATGGGGCATCGCATAGCGTGACGGCTGAACCGCCCACTACCGAAACTTTTTTCAGCTTTCCTCCCGCGGCGAATCCAATCCACTGGCCGTCCGGCGAGAAGAACGGACTTGCAGCACCGAGGGTCCCCGAGAGTTCCGTGCCTTGGGACTGATCGAGCCGCCTGGTAAAAAGGCGATCTTGAGACAAATAGGCAAGCCGCGTGCCATCCGGCGAGAGGACCACATCCGGCCCGAATCCTGAACGCTCGCTCCGATCCGGCCCGAGGTCGATGTCCAGGCGAACAGCCGATTTTTCCTGGGGCCGCGTCGCACGGTACGCGGCCCACGAGACGCCGCCGAGTGCAATCGCGAGCAGCGCGGCCACGGCCCAGGGAATCATGGTTCGTTTGTGGGGCAGGCTTGCAGCCTGCGCGGGATTTTCAATCCCGCTCTCCGGATCGGCCAGATACTTCGAGATCGCCACTCGCGCCTCGCCGATATCACGCATGCGATTCTTCACATCGCGATCGAGACACCGCCGCAGTAGCTCGCGAATTACCTTTGGTGTGCCTGGGGGCAGCGCATTGAAATCGATGGGACCGCGCAACACGTCGGCGAGCGTATGCGAAATCGTCTCGCCGTCGAACAGGCGCTGGCCGGTCAACATCTCCCATAGAACGACGCCGAACGACCAGATGTCGGCCCTTTTGTCCACCGGCTTCCCGCTGGCCTGCTCCGGCGACATATACGCCGCCGTGCCCATGATCATTCCGGCTTGCGTCGCCCGCATCGTCAAGGTAGGCGAGTTGATCGGATCCGCGCCGCCCGAAGCTGGATCGTGGGCGACAAAGGCCAGGCCGAAGTCGAGCACTTTGACCACGCCGGTGGGCGTGATCATGACGTTGGCCGGCTTCAGATCGCGATGGGTGATCCCTTTTTCATGCGCGGCTTCGAGAGCGTCGGCAATCTGCCGCGCGTAGTTGAGAGCCGTCTCAAGCGGGAGCGGTCCCTTCAGCGTCTCGCCCGGCACTAACTCCATGACCAGCGCTCGGATGCGGTTCGACTCTTCGACGCCGTATATCTGCGCGATGTTCGGATGGTTCAAGGAGGCCAGAACTTTCGCTTCGCGCTCGAACCTCGCAAGACGCTCCGGGTCCTGCGCGAGAGCAGCCGGCAAAACCTTGATCGCGACTTCGCGCTCAAGCTTGGTGTCCTTGGCTCGATACACCTCTCCCATGCCACCCGCACCAATGGGCGCAACGATCTCGTACGAGCCGAGGCGGTCTCCGACAGAGAGGGGCATATAGGAGTGAGTCAGCTAAGCTTACTCGATCCTGACGGTGAAAGCCCAAGGCCCGGTTCAGCGCCGAAACCATTGCTGATCGAGTTGCGGCTGCGTCGTGATCCGCGGAGCGATCTCTACTTCTTCGGAGCGTAAGGTCCGGCTTCGGGCTTGCCCTGCGTGTCCTTCAGCGACCCGAGCTCGGCGGCAACACCGCGCGCTATCGCTGCCGTTTCGCTGCCCGCCTGGAAGCAGGTGAAATCAGGCCGGTCGCGCCATGCCAGCGGACCGCACAGCCGCTTGCCCGCGCCAAGCGCCGCGTCGTGCACGATGTTGATCAGCCGCTCGTAGTCGGGTGTGCCTTGCTTGTAGCCCGAGAAGTTGCCCAGGTCTCCGCTGGCCGCAAAGATCCCGGTCACGCCCGGAATCGCGGCGATTTCGCGTGCGTCCCTCGCGCCATCCAGCGTCTCGATCATCTCGATCAGCACGACGTTGTCGTTGATCGTGTTGCGATACCCGCCCGGAACATTGCCCCACACCTCGGGATCGAAGGCCTGGCCGCCACCCTGGCTGCGCTTCCCGAGCGGCGGGAACATGGTCCAGTCCCTTGCGGCTTTCCCCTCTTCCACTGAGCGCACCGTGGGAATCACGATCACCAACGCACCCAGATCCATCGCGTGCTGGATTTCCCGTTCATCGGTGTAGGCCACGCGCACGCCGGGGACGGCTTTGGCGTGCGGACACGCCTTCCACATGCGGCCGACCGCCTCCCAGTCACGCGAGTCGTGCTGCATCTCGGTCCAGATGAAGTCATAGCCGGCATTTGCCATCGCGCAATACGTTTCCGGGCTGTCGGAACTGAATACTGTGCCACCGGTCACTTTCTCGCCCTTCATCATCTTGACCATCACCGGATTCCAGATCTTGGAGTTCGGTGGCGGATTGAATGCCGGCCCATATTTCCATTTGGCCGGATCGAGCATTCCCTGATTGACGGCGCCGGGAGGCGCGTTCGTGATTGCGCCGGAGTCCTTGCCGGCGGGCGCCGCGAGGGGGAACTTCATCTTTCCCGCCTCCGGGTTGTTCGCATAGGGATCTGCATTGGCTGGAGGCGTTTGCCCCTGTGCCTGGAATACAACGAATCCGAGCGCTGCCGTAAGCGCCACTACTGGAAATCGACGATTCATCTCGAACTCCTTTCTAGTGTTCTCGTGGACTGACCTGACCGACAATTTGTGCCAGTCCGATAGTATAGCTTGGTACGCAAGGCCCGTGGCGCCCTGAAACGCGCCTTCCGGAAGTGCTTCGTTTCGAGGATTTCAGTTGACGACTGCAAACGCATCACCCAGACTGATTGGACCGGTTGCGTGATGGGTTTGTATGCCCCCCAGCCCCCTTTAGACCGTGCATCTGGCCTGGCTGCGGAGAGCTTGTAGCCCGAGCGATGAAACTTTATTTGAGTCTTTGTTCTTGACAATGTCCGGCGACCGGCAGGAGAATCGAGATCGTTAGAAGGAGGGTGACTATGGCCAAAACAGCCGGCAGGTATCGGTTTCAGTACGCAGTCAAATTTTTGTGTACTGCCAATATCCCAGGGACATCCCAGACCTCCGCGTCGGTGCTGCCCGGGGTTTACCAGACGGCGGTCAACATTCATAATCCAAACCCGAAGACGGTACGGCTGCGTAAGAAGATTGCAGTGCCGGGTACGGAGCCCTCCAAGTTCCTCGAAGACCAGTTGAAACCCGATTTTGCTGAGAACGTGAGCTGCGCTCAGATCACCAAAGACTTTGGTCTCCACTTCATCCATGGCGCGGAAGGGTTCCTGGTGATCGAAAGCACTGCTAGCCTGGATGTAGTTGCGGTTTACACCGCGGGTCAGCGTGGGGGTGAGGTAACCAGCATTGATGTGGAACCAGTTCGAGAGCGGATACTGAGAGGGTGAGGCCGTTCTGCTGCAGGACGACCAAAACGCCAATAGTTCTCGCACGAGTGCTCGTTCCGAACGACTAGCCTTCGGTATTCTCCCGTGACTCTCCGTTCTTCGCGGAACCGACGGAACTAAGCTGCTGATTCTATAGGGCGGGGTTCCGGCCGAGCAATCGCCCGGGAGTGGATCTAGGGTCTGCCTGGACGTGGGCAGTAGTCTTCGCAGTGTCGGATAACATATATTATGTTAAATTATGTGCAGGGTCCGGCCTGTAGTACCCTGTGGATTCCTCCATGACCACCCATCCCGACTGGCGTGCCGGGCTGCGGCTCCGGCGCATCGACGTCCTCTGGCTGTTGGTCATGGCTGTGCTCCTGGCCCTGGCCTCGACGCTGCCGGCCCAGAATCCGCTCGTGTTCATCGCTCTCGGCGCCATCGCCGTCGTCCAGGTGGCCGAGATGCGGGTTTCGAAATTGCAGGCCGGCTGGGGCGCGGTACTGGCCGTGGTTGTGAAGCTGGCCCTCGCGTGGCTCCTGCTCAAGGTCACCGGGGAGATTGAGAGCAGGTATTACCTCATCTTTCTTCTGCCGGTCGTGTCGGCAGCGTCGACGCTCGGTCTGATCGGGACCCTCCTCACGGCCATCGGCAGTTCAGCCGTCTACTGCTCGTTCCTGCTTCTGGTGGACTGGGGCCGATTCGAGGTGACGCCCGACAACTTGGGCGAGCTGGTCATCCGGATGATGTTCTTCTTCATGACGGGGATTCTGCTGAACCACGTTGTGACCGAGCAGCGCCGGCAGGCCGAACAATATCGCAAGCTGGCGGACGATCTGGCCAAGGCCAATCGCGAGCTGGTCGAGGCGCAGGCGCAGGTGCGGCGCTCGGAGCGGCTGGCGGCCCTGGGCCAGCTTTCGGCGGGCCTCGCCCACGAGCTGCGTAATCCGCTGGGCGTTATCCGAGGCTCGGCCGAGCTGGTCTCCAAGAACGTTTCCGGCGAAAACGCGGTCGCCCGCGAGATGGCGGACCTGATCGCCGGCGAAGTGGACCGGGCCAACGGGCTGATCACGCGCTTTCTGGAGTTCGCCCGGCCTTCCCCGCTCCACCGCTCGCGAGCCGATCTGCGCGAGGTGATCGAACAGGCGCTGGGCCAGGTGCGCCGCAGCCTGCCGCCCGGGCAAGACAGCTACCGGATCGAAACGGACTTCGCCGCCGACCTCGCGCCCTTCTCCTTCGACGCCGATCTGATGGAGCGCGTCTTCTTCAATCTGCTGCTGAACGGCGTGCAGGCCATGCCCTCGGGCGGCACGCTGCGGGTCCGCACCCGCCGCCTTCCGGATTCCGCCGAGGCGGAGGTTTCCGACACCGGCAGCGGCGTCGCCGCCGAGAATCTGGAAAGCATATTCAATCCGTTCTTCACCACCAAGCAGGACGGTGTAGGATTGGGTTTGGCGATCGTTTCCAAGATTGTGGACGACCACCGCGGCAAGATCACCCTATCGAGCGAGGTGGGGCGCGGCACGACGTTCACAGTGAGGCTGCCGCTGGTGGAGACGGGCTGATCGAACCGACCGAAAGATTTCGCGCAAAGACGCAAAGAACGCAAAGCCAATAGAGTAGCTCTTCTTGGCGTGCCTGGCGTCCTTGCGCGAGATTCGGGCGGGGCAGGACACTCACGGTGAAGTTGCCGCTGGTGGAGACGGCCTGATCGTGCTTGGCGTCTTTGCGACAGACTGGGCGCGGCAGGACGTTCACGGTGAAGTTGCCGCTGGTGGCGACGGCCTGATCGTGGCTGGCGTCGTTGCGCGAGATCGGCATTTTTTCAAGGCCCCGGCGGGAGCGGTCTGGTGGGATCGCCGGCCGCCCGGGATCTGAAGCGACATGGGAAGACGGGTTTTGGTGGTGGAGGACGAACCGAACATGATGCGCGTGCTCGAGCTGCAGCTCGGGGGCGCGGGCTATGCGGTGGAAAAAGCGACCACCGCCGAGGCGGCGCTGCCGCTGGTGGAGCGCGGCGGCCTGGACCTGGTGCTCACCGACCTGAAACTGCCGGGCATGGACGGGCTGGATCTGCTCGCCCGGATCCGGGGCATGGACCCTTCCCTGCCCGTCATTATGATGACCGCCTTCGGCAGCGTGGAAACCGCCGTGCGGGCGATGAAGGCCGGGGCGAGCGACTACGTGCTCAAGCCGTTCTCGCTCGATGACCTGATGCTGACGATCGATAAGGTCCTCGAGCTGCACAGCTTGCGGGACGAGAACCGGCGGCTGAAGGACGAGCTGGGCCGCAGATATCAGTTCGACAATATCATCGGCCGCAGCTCGCGCATGCAGGAGGTTTTCGCGGCCGTGACGCGGGTGGCGCCGACGCGGGCCACGGTGCTGCTGGCGGGCGAAAGCGGCATCGGCAAGGACCTGATCGCGCGAGCCATCCATCACCATTCGCCGCGCCGCGACCGGCCCTTCGTGAAGATCAACTGTTCGGCCCTCCCCGAGAACCTGATGGAAAGCGAGTTGTTCGGCTACGAGAAGGGCGCCTTTACCGGCGCCAGCAGCTCGCGCGCCGGCAAGTTCGAGCAGGCCGACGGCGGCACGGCCTTTCTGGACGAAATCGGCGACGTGCCGCCGGCGGTGCAGGTGAAGCTGCTGCGCGTGCTGCAGGAGCGCCGCTTCCGGCGCGTCGGCGGCCTCGAGGAGATCACGGCGGACATCCGCGTCGTCGCGGCCACGAACCAGGACCTGGCCCGGGCGATTACCGAGGGCCGTTTCCGCGAAGACCTGTACTACCGCATCAACGTCATACCCATTGCGCTCCCGCCGCTTCGCGATCGCCGCGAGGACATCGGGCTGCTCGCGGACCACTTCCTGGCGAAGTACAACGAGCAGATGGGGAAGGAGATTGCCGGTGTTTCACGGGAGTCGATGGAACTGCTGGTGCAGCACGACTGGCCGGGGAATATCCGCGAGCTCGAAAACGTGATGGAGCGGGCCGTTGCGCTCGAGGCCACGCCGGCGATCCTGCCAGAAAGCCTGCCGGCCAGCATCCGCGGCGACGCGCCGCGGACATCGGCGGCTCCCGCCGACGGGCTCCCCGAATCGGGCTTCGACCTCGAGGCGCACGTGAAGGAGATCGAACGGAGCTACATCGCCGAGGCGCTGAAAAAGGCAGGCGGCGTCCAGGTGAAGGCCGCCGAGCTGTTGGGGATGAGCTTCCGGTCATT
>JBGOUJ010000435.1:0-6741 GCA_041477005.1 Terriglobia bacterium | reverse complement strand
CGTTGGGAGTAACGGATTCGACCAGTTGAAGCGCCTGCGGGCCGCGGATCTCGATCTCGCCCATGTGGCTGACGTCAAAGACGCCCACGCGGGTGCGAACAGCCAGGTGCTCGTCGATGATGCCGGAGTATTCGACCGGCATGTCCCAGCCGCCGAAGTCGACCATCTTGGCGCCCAAGGCCCGGTGCACAGCATTCAGTGGGGTCTTTTCGAGGGCCGCCACGGCCCCGGCGGTTTGCATAGGCGGAGGTAAGGCAGGAAGCTGAAAGGACAAATCTAGCATTGGGACGGAGGGGGTGTCAAACGCACGGGGAGGCACGGAGGCCCGGGGAGGTGCTGGGATGTGCTGCGGGGGGCGCACTGACTTGGCCCAGGCAGCCACTTTGGTGGTATCCTGATCTCGGGCGGTGAATAGAAGCGATTTTCAGGCTCTCGCCACGGAGCGCTTCGAGGATGCTCGAGCCTTGCTGGCAGCCGGTCGGTTTGGTGCGGCCTACTACCTCGCTGGTTATGTAGTGGAATGCGCACTTAAGGCTTGTATCGCTCGGAAGACCAACCAGTACGACTTTCCGCCGAGGGACGGGAACAAGTTCTACTCTCACGACCTCGAAGATCTGGCCAAGCGCGCGGGCCTGGAACTAGAACTCGGGTCGCTCGGGGTCAACTGGACAATCGTCAAAGATTGGGATGAAAACAGTCGGTACGAGACAAAACCGGAGAGCAAGGCGCGCGACATGCTGGCAGCCGTAGGCGATCCGGGTGGAATACTCGAATGCTTAAGACGATTCTGGTAAAGCAACTGATCGGCGACGGGGAGCGTCTTGTCGCGGCCCTGGAGAGCCGTCGTTTGCCGATGGATGCGGCCTTCTGGTATCACATCCCCGATCTTCTTCGCTGGCGGCTGTTCATCGCTACGCCACTCGTCGAGTCCAGCGGCCCGCGCGCCGCTTACGTGATCATCCAAGAAACCCTGACTGCCTTGCAGCCGCACTCGCTTTCGCTGAGCGATGTTTCGGTGTTAAGCCCCCAGGAGAGTGCGTTCCAGCGCATCCGGCTGGAGATGGAGAGGAGCGGCCTCTGGACCACTTCGCGAGATCAGGGGGACGTAGTCTTTGAGGATGCCTACGTCTACCGGCTCTGAATCAGTGCGGCGTCACGGCGTCGCGCAGGTGCGCGAGGTTGGTGGGGTAGCCGTGCATCGATAGCCGGCAACTGGGGCCGTCGCCCCACCACCGGGGGGCGTGGAAGGTGAACTTCGGGGCGTAAACCACGTCGCCTTCCGAGGCGATGAAGACCTCCTGACCCTCGATCTTGTAACGCATCTGGCCCTGCAGGATCACCCAGGACTCGGCGCAGTCGGGGTGGAAGTGGCCGCGATCCTTTTCATTCAGGGGCGGCAGCTTGCTGTTGTAGCCGTAAATGATACTGGAGCCTGCGCGATCGTCGGTCACAAAACGCGCGCCGCTGTAATTGGGGTTGGCCGCCACCAGGTCGTCGAGGTTGATGTGCGGCTTGTTGTCGTGGCCGTAGGGAAAGGGCCGTCGGCCCAAACGGACCGGGACGAACTCGATTCCCGGCGCCTGGGTTGCCGGCGGCTCGGGAAACAGCGTCGCGGCGTTGGGAATATTGACTTCATAGCGGATGGCGGGCTTCTCACCCACCGTTTCCATAGAGTAGATGGTCTGGGTGGGCGCCTGGACCATGGAGCGCCGGCGGGCTACAAAAGGCTCCTGCCCTTCGATGTTGAAGCGGATTTCGCCGTCCAGAATCACCCACCACTCGCGGGTGTCGGGATGGAAGCGCGGGGAAACCTTGGATCTCGGAGCCGACTGGATGTACTGGCTCCACAGGTAATCATCCTTGATCACCCACTCGGACCACTCCGCCTGACCCTTGTGCCTGGCTTTAACTTCTTCCAGCTTGGTATGGGGCTTCTGGGGCGGGTTATAGGCGGAAAGCTTGGTGGGCTTGGGGGCGTAGGAGATCGCCTCCGGCGCCCCGCCGTCCCGCTGCTGCGCGCTCAGCGCCGACAAAGAACTGACTGCCAATACAGGAATGCAGACCAGCATCGGCTTCATTTCGGATTCTCCTCGGCCTGTTGTAAGGCGGCAGTTCCCGGTTTCTGGGTTCCCAGGGCCGGCCAGGCCGGGATGGTTAAAACAGCGTCAGAAGATCAGCTTTAGGCTGAACTGCAACTCCCGCATGTCGATCCCGGCGCGCGTGCTGGAAACTGTTCCAAAGGCGCCGGTTCCCACGATCGGCTGGTTGTTGGCATCGACGCGATTGTTCCCCAACGTGAGGTTCGGGTCTCCGAAGTTTGGATGGTTCAGGAAGTTGAAAGCCTCGAACCGGAACTGGATGTACCTCTTCTCGGTGAAATAGAAGTTCTTCAGCGTGGAGAAGTCCCAGTCGAAGATGCCTGGGCCGATGGCCACGTCGCGGCCGGCGTTGCCGAAGCTTCCGAGCGGCTGAAGAGAGAAAGCGGCGATATTGAACCACTGGGCCGGACTCGGGTTATCGAGCTTCGGACTTGGGCCGGCAGCGTTGGTGCGGTCGTAGCCGTTTCCAGTCTGTGAGCGGTCGGAGCCCGGTACCACGGTCAGCGGGAACCCGGCTGTCCACGTGACGATCGAGTTCAGCGCCCAGCCGCCAATAAGCTTGCCGGCGATGCCTTGGCCAAGGTACTTGCGGCCCCTTCCGAACGGCAGATCGTAAACCACGGACGTCACGAAGCGGTGGCGCTGGTCGAAGACCGACAAGCCACGTTCGCAAGACAAGCAGTAGGCGTTCTGCGGAAACAGGGGGTCCGAGCCCAGCGTTCGGATGCCGCTGCCGTTGTCGATGGATTTCGAAAAGGTGTAGCCCGACAGGATGGTCAGACCATTCGCGTAGCGCCGCGTGATCTTAACGGCAAGCGAATGGTAATTGGAGTTAGCGGCATTAACCGGTCCCTGTGTCGCACTGCCGAACTCGGGGAATGGGTAGCGCTGTGCAAGCGGCGCAGGGCCAGGAACGGTGAAGTTGGGACTGTTCAACCGCTGGAGCCGGTGGCCTTGGGTGCCAAGATAGCCCGCCTCGAGGGCCGTCGAATTGCTGAGCTGCCGTTGGATATTCAGCTCGTACTGCTCCACGTAAGGCGTTCTGCGGTCATATTGATTTTCCAGCACAGAGGGTTGCGAGATGCAGACGAGCGGCGCTACGGTGCCGCAAGGGTTGACGCCGTTGGCCAAAATAGGATTCGACCAACTGAGGTTGTGGTTGCTTTGGGTGACCGTAAGGCGGCCCACAAAGTTCCGGCCCATGTCGAACACCGTGTTGCCAATGTCCTGAGCGAAGAAAATCCCGGCGCCCAGCCGCACGGTCCACTTCGAGCTGGGGCTCCAGGCAATGCCCAAACGCGGCGCGAAGTTGGTATAGTCCGATTGCACCAGCCGGTCGCCCATACGGCCATCCCGCGCGATGGGGACGTTCGGGTTGAACCGGATTGGCATGTTTTCATAGAAGGGGCCGGTGCCTTCGCGCACCAACACAGGATGAAGGCTCGGGTCAGCGACGTTGGGCACTGACGTGATCAAAGGGATATACAAGTTTATACGGCTTGATCCCCTATCCCCCCAGGGTGGAACGTATTCGTAGCGAAGGCCGGCGCTTACTGTCAAGTTAGGACGAACCTTCCAGGCGTCGGTGATGTAATAAGCCTGGCTGGTCGCGCGAAGCTGGACGTTAGCCAGGCCCGCAGCATCCGCATTGCTCTGCATGTAGCCCAGCATGTAATCGGCAAATCCATAGCCGGTGGCCTGATTTTGGAAACTGGGCGAGCTGCGGGCGAATTGGTTGCCCTCCTGGTTGAAGCGGTCGCGGCGGATGTCGGCGCCGAACTTGATGGCATGGGTGCCATGAGTCCAGGAGACGTTGTCGGTCCACTGGAAAGAGTAGTTGTGGTTGACGTAGGGTGAATTGGAGTCGTCGCCAAAGCCGTTGAAACCGAGGATGCCGATGGAGGGAGTGCCCCAGGCGGCCGGCGGCGGGTCGAACACGCCGATGTTGAGCTGCTTGATCGGGTCCACGAGGTAGTTCAGTTCACCGCCGATGTCGTTGAAAAAGTGGTTGAAGCCGAAGCGGAATTCGTTCACCAGGGTCGGCTTGAGAATGCGGATATTATCAATTAGCGCCTGGTGGGCCCTGGTGGCAGTGAAATGACCGTTGAGATAAAGCGCCGGGTTGAGAATGTACTCATCGGCCCAGCTAAACCGGCCGAACCAGGTGGATTTGGCGTTTTCTACGAAGTCGACGCGCGTGGTGAACTGGTCCTTGTTGGTGACATTGTTATCCAGCGCCAGGTAGTTGTTGACCAGGCTCGAACCAGGCTGGTTGGGAGCAGGGTAGTACGGCAGGAGCCCAATGGAAATGGGATCCAGGCGCGAGGTGGGAAGGGTGTTATTCGCGAACGGCTGGTTGTTTGAGAAATCGGTGATGACCGTGCCGGGCAGAATCTGCGAGAAGTTGCCGCCGCGCATGGCGACGGAAGGCACGCTATATACGCCCTGGGTCTGGTTGTGCAGCCGGAAGCCCTCATAGTTGGCCAGGAAGAAGAGGCGGTTCTTGCCGTTAAAGACCTTAGGGATCTGGATCGGCCCGCCCAGCGTAAAGCCGTACTGGTTCCACTTGAAAGGCGAAGAAGTCGGCACCTTGGTGGTGAAACCGAAGGGGAGAGCGTCGAGAGCGTTGTTGCGGAGGAACTCAAACACCGCGCCATTATACTCGTTGGTGCCGCTTTTGGTGGAGACGTTGATCTGGCCGACCTCGCGGCCGAACTCGGCCGAGTAAACGCCGGTCTGGACCTTGAACTCCTGTAAGGCGTCGATGGAGGGCAGGAACAGGTAAGTGTTAAAGTCCACTTCGGTGTTGTTCATGCCATCCAGGGTGAAATAATTCCACTCGCGGCGGTTACCCGAGACGGAGAGCTGCTGCGTGCTGCGGTCGCCGCCCAGGCGCGAGCTGGACTGGCCGCCGTTGCCGAAACCGGCGCTCACGTTCGGGCTGAGAGCCACCAACTGCAGAAAGTTGCGGCCGTTGAGCGGCAGATCGACGATGCGCTGGTTTTCGATGACGGTGCCGACCGTAGCGTCCTCAGTATTAAGCAGCGGAGAGCCGCCGGTTACCTCCACCGCTTGAGTCACCGCGCCGACCTGGAGCTGGAAGTCAAGGCGGGCCACCTGCTGCACCTGCAGCTCGACGCCGGTGCGGATGGTGGCCTGAAACCCCTGCATCTCCACTTTGACGCTGTACAGGCCCGGCAGCAGGTTGGGGAAAGTGTAGATGCCCGCGCCGTTTGTATTTTCCGTGCGGGTGAAACTGGTTTGCGCGTTAGTGACCGTCACCGCGGCGTTAACGACCACGCCGCCTGTCGAGTCGGTCACCAAGCCGGTGATTTGGCCAAATGTCTGGGCGAACGAAGGGAGGGCTACCAGAGCCAGCCCCACGGCCAAGATAAGAATCCCCACAAGTGTTGTACGCATAGATACGGACCCCCTCTCGGAATTCTGGAGAGCCTTCTTGAATACAGCCCCACGGAATCTCCATTTCAGCCTTCCGGATGAGCGCAGTATACACCCGCCCGGCTCGGTTTCAACAAGATTCTTGCGTACTGTGTCGTTGCAGCACCCCATAAGACAGGGGACCGTACCCGTTCTGGGGTAGGGCCAACCGGGAATGGCTCAGTCCGGGGAGACTTCTCAGACACCTCGCCGCCCCTGCTGCTTTCTTGGCCAGGTTTTCGCCCTGCAGCAGCCGAACTCTAGCCGGCAGGCACCGGCAGAGTCCAGATCCGCCACGGAATCGCCCCAAAGACCGGCCGTGTCAGATGACTCTCTGCCAGCAGCAGCCAGTGGTACCGGCGTGCTTCACCAAGCGTCCAACTAGCAGGGGCCGGCAACTGGCCGGTGACCACGTCAAGATCGCGTTCGGGATACCCCCCGCAGGGTGTTCCCATGTATACTATGGGCCGATCGGGAAGGCAGAACCGAAATCCCGGGCTAGCCGTAAGTCCAAATCAAAGGAGGCTGTTCATGCTGGGTGATTTGATTGGTGAAGAGAAAGGTAAGGTAACGGGGATGCGCGTACTCGAGTCGGGTGCGGCCGGCCCCAAGGTGGAAGTTACGATACGCACCGCCGGCAAACTTTTGGGCATAGAGATGGCCAACGTGGCGAGTTACTCGTCGGCCGCTCAACCGGGAGGATCCCTGTATGGCGAAGGTCAGGGGTTTATCACCACCAAAGACGGCGACATGGTGACATGGAAGGGCCAGGGCGCCGGAAAAATGAAGCCGGGCGGTGGCGTCAGCTACCGGGGCGCGGTCTACTTCCTGAACGGCTCGGGGAAGCTGGCGCGGTTGAACGGCATGGCTGTGGTCTACGAACATGAGAGCGAAGCGAACGACGACGTGTCGTCGAAGTACTGGGAGTGGAAGTAGCTCTCCGGACTCGTAGCGCAAGCCGAACGGAATCTCCCGCGCGCCGTGACGCCCCGTTGGTCTGTACGGTCTCTCGATCCGATGCCACGTTTGGGTGTGCCACGTGAGAGTGAGAAGTCGAGCGTAGCCCTACGCCTGGATTCCGAGCCGCGACCGTGAGGGAGCGGTCGAAGGGCCGCTTGCTGACGCGCGCGGCTCGGACAACGCTTTTCGTACATGCTCTTATATCTCTCTTGTTTGCAGTGGCGCTGCTGCTGTTTCCAGTCTG
>JBGOUJ010000434.1:0-6744 GCA_041477005.1 Terriglobia bacterium | reverse complement strand
CACGGCATTGGCCTCGCCATGCGTGACATGCTGGACGGAAACGAGGGTTACCCGCTGACGGCGTGGTCGGCGCAGTTCGGGCGCATTCGCGAGGATCTCAACGATGCCGTGAAAAGCGAGCAGCGGTTGGCGGAAGGCCGCCGGAGCGCCGAGCAGCAACAATACCTGGCCAGCTCCCTGAGCCAGTTCTGGGACGCGGTGGATCGCATGTTTGCGCTGGTCGGGAACAGCAACGATGAGGCGGCGCGCAAGCTGATCCGGGAGTCCCTTCAGGCAAGGCAGGCGGCTCTGACGACCACTGTGGCGCGCTTGCTGATTCAGAACAATGAAAGCGAAGAGCAGGCCGCCTCGCGCATCAACCAGATCTATCAACGGGTCGAGCGCAACGTGTATGTCTTTTTGGCGGCGATGCTGGTGACGATTCTGGTGACGAGCCTGTATCTCATCCACAACAACCGGCTGCTTTTCGCGCGCCTGGCGGATCTTTCCAGCCAGCGCAGCGAACTCGCCCACAAGCTGATTACCACACAGGAAGAGACGTTGCGGCACATCTCGCGCGACCTGCACGACGAGTTCGGCCAGATTCTAACCGCGGTCGGAGCGATGCTGGGCCGGGCGGAGAAGCAGGGCATTGCCCCGGATTCGCCGCTGCGCACAGAGCTGCGCGCGGTGCGGGAGGTGGCACAAGAAACGCTCGACAAGATTCGCGGCCTCTCCCAGATGCTGCACCCGGTGATCCTGGACGAAGCGGGGCTCGATGCGACCATAGACTGGTACCTCCCGCTCTTTGAGAAACGAATGCATATCGCCGTAAGATACGAGAAGACGGGGAGCAGCCCTCCCGTACACGGCAGCACGGCGGTTCACGTGTTCCGCGTGTTGCAGGAGGCGCTGAACAACGTGGTGCGTCATTCGAAAGCCGCCGAAGTCTGCGTCCGTTTGCGACACCCCGATGGCGGCCTCGTGCTCGAAGTCGAAGACTACGGCGCCGGGTTCGAGCGCGATTCGGCCGGCCGCGGAGTAGGCCTGGTGGCTATGCAAGAGAGAGCCGAAATGGTGAACGGGCAGATCGAATTCCTTCGGCCCCCGGGCGGAGGCACGCTGGTACGGTTGACCGTGCCGCGCGGGAGAATCGACTCGGATGACGAACAAGATCGCGGTTCTGCTCGTCGATGATCACAGCCTGGTGCGAAGCGGGTTCCGTCGCATACTCGAGGATGATCCGGACATCCTTGTCGTCGGAGAGGCGAGTGACGGCCAGGAGGCCGTGGATCTCGCGCTGCGGCTGCGTCCGCGAGTCGTCGTAATGGATTATGCCTTGCCCGGGATGAATGGCGTGTTGGCCACCCGCCGCATCTTGACCTCGCTTCCCGAAACAGCAATCCTCATACTCAGTATGCACTCCGAGGAAAGCTATTTGCGCAACAGCCTGGAAGCCGGGGCCAGCGGGTACTTGTTGAAGAATGCAGTAGACCTCGAACTCGTCAAGGCGGTCAAAGAGGTTGCCGCCGGCAGGCCGGTTCTCGACCCACGGCTGCCCTCCCTCGAAAAAGGTGGCCTCGAGAAGAAACCGCGGCTTACGACCAGGGAGATGGAGGTGCTGCAACTGATTGTGGAGGGCCGGTCGAATAAGGAGATCGCCACGCTCCTGGACCTGAGCGCCAATACGGTCGCGGTGCACCGGGCCAACATTATGGAGGCGCTCGAAATCCACAACACCGCCGAACTCGTCGTCTATGCTATCCGGCACGGCCTGGTGACGCTTCCGTGACACGCCGGTCCTTTCTTTTCGGCGCCCCCTCTCTCTTGCCGGCCGCAGCGCCCGATCCTGGTTTCCGATTCACGGACGTGACGGCCGGCGCCGGCATTGACTTCCGGCACAATAGCGGCGCGTTCGGTGGAAAGTTCCTTCCGGAGACGATGGGGCCCGGTTGCGCGTTCCTGGATTACGACAACGACGGCTGGCCGGATATCCTGCTCCTCAACGGGATGGACTGGCCGGGGCACAAAAAGGAACGAACCACCCTCCGCCTGTATCGCAACAATCGCAACGGCACGTTCACCGACGTGACGCGGCGAGCCGGTCTCGACCTCGAAATGTACGGAATGGGAGTGGCTGTCGGCGATTTCAACAACGACGGCTTCCCGGACCTCTACGTCACCGGTGTGGGCCAAAACCGCCTCTTCCGGAACACGGGCAAAGGGACGTTTGTGGATGTGACGGCTGCGAGCGGCCTCGGCAACCGGCAGGCGTTCAGCACTTCGGCGCTGTGGTTTGATTTCGACCGCGACGGCCTGCTCGATCTGTTCGTGTGCAACTACGTGCGGTGGTCGCCCGAGAGCGACGTGTTCTGCAGCTTGGATGGAAAACGCAAGTCCTACTGCACGCCGGAGGCGTACCGGGGTTCCACTTGCTGGCTGTTCCGGAACCGTGGCAACGGCACATTTGAGGATGTGACCGCGCACAGCGGCGTTTTCGACAGCAGCTCGAAATCTCTCGGAGTGGCGTTGATCGACTATGACCGGGATGGTTGGCCGGACCTCCTGGTTGCGAACGATACGCAACCGAACAAGCTTTACCGCAACCGGCGCAATGGCACGTTTCAGGAGGTCGCCGTGCAAGCCGGGGTCGCCTTCAGCGAGGACGGCAAGGCGCGCGCCGGCATGGGCGTCGATGTGGCCGACTTTGAGAATTCCGGCCGCGCCGGCATCGCCATCACGAACTTCGACAATGAAATGATCGGCCTCTATCGGGCGGAAAAGGACGGCCGGTTCAGCGACATTGCCCCGCAGAGCGGCGTGGGTCAGGCTTCGCGAAACAGTCTCGGCTTTGGCTGCCTGTTCTTCGATGCCAACCTGGACGGCCTGTTGGATTTGCTGGTCGTAAACGGGCACATCGACGAAACCGTTCGCAATATCCGGCGCAACGTCGGTTACGCCCAACCGCCACAGTTGTTTCTCAACGACGGCAGAGGCGGTTTTCGGGACGTCGCGGTTGCGGCGGGCCTCGATTTTGCCCAGCCCAAGGTGGCCCGGGGCGCGGCGTGTGGCGACTTCGACCGGGACGGCGACCTGGACATTCTCATCACCACCAACAGCGGCCCTGCCCTGCTCTATCGCAACGACCAGCTTGCGGGAAATCGCAGCATCCGATTCCGGCTGGTGGGCACGAAATCCAACCGCGACGCCATCGGCGCCATCGTGCGTATCGAGGACGGGTCAGGCGCCCAGTCGCGCATGGTAAAAGGCGGATCCAGCTATCTGTCGCAGTCAGAGCTAGCGGTCACATTTGGAGTTGGCAAGCGTGACAACGTGGCGCGCGCCGTGATCGAGTGGCCCAGCGGCCGGGTGGAAGAGCACAAGAATCTGGCCACGGGCCGAGCCTACGAGTGCGTGGAAGAGAAACCGATTCGGGCGCTTCCGGGGTTCTGAGGGTTCAGCGACCGAGGGGAACGAGGCCACCACTACCAGCGCTCGTGCGCGCCATCTCAGCGGCTTTGGCCCGAGCAAACCGGCCGGCAGCGGTCAAGGGCGTGCCGCTTTTGCGCGGCGAAGCGAACCCTTGACCGCTGCGGGCCGGTCGGCCCGGTGCGTTAGTGTTTGCGCCACGACCGCTTGCTTACGCGCGCGGCCCCAGTGCGGCGCCGCTCCGAGCCACGACCGTCAGGGAGCGGTCCCTCTGCTGTGCGGCTCATCAGCCGAATCCTCGTGTGATCTCTGGCGAGCCGGCGATCCAATCCCGCCCGGGTGGGGACGCGCAATCACTTGTGACGCTATGTAGTTGAACTACCGGAACCCAGTCTACAGAGCCGGTCGCGCGATTCGTGCAGCTTGCCTCAGCTTTCGAACCGGAACATAGCCTGCTGAATCGGCAGGCCGCGGACTTCGATTCGCTTGAGGTCGGTGGTGCCCACGCCGTGACCCTCAGCGAGCTTCAGGGTGTTGTCGCAATTGACGAACGGCGCCGTGCCCCAGCCGGCCGTCGGGTCGTAGCCCATGATAGCCGTGGCCACGGCGTCGGTCGTGACCGGGTTGGTACCAGCAATCAGCAGTCCGGGTTTGACCGGCCGGACGCCCCGGATCCATGGCCCCTCGCCGGCGGCAATGGTCTCCACGCCGTCGATGATGGCGATGTCGATGGGCCGCGCGGCGGACAGGTCGGCCACGATGCGGGGGACGCGATAGCCGGGATGGCGCTTGGATGTCGGGTCCAGCTCCTGCGGGGCGCTCTTCGAGGGCCCGCGTTTTCCGGCGTGCAGCACCACGCCCCGGCCCTTAGTCGGCTTTTCGTTCGGCTCCTGCTCGCCGGAGTCGTCCCCGTAGATCGAGGCCGGCGTGATGCCGAAGCAGTTCTTGAGCGACAGGGTGACGCCGCAGGTCGCGTGGTTCTTCAGCTTGGCCATGCTGACGAGCAGGTCGGTCTGCTCGTAGGCCTGGTTCAGGTCGTAGGCGGGAAACAGGTAGCCGCCGCCCGGCACCTTGAAGCGGCTGTATTGCTTGCCCGTCCCGAGCGCGTTCGTGTTTTCAAACACCACGTTCTTCGCGGCGCTCTGCAGGCGGCGCACGCGCCATCCGGCATCCAACATGTATTCCTCGAGCGGCCCACCCGTCCCCCAGGCGCTTTCGACCAGCCGGACGCGCCGGGCGCCGGCCTGATCGAGCAGGTGCACGAACGCCTCGATCACGGTGGGATGCGTGTAGTGGGTCAAGCCGACCGGCATGCCCTGCACCCGCAGGCCCGGGTCGCCCGTGAGGTTGAGCTTGATCGTGACGGTCTTCCCCTTCACCAGCTTGGGCAGGCCGCCCAACTGGTCGAACATGGTGGAGAGGGTTGCCGCCACGTCCTCGTCGTAGGACCGGCAGCGGGCAACGGACACCGGGGCGGCCGGTGCTTCCTTGGCCCATGCTCTATTGGCCGCGGTCTCTTTGAGCGAAAGTCCGGCAGCTCCCAGCATCGTCAGCAGCTCACGTCGTGTCATATCAGCTCTCCTGTTCCAATATTAACGTGGCGAAGGTTCCCACCTTGTCGATTTCGACCGTGGTGTCTTCCCTGGAGGGATACATTTCGAGCTCCCGGGGCTTGCCTTCCGGAGAGAGCATTCTGGCGCTCTTCAGGTTGCCCGGGAAGCGGATGGTAATGTTCTCCACCGGGTATCCGGAGTAATTCACCAAGTGCAATACCAGCCGCTTGCCGCCCGGCTCGGACACCATGTTCGACAACATGCTCGCTACATTGAACAGCCGCAGCCGGAAGTTGGCGTGCGAGATGGCATTGTTGATTCCTTCCCACAGGTCTTCGATCCGTCCTATTTCCTTCTCATCCACGGTGATGGAATCGCCGTGCAGGGCGGGCGGCTTGAACTCGGGAGGGCTGGTCAGCAGGGTGTTACCGGCGGCAGTGAACTTGTTGATTGTTTCCTTTTGCGGCGGCGTGAGCAGGTCGGCCTCCAGGTTAATGACCATGGTCGCGCCGCGTAAGGTGTTCTCGCTCAGCTTGCCGCGGGGCACCACTCGCAGAGGCGTCCTCTTGGCAACGAACATGTCCAGGATGCTGCCGGAAAGCAGGGCGCCGCTGTCGGCATCCTGCAGCACCGCCAGCCGGCCGTGGGACGGCAGCGCCCGCCATTCCTGGTGGGTTTCAAAGTATTGCAAGTACAGTGCGATCCGCTTCCAGGCCTGCAGCGCCTTTTCCTCGCGCCGCAGGAGGCGGCCGCGGAAGTCGTCGTCGAGCGCCAGCACCCAACGCGCTCCCAAGGCCTCGGCATCGCAAATGGCGTGCAGGTAATTCTCGGCGGTGAGGACCCGGTCCTTTGGAGGGAGATTGCCGATCCAGACGGGCGCGTCGGTGGAGGCGCGGGCGAAAAGGAGAAAGCCGGTGTTGGTGTCGATCCAGGGCGAGCCGGTCGGCCCGGCCCGCGTCGCTCCGGTTTCCTCCTGCACCCGAACCCCCGGCCAGACGGCTTGATAGGTCGCCGCGATTTCCGCCTTCTCCCGCCGCCCGAAGGAGCGCCGGGGAAGCATCTCGACGACGGTGGCCTTCGCGGCGGCCAGCGAATCGCGGACCCGGTCCGCCGCGGAGGTGGGGAAATCGCCTTCGAGAACCACGCCCTGGAGTTTGTTGCGAAGCGCGTCGCGGGCCGCTTCGACCGGATCGCCGCCGCTGCGGATGACGCCGAGCATCACGATGCCCTGACTCGCCGCCTGCTCGGCCAGGGCCGCGGACCACTGGTCCCGCTCGAGCAGAAGGCAGTTGATCGGCGTTTCCTTCAACAGCTCCAGGCTCTTGGGATCCCGGTCGATCCAGCGCGCCGGCACCCAGTCGGCGAGGGCGATGGTTAGGAGGAGTGCGGGGAGCATGGCTCAAACTTAGTATACCTTGCGAGGAATTGAGAAATGGAGGAATGGGGGGAGAAGAGAGAAGAGAGAGGGGGAGAGGAGGGAGGAGAGAGGAGGAATTGAGGAATGGAGGAATTGAGAAATGGAGAAAGGAGAAGAGGCCGGGGCGCGGGGGGAGAGGAGGGAGAGGGAGGGAGGAGAGAAGAGAGAGCACAGAGACACTAAGACCTCGCGGACGGGGGGGGGCGAATGGGAAAACTCCGAGCCGGCTATCTGAGGAGCTAGTCCTCAGATAACCGGGGTGCGCAAGGTCCTACTCAGTCGTCCGGCGGAGAGAGGTTAATCGCAGCCCAATCCCGCTGGGTCAAGCCTCACCGGACGTGCAACCCTTTCTGTCCCTTGCTTCAT
>JBGOUJ010000433.1:0-6765 GCA_041477005.1 Terriglobia bacterium | reverse complement strand
TGCGGCCGAGGTTGCAGTCGGAGTTGCGGCCGAGGTTGCAGTCGGAGTTGCGGCCTGCGTGGCGATGGGCGTTGCGGCCAGGCTGGCAGTCGGAGTTGCGCACAGGGTGGCGGTCGGCGTGGCGGATCCTGTCGCGACCGATCCCGTTGTGGCTGCCGCTGTTGGTGCTCGCCTTTGGCGCGACGGCGGGGGCTGACGATACAGGGGCGGACCACGTACGAGCTGAAGACGCCCGGCCGGATATCTTGCGGGCGCATATCTTGCAGACGGATGACCGGAGGGCAAACCACCCGCGGGCTGAGGAAACGCGAACGAATCAAGCGAAGACCGGCGAAGAGCAGAGCCGCGGGGCGACCGCGACCGCCGCCTATCGGCTCGGCCCCGGCGACGTCATCGACATCACCGTCTTCGAGGTCGAGGAGCTGAGCAAGCCGGCGGTAATCGCCGCCGATGGCACCGTCGCCCTGCCCCTGATCGGCGTGGTGCCTCTGGCGGGTACCACCGCTCGCGAGGCAGCCGACCGCCTGGCCGAGCTTTACCGCCAGGACTGGATTCGCCATCCGCAGATCTCGGTCCAGGTGCGCGAATATCACAGCCAGCCGGTGGCGGTGCTCGGCGCGGTGACCAAGCCGGGGGTCTACCAGTTGCGCGGACCACGGCGGTTGTCGGATGTGCTGGCCCTGGCCGAGGGGCTGGCCCCCGATGCCGGATCGGAAGTGACCGTCAACCGGCCACTGCCGGTCGGCGGCGAGGAGACCTTCCGCGTCGGCCTGCAGAGTCTGCTCACACGCGACGGCGGGGCCCCGAACACCCTCCCCAACAACCGCCTGAACAACCCCCCGGACAACCCATGGATCGAAGGCGGCGACACCATTTCCGTCACCAAGGCGGGCATTGTTTACGTGGTGGGAGAAGTCGGCCGGTCCGGCGGCTTCCCGCTCAAGGATCAGGAGCAGATCACGGTGCTCAAAGCCCTCTCGCTGGCCGAGGGATTGCGCCGCACCGCCGCACCGCAGCGGTCCCGGATCATTCACAACCAACGCGGCGAGCGGCGGGAAACTCCCATCAAGCTGCAGGACATCCTGCAGGGGCGGGCGCCGGATCCGCCCCTGGCGTCCGATGACATCCTGTTTGTCCCCAACTCGCAGGCCAAAAGCGTCATGGGGCGCGCCGCCGAGGCTGCCGTCCAGATCACCACCGGGGTGATCATCTGGCGGCGTTGACTGCTCCGCCTGAAAACGAGGCTGCTCTCCACCCCCAGACCTATGGAACCGATTCGCTCCTCCTCGACGCGGCTGGCCTCTTCGGCCGCACTGCCTCCGGCCGCGGCGCCGGCGGCTTCTGCGGCGGTGCTCGATGTTCCTTGGGAGCGCTACCTGGCCGAGCAGCCGGAGCCGGAAAGCGAGTTCAGCCTCCGCGATTACTGGCACGTGCTGCACGCCCACCGCGGGATGATCCTGGCCTTTTGCGCCGTCGCGCTGGCCGCGACGGCGGTGTTCAACTACACGCAGGCGCCGGTCTACCGCGCCACCGCCACCCTGCAGATCGATCGCGAGCAGCCGCAGTCGGCGCGCCTCGAGGACTCCCCGGCCCAGCCGCTCGAGCAGCCCGACTACATCGAGACCCAATACAAGATCCTCAAGTCGCGCACCCTGGCCAAGGCGGTGATGGAGAAACTGGATCTGGCCGCGCGCCCGGAATTCCGGCGGGGCTGGTTCCGCTCCAGCTTGGATCCGCCCCGCCGCGATGAGCAGTTGAACCCGCCGGTGGTCCAGCGCTTCCTGAGCGCCATCACCGTCTCGCCCGGCAAGGGCACGCGCCTAGTCGATCTCTCGGTGGATTCGGTCGATCCGACGCTCGCCGCCCGCACCGCCAACACCCTCGCCGAGGTCTACCTCGAGCAGAACCTGGCCGCCAAATGGGACGCCACACAAAAGGCCTCCGGTTGGCTGACGCAGCAGCTCGTCGAGCTGAAGGCGAAGCTGGAGCGCTCAGAGACGGGTCTGCTCGATTACGCCGCGCGCCACTCCATCATCTTCGTCGAGGAGCAGACGAGCATCACCACCGTGAAGCTGAAGCAGCTCGAAGAGGAGCTGACCCGGGCCCAGGCCGCGCGGATCGAGAGACAGTCGTCTCTCCTGCTCGTTCACGACGCGCTCGAGCGGGGTGGGCCGCTGCCCGGCAGCCTGAGCACGGACATCTATCGGGAGCTGAGCCTGAAGCTGGCTGAGGCCGAGCGCGAATATTCCCAGCTTCTGGTCACCTTCGCCCCCGGCTATCCCAAGGCGCAGCGGGTGAAGAGCCAGATCGAGATGCTCGAGCGGTCGCTCGCCGCCGAGAAGGCCCGCATGTTGAGCGCCGTGCACGAGAACTACCTGGCGGCGATCGAGCGCGAGAAGCTGTTGCGCGATCTGGTCCTGCGCCAGACCCGTTCGGTCAACCTGCTGGGCAACGACATCATCCAGTACAACATCCTCAAGCGCGATGCGGATTCCGACCGCCAGTTGTACGAGGGGCTGCTGCATCGGCTCAAGGAAGCGGGCGTCTCGGCGGGCCTGCGGGCCTCCAACATCCGGGTGGTCGATCCGGCCGAGGCCCCGGAGCGGCCGTACGGGCCCAAGAAGCTCCAAAACCTGGCCGTGGCCCTGGCCGTTGGGTTGATCCTGGGTGTGGCGCTGGCTTCTGTCGACGAGCATCTCAGCACGGTAGTGCGCACGCCGGAAGAGGTCGAGCGGCTGATCGGGCTGTGCCTGCTGGCGGTGGTGCCGCGCATGCGGTCGGGGTTGATGGCAGCCGAGGACGACGAGGAGGCCACGGCCGAGTCCGGCGGAAACCACCACGGCGGCCGCCTGGTGGTCCGGCTCTCCCGCCGCCGGCTCGAAGCCACCGGCTCGAACGGGCGCCACGCGGCGCGCCGCACCCGGTGGCAGCCCGGCGGCGAGCTGGCCGAAGCGTACCGGACGCTGCGCAGCTCTCTGCTGCTCGGCTCGGACGAGTCCATACGCCGGATCCTGATCACCTCCCCGCAGCCGCGCGACGGCAAGACCACCATCTGCCTGCACCTGGCCTGGAGCCTGGCGCGGCTCGGCCGCCGGGTATTGCTGGTTGATGCCGACATGCGCATGCCCAATTGCGCCCGCCAGCTCGGCATCGCCAGCCCGCACGGCCTGAGCGACTACCTGGAGGGCAAGGTCGAGCAGCGGGAGGTCATCCTCGAAACGCTCATCGAGAACCTGTGGCTGGTCCCGGCCGGGCGAGCCCACAGGGAGGCCTCCGACCTGCTCTATTCCCCCCGCCTGACCTCGCTGCTCGGCGAGGCCGGCGAGCGCTGGGATCACGTGGTGATCGATTCGCCGCCGTCGCTCGCGCTCTCCGATGCCCGCACGATTTCGCGGCTGGTCGACGGGGTGGTCCTGGTGGTCAGCGATCAGACCCAGCGGGCCTCCCTTAAGCGCACCAAACAGGGCTTCGATGACGCTGGCGCGCGCTTTCTCGGCTTCGTGATGAACCGGATCAACCTCAACAATGTCGAGTACGCCTACTATCGAGAGTATGGATATTCCTACTATGGTCAAAAAAAGAGCCGGATCCGTTAGCGGGACGCGCCGGGTCCCGGCGGCGGTGTTCGCCCGGACATCGGCCCGGGGCCGCGCGGCTGGCCGGGTCCCTGCGGCTGGAGCGGTGCTAATGGGCGCTCGGCGCGCGCGCCGGAAAACCATGCGGCTGGGATCCCGAATTCGGCGGCTGCGCGAGCAGCAAGAGATGACGCAGGGCGAGCTGGTACGCCGTACGGGCCTGCAGGCGAGCTACCTGAGCAAGGTGGAACACGGTCTGGTGCTGCCGGGCGTCGAAAACCTGGACCGCATCGCCCGGGCTATGGGTATTGCTCTGGCCGACGTCTTCGTCTCCAACCCTTGGTCAGGCGCGGGCCGGGCGAAACGCGCAGAGCCGGAGCCGCGCCGCAAGAAAAGGAAGCACTAGCGGAAGAAACCCGGAAGGAGCCGGGCGTCATGTCATCCCCAGCTTGGAACTCACCGCTCTCGACCGCTGGCGGCCGGCCCGAACAGCCGCCCGCCTGGGCGGGCTGCGCCGGGCCGGAAGGGATCGAACGGCCACTCGGCTGGTACGCTGTTTACACCAGGGCGCGCCACGAGAAGATCGTGACCCGAAAACTGGAGCGCCGGGGCATCACCGTCCTGCTGCCGCTCTACCGCTTGCTGCGCTACTGGCGCGATCGCCGCAAGCAGATCGAATTGCCGTTGTTTCCTTCCTATGTATTTGTCCAGGCCCCACTAAGCCGCCGCCTGCGCATATTGAGCGCGCCCGGCTGCGTCTACCTGCTTTCGGACTCCCGGGGACCGGTCGAGATTCCACCCAGCCAGATCGACTCGGTCCGGATCCTGGTCGCGGCCGGCGGCGCGATGCCGCACCCCTTCCTCCGCAACGGGCGGCGCGTGCGCGTGGTACGCGGCCCGCTGACCGGAGTCGAGGGCGTCTTGCAGAACGAGCGACGACCCGCGGGAGTGGTGGTTTCGATCCGCGCTCTCGCCAGCTCGATTCGGGCGGAAGTGCCGCTCGAGAACCTGGAGGCGATCTGAATGGCAGAGCCGGCGACCATCGCAGGGACCATCGAGTCCCCCTGGCCCTGGCCGATCCGCCGCCCGGAGCGCGCCGAGAAGCCCCCGATCCGAGTCCTGCACGTGCTCGGCTCGCTCGAGCGCGGCGGCGTCGAAACCTGGCTTCTCAATCTGCTGGCCTCCCTCGATCGTTCAAGCTGGCAGTTCGACTTCTGCACCCTGGGTCCGCACTCCGGCCGTTACGCCGGGGTCGCCCGCGCGCGAGGCGGCGACGTCTTGCCCTGCCCGCTCGGGACCGGCCGCGGCCCCGCTACGGCTTGCGATTTCGCCGCGCGGTTCTATCGGCTGCTGCGGGCCGGCCGTTATCAGGTTGTGCACAGCCATGTGCACCATTTCTCGAGCTTCGTTCTCGGCGTGGCGCAGGCCGCGGGCGTTCCGGTTCGCGTGGCCCACAGTCACAACACCCACGACGGGGCGAGCGATACCTGGCGCCGGAGGCTCTACCTCGCCGCCGCCTCGCGCTTGCTGGCCAAGACAGCCACGCTTCCGCTCGCTTGTTCGCGCGACGCCGTGGCGCCGCTGTTCGGCCGGCGCTTCGGCCGGCGCTCCAACAAAGACTCGCCGGTGCGAATTGTGCACTACGGCCTGAGCGAACCCCTGACGGCCGCGCCCCTCGATACGCGGCTGCGCTGGGAGTTGGGTCTCGCCGGCGGCGCCCCCGTGATCGGCCATGTCGGCCGCTTTGACCGCCAGAAGAACCACGAGTTTCTTCTCAAGGTGGCGGCGGTAATCCAGCCGCGCCGGCCCGACCTGCGCTGGCTGCTCGTGGGGGAGGGGGAGCGCCGCCGGGAGATAGAGCGGCGGGCCCGGGCCCTCGGTCTTAGCCAAACGATCGTCTTCTGCGAGCGGCGAGAGGATATTTCGGCGCTGCTCGTGAGCGCCATGGACCTGTTCCTTCTGCCGTCGCTCTACGAAGGCCTTCCGCTCGTGCTGCTCGAAGCTCAGGCGGCGGGCTTGCGATCGTTGGCCTCCGCGCGGGTGACCCGCGAAGCCGCCGCTGTCGAAGGAGCCGTCGAGTTTCTGCCCCTGGAGGCCGGTCCCGGCGCCTGGGCCGAGCGCGCGCTCGATCTGCTGGCCCGCGGCCGACTCCCGGTCCCATTCGCCCGGCGCGAGCTCGAGTCTGCCGGCTTCACCATCGGGCACTCGCTCCAGACCCTGTTGGCCGCCTACCGCTCGGGCTTGGTTTGTCCTGGGAACGTGCGTCCGGGAAACGCTGGCCTGGGAAGCGCTGGCCCGGGAAACGCTGGTCCTGGAAACGCTGGTCCTGGAAGCGTTGGTCCGGGAAGCGGTGAGCCGGGAAGCCGTGAGCCGGGAAGCGGACGGCCAGGAAATTTCGAGCCGGGCAACAGCGAGCCGGGGAACTGATGGTGGCCCACAGCGAGTGGCGGCATCCGTGGCTGGCTGCGGCGGCGGCCGGCGGCGCCGAGCTGTGGTGGCTGATGCGCGAGCTCGACGACGACCGCTTCTCGGCGATCGTCGCCGGAATGGTCCTGGCGCTCTGCCTCTATGTCTGCTTGCGACCGCTCGGCCTGTCTCCGCTCAGCCCACCGGTCCTCTACCTGTCGGTATTCGCCTTGTTCCACCTGGGTATGGCGTTGCCGTGGGCGCTGGGCCTCGGCCCGGACACGCTGCCGTGGTGGTTCGTCTCCAACCATCTGACGCCGGCCCTGGAACTGGTCGAACTGGCGATGGTCTCCTATCTGATCGGGCTGCTCTCCCTGCGCGGGCGCACCACGACCAGCCGGATGGCCCAGGGGAGCTGCCGCAGGATCAGGCCTGGGAAACAGCAAGAGCTTCGAGCCCACGATCCACGATCTACGATCCACGATCCAGCTCTCAGCCCGTTCTTGTTTGCCTGCGGGGTGGCGATTTATCTGGCCGGCTGCGGCCTGTTCGTCCTGGGGACGGAGTCACTAGGCGGCGAGCGCTTTTTTCAGGCCGGCTATGCCGAGATCTATCGGCTGAGCGCGCAGCTCGATCCGCGCCTTTTCGGCACAAGCTTCACGGTCGTGCCGGTCGGCCTGTACCTGGCAGCCGCGTCTTTCGCCCACCGGCAAGCGAGCGTGGTGGTCGCGATCACCCTGATCTGGGTCGGCGGGATCTTCATTCTGGGCTTCCGGGGGCTCGC
>JBGOUJ010000432.1:0-6769 GCA_041477005.1 Terriglobia bacterium | reverse complement strand
TTCACCGCCGCTCAGCAGAGTTCCGGCGGCAATCCCGACGCTTTCCGGCGCGTGCTACTCAATCTCGGCGCGGGCAGCGTCCTGGTGGCCCACGTGCGCGGCGGCGTCACCTACAACCCGCTGATCCGGGGGCCGATCACATCGATCGACTTCTCCTACGACCTGAGCTTGCGCAGCGCTCCAGGCCAGCCCGTGGTCTACTATCTATTGCTAGTGCAGGGAGCGACTTATTACAGTTCGGTGGCGGCCGATTCCGCGTCGGGCCCTGGATGGGCGCATTTCTCTCACACCGGCCTGACGGCCCTAAATTTTGTCCGGGTCGCGGGCCTGGGGCCTCCCACCCCGAGCTTTGACGCCCTGGCCGCGTCGATCCAGTTGGGCTACCTTACCGCCGGCAGCTCGAGCGGCGGGACGGTTACGCTCGACAGTGGCATCGATAACTGGTCCGTCCGCATCTACCCGGTTCCCAGCTTGGTGCTCAACCCCGGCTCCCTGGCGTTGTCCTACCAGACCGGCGGCCCGACTCCGGCCGCGCAGCCGGTCTCCGTGCTGAGTAGCGGCCCGCCTCTCAACTATACGGTCACAACCTCGGGAGAGAGTTGGCTTGCAGTGAACCCGGGCAGTCAGACCACGCCGTCGGTTCTGAATGTCTCTCTCAATCCGGCTGGCCTGGCGCCCGGCAATTACATGGGGACGGTGACGGTCACGGTTCCCTACGGGGGTGCGCTGAACAGCCCTCAAACTGTTGCGGTGAGCCTCACGGTGACCCAAGGGTCGTTGCTGCAGAGTGTCTCCCCTTCGACCGCGATCGCCGGCGCCGGCGATACCGTCATTACCGTTACCGGCGCCAACTTCCTCAACAGCTCGAGCGTTCAGGTCAATGGCGCCGCGCTTCCCACGAACTTCCTGAGCGCGGCCACGCTGACGGCGGTCATTCCAGCGGCCAGGCTGGCGACGCCGGGAGTCCTGCAAATCACCGTGTCGGGTAGTTTCGGCTCGCTCCCGTTTCAGGTAGTGGCTCCGGGGCCGACGATCTCGGCGGCGGGAGTAGTCAGCGGGGCGAGCTTCTTGCCGGGTCCCATCGCCCCCGGAGAAATCGTCAGCATCTTCGGAACACTCATCGGGCCGGAAACGCCGGCTGGGCTTGAGGTGACGGCGGGCCTGGTCGACACCATGGTCGCCGACACGTGGGTGTTGTTTGACGAGGTGGCAGCCCCGCTGATTTACGTGCAGGCCGGCCAGGTCAGCGCGATCGTGCCTTACGAAGTGGCCGGCAAGAGCAGTGTGGCGCTGCAGATCCAGTATCGGGGCGCCCGGAGCAACGCCGTCACGCTGGCGGTAGCTCCGACCGCGCCGGGCATATTCAGCATCAACGCTTCGGGCAAAGGCCAGGGCGCCATCCTGAACCAGGACTTTACGGTGAACGCGGTGTCCAACCCCGCCCCAAAGGGCTCCGTGGTGGCAATCTACGCGACGGGGGAAGGGCAGACCACCCCGCCGGGAATCGATGGGAAGCCGGCCTCGGATGTGCTTCCGAAGCCGCAGGCGCCGGTCGTGGTGCTGATCGGCGGCGCGCAGGCCGAGGTTCTCTACGCGGGCGCGGCTCCCGGCCTGGTGGCCGGCGTGCTCCAGGTCAACGCCCGGATTCCCCAGAGCGCGCCCTCCGGCCCCGGCGTTCCAGTGTCATTGGTCGTGGGCAACGCTTCGAGCCAATCGGGACTTACGCTGGCCGTGCAGTGAGGCGCCGAGGCAATTCCGAGAGGGAAAAGACCGGGATCTTCAGGAATTTCTTCGTCTTCGGCGGCTTGCGGATCACCTGGTCAATCAACCGCGAAACCGGGGCGGAGAGCCAGACTTGCCCGCATTGGGCGCAGACCAGAGCGGGCACCCGGTTGAAGCGATAGAGCTTGTGAGGGCCCCACGGCTGCGTGTGGGTGATGACCCTCTGCTCGAGGGTGCCACCGCACTCCGCGCACTTCGTTCTCGGCTGCACGGTTACCCCCCGTCCTGTATTGTCTCCACCCATTACATCGACCCCCTCACCCCGAACCCTTAGCCTTAGCCTCGCCTTGCTCCGTGATCCCAGTTTATCCCGCAAAACCGGCCTGTCCACTCGGTCGGCAAGCCAAATGCTTGAAAACAGAAGCGAAATTCTCCTGGTTTCCCGGTGACGTCTCTACCCCTTGCCGGCGCCGGCGCTCTTGGCCTTTGGCCGGGCCAGCGAAAAGACCGGGATCTTCTGGTATCCCGTCGGTGGGGCCTCCGTGCGGATGATCCGGTCCATCGCCTGCGAGACTTCCGCCGACAGCCATACTTCCGCGCATTGCACGCACACCAGCGCGGGCACGTCCTCAAAGCGGTAAAGCTGCTCACCCCAGGGCTGGGTATGGCTGATCGCTTTCTCTTCCAGCGTGCCGCCGCACTCCGCGCACTTCCTGTGGCGCCCCATAGTCAGCTCTTTCTTCGAGTCCACGGATCGATCCACTTATTCGGATCATACCAGTGAACGGTGATGATGTAGCCCTCGCTACCGTCGAAACCGCAGCAGACGTAAAGCGGCTCTGCCCGAACCCGCGCCATGAAGAGAGCTTTGGGGAAAGGCTGCGCGCGGGGATGCTGCTCGATAACGTCTCCCGTCGCGACCACGTGTTTGACGTCGTCGTCCGATACCTTTCGCTGTCCCATCCGGACTTTAGCGTGCAGACGAAGGAAATACCGATCTTCAAGAATCGCCTTTCGGAGGGCCGCAATGTCCAGACTGGCCATTATCCCAGGTGGCCGGCGGGCGTGATCCGCTCGGCGTTCAGATACGAACGCAACGCTTCCGGGACGATCACGCTGCCGCCGCCTTCCTGATAGTTTTCCACGATCGCCACCCAGGTGCGACCGATAGCCAGGCCGCTCCCGTTCAGCGTGTGGGCAAAATCGGACTTGCCGCGGGCGTCGGGGCGGTAGCGGATTTCGGCGCGGCGGGCCTGGAAAGCTTCGAAGTTGCTGCACGAGGAGATCTCTTTGAACTCATTCAGGCCCGGCAGCCAGACTTCGATGTCGTAGGTCTTGGCGCTCGAGAAGCCCAGGTCGCCGGTGCAGAGAGCTATGGTGCGATAGGGCAGGCCGAGGCGCTGCAGGATATCCTCGGCGTCGGTGGTGAGCGATTCGAGCTCCTGGTAGCTCTGCTCCGGCCGGGCGAACTTCACCAGCTCCACCTTTTGAAACTGGTGCTGGCGGATGATGCCGCGCACGTCGCGGCCATAGGAGCCGGCCTCGCTGCGGAAACAGGGTGTGAACGCCGCCAGCTTGATGGGCAGCCGGTCGGCCTCCAGCGTCTCCTTCCGGTAAAGATTGGTCAGGGGCACTTCGGCGGTGGGGACCAGCCAAAAATCGTGGCCCTCGCACTTGAACAAGTCCGCGGCGAACTTGGGCAACTGGCCGGTGCCGAACAGGCTGGCCGAGTTGACCATAAACGGCGGCAGCACTTCGGTATAGCCGTGGTGGCGGGTGTGGACGTCGAGCATGAAGTTCGCGAGCGCCCGCTCCAGCCTCGCGCCCACGTCCCAGTAAACAGCGAAGCGCGCCCCGGTGATCTTGGCGGCGCGGTCGAAATCCAGGATGCCGAGCGCCGGCCCCAGGTCCCAGTGGGCTTGCGGGGTGAAGTTCATCTCCCGCGGCTGGCCCCAGCGGCGCACTTCGACGTTCTGCTCGGACCCGGTCCCGGCGGGAACCGACTCGTGGGGCAGGTTGGGGAGGGTCCCCAGGATCTCTTCCAGGCCGGCGTCTCCCTGCCTGGCCTTCTCTTCGAGAGCCTTGATTTGCTCCCCGAGCTCGCGCATGCGGGTCTGCTGCTCGGTGGTATCGCGGCCCTCCCGCCGCGCGCGGGCGATCTCCTCGCTGCCGGTATTGCGCTGCGCTTTTAGTCGCTCGACTTGGGTGATGGCGGCGCGCCGCTCCCGGTCCACTTCACGAAAGCGGTCGAGGCCGCTCGGCGCCCCGCGCTGCGCCAGCCGCGCCTCCACGGCTTCCAGGTTGTTCCGCAAAAACATCAAGTCGAGCATAAGCAACTCAGTTTCTCAATTCCTGCGCCATAATGGTAGGACGGTGAAGAAACTCTTCCTGCTGCTGATCGCTTTGTCGCTGGCTGGTACTGCCGCCTGCGGCCGCCGGAGTGAGAACGAAGGGGCCGTGCGGCGGGCGCTCGATCGCTACCTCGCCTCGCGGCCCAACTTGAATATGCACGGCATGTACATGGAGGTGACCGGAATCCGGATCCGCGAGGACCGGGCCGACGCCGACGTCGTCTTCCACGCCAAGAGCGATGCCAAGGCGGTCCTGTCGATGCACTACGCGCTGCGCCGGCGAGGCGGCGAATGGGAAGTCGAGCCGCAGCTTGGCGCCCACGGCGGGATGATGCCGCCCGCGCAGTCAGGGGGCCCGGGCGATCTTCCCAGCGGCCACCCGCCGGTGGGTTCCTCGCCGCCGGCGCCCGAGCTGCCGCGGGGGCATCCGCAGGTGAAATCGCCATGAGAATCGTCGTTCTCGGCGGCGGCCCGGCCGGCGCCTTTACTGGGGAGCAACTGGCCGCGGCCGGCCTGCCAGTCACCGTTATCGATGAGAAGCTGGCCTGGGAGAAGCCGTGCGGCGGAGGCCTGACGGCCAAGGCCCTCGAAAGCTATTCGTTCCTCGCGTCTGGTGACGCGCCGAAGCGTTTCGTCGATCGGGCGGTGCTGGTGGCCTCGAACGGCCAGCAAGCCTGCCTGCACCTGCGGCGGCCGCTCGCCATCTATTCCCGCCAGGTGCTGAACGGCCTGCTGCTCGATCGCGCGCGCCAGGCTGGGGCCCAGGTCGTGCAGGATCGGGTCATCGGCGCCGAGCTCTGCAACGGAGTCTGGCAGCTCCGCGGCAAGCACCACAACTACGAAGCCGACTTTTGTGTGCTTGCCACCGGCGCCCGCAATCCGCTGCGCCACCTGGGGACCACCCTCGGTCCGCAGGACGCCTACGTGGCCCTCGGCTACTACGCTCCGGGCGAGCAGGACCACCTCGAGATCCAGTTCCTGAAGCAGTTGGAAGGCTACATCTGGGTCTTTCCCCGTACCGATCATTTGTCGGTCGGGATCTGCGGCCGGATCGATTCGGAAGGCACGCCCCGGCTCCGGCGGCTGATCGAGGACTACATGGCCGAACGCCGCATCCCGGCCGAACACGGAAGGTTTTATTGCCACCTGCTGCCGTCGCTTGCGCGATCGAGCTTCGAGCGCAACCGCGTGGCCGGCGAGGGCTGGGCGGCGGTCGGCGATGCCGCCGGGCTGGTCGATCCCATAACCGGCGAGGGCCTTTACTACGCCCTGCGCTCGGCTGAGCTGCTGGCCGGCTGCGTCCGCGAGGGTGCGGTAGCTGACTACGTCCGCCGTCTGCGGCGCGGCGTGATGGACGATCTGGAAATGGGATCGCGCCTGGCCGGAAGATTCTATCGCGGCCGCTTTCTGCTCGATGCCGCCACCACGCGCCTGGTGCAGTTCTGCCGCCGCAGCCCGAAGTTCGAAGAACTGATGCAGGACCTGTTCGCCGGCAGCCAAACCTACCTCGGCCTGAAGAGCCGCCTGTGGCGTCAGTTGGGCGTGACGCTGTGGGAAATCGCCGCGAGTTTTTCTCATGAACCACTCCAGGTCTCACGCCCTGTTTGAGAGAGCGCAAAAGCTGATGCCGGGCGGTGTCAACTCGCCCGTCCGGGCCTTCCGTGCGGTCGGTGGCAACCCGGTTTTCATCGCCCGCGGCGACGGCGCCTATCTCTATGATGCCGACGGCAACCGCTACCTCGACTACGTCGGCTCTTGGGGACCGCTCCTGCTCGGCCACCGGCACCCGGCCGTGATCGAGGCGCTGCGCCAGACGCTTGACGTCGGCACTAGCTTTGGCGCCCCCACCGAGCGCGAGGTCGAATTCGCCGAGTTGATCCGGGGCGCGGTGCCGTCGATGGAGCTGGTACGGCTGGTTAACTCCGGCACCGAGGCGACCATGAGCGCCATCCGCCTCGCCCGCGGCTTTACCGGCCGCGAGCTGGTCGTCAAATTCGAGGGCTGCTATCACGGTCACGTCGATTCGCTGCTGGTGAAGGCCGGCTCGGGCGTGGCCACGCTCGGCATTCCGGATTCGGTCGGGGTGCCGGCATCGTTTTCGGCCACCACGATTGCGTTGCCGTTCAACTCCCCGGAAGCGGTCGAGGAGGCCTTTCGGCGCCACGGGGAGCGGATCGCGGCGCTGATCGTCGAGCCAGTCGTCGGCAACATGGGCTGCGTGCCGCCGGCGCCCGGCTTTCTGGATCTGCTCCGGCGCCTGACCGAGCGCCACGGCGCGCTGCTGATCTTCGATGAAGTCATCACGGGTTTTCGGCTGGCTTGGGGTGGGGCGCAGCAGCGATTCGGCATTCGCCCTGACCTGACCACTCTGGGGAAGGTGATCGGCGGCGGTCTGCCCATCGCCGCTTACGGCGGCCGAGCCGACATCATGAGCCGGGTGGCGCCTCTCGGGCCGGTCTACCAGGCCGGGACGCTTTCCGGAAATCCACTCGCCGTGGGCGGAGGCTTGGCCGTGCTGCGCACCATCCAGAAGCATCCGGAGATCTACGACCAGCTAGAGCGAGGCGCCGCCCGGCTCTGCGATGGGATCGCCCAGGCGGCGCGATCCGCCGGCCGGCCGCTCACCATCAACCGCGTCGGCTCCCTCTTCACTTTCTTCTTTACCGCCGGGCCGGTGACCGATTACGAGACCGCCA
>JBGOUJ010000431.1:0-6770 GCA_041477005.1 Terriglobia bacterium | reverse complement strand
CTCCGAAAAAAACAAGGAACCACAGATGAACACAGAGGAACACAGATGGAAACCGCCGTTTCCGAATCGGTGTTTGTTCCCCGGGACGTACGGCTCGGACTCGGGCCCCTCTCATAGCTTCAGGCCCAGCGTCTTCTGAATGTATTGGGCGCTCTGACGCGCGGCCTCCTTGGGCGCTTGATCGGGCGAGGAATCGAGCTGTACCACCATCCAGCCTTTCCAGCCGATCCGGTCCAGGTGCGCTTTGAGCCCGACAAAGTCGACCCCGCCGTGGCCCAGCGGGAAAAACGGCGGGTCTTTCATCATGTCGGGGTTATCGACGCGATGCTTGGCTCCGCCGCGCCACTCGGTCTTGGTGTCCTTAAGATGGTACTCGAGAACCCGGTGGCCCAGCGTGCGCGCCAGCTCAACCGGATCGATTCCCGCCATGTTGATGTGCCCGGTGTCCAGGACCAGCATGACGTGTTTCGGATCGGTATTCGCCATGAGGTAGTCGATCTCCTGGCGATTCTCGAATTGGCTCCACATGTGAGGGTGGACGCCAAACTGGAGTCCTTCCTGCGTGATACGTGGTCCGAGTTTGTTCAGGACCGCGGCCATGTGCTCGAGATCCTCGCCGGTGGTGCCGGCCGGGCGCCGCCCTCCCATGTTGATCTTCAGGTGTTTGCACCCGAGTCTCTTGATAAAGCGAACTAATCGCAGGTGCTCTTCGATGATTTTGCCGTGCTTGGCCGGGTCTTCAAAGTGCGCTTCCATGGGACTGCCGTTGGAAATCGTGACGAAGTCGACGCCGATATCGTCCATCCTCTTCTGTAGTTCATCCGGCTTGTCCCGGTCATAGTAATCCAGGAAGGAACCGATGAAGGCTTCGACGTGACGGTAGCCTACCTCGCGAATCTCTCGACAAGCGAGATAGACATCCTTCGTCCATGCCGTACCGGCCACTTGCGGGCTGATTCCGATCTGATACTGCGCGGACGCCGCCAGGGCTCGAGTGGCTGTCGCTGCCAGGGCACCTGCAACGAACTCTCTCCGTGTTGTCGTTAGCATAGGTATAGGGCCTGTGGTGGTTTTATCCGTGTCTGTTCGTGTTCCAGGGTAGGGAAGATCAGGTTCGGCACGCCGAACATCCCGTCCGTATACTGCTCCCGATCGATCACAAACGCGTAACCGTTTTGCACCGTCTCGATGCCGACCCGAGCCTTTTTGCCCTCGGTGAGCGGCGTTTCGGCCTCACTCGGATCGGCGTCCATCGCTCATTCCCGCCCCGCCTCGCCAGGGGGCGTTCTTTCCCACGCCCAGTGGGGCGCGCTCCCCCGGGCGGGGTGTCCTTGCCACCCCAGCGGGGTGTCCTTTCCCGCGCCCAGCGGGGCGCTCTTCCCACCGAGCGGCCGTTCTTCCCACTCAGCGCGCGTTCTTTTCGCACCGCGGGCGTTCTTGATGATAGACCGCTGCTGAAGGGCTTGACAAGGGGAGTGCTCCACCCCCCACCGTGCAATGAAGAGCCGGGGACCGCGGCTGGAGTGGGAGAGGCGATTGTGATCTTCTGCGCGGGGCTGGGCGCGGTTGACCCGTCAGGCTTATCCTACTTGCTGCTCAGTTCGACTCCCTTGGCGGGCTGGCGGGTCAGGTAGAGCAGCGCGGGCGTGACCTGGAACGGCATTTTCTCCTTAGGCAGAGAGGAGCGCTACGGGCTTGGCCTTGATCAGCGCGATCTGGTTGGTCCACGGATCGACCTTGACGCGGGAGCCGAGCGGGAGGGCGGCGAGCTGCTCGATCTTGTCTTCCTCAAGCGCGGGCGCCTGGGCCGCCAGATCGCTCGGCCGAAGCAGGCTATTTCCTCCGGCCAGTTGATTCCCCAGGTTGGGCTGGATCAGGTTAGGAAGCTTGGTCGCGTGGGCGGCCAGGGCCTTCAGGAAGAGGCCCGCGTTGGTGAGCTTCTCCTTGTAAGGCGAGTTGGAGAGTAACTCGACGGTTTTCTTGCTCGCGGCCTCGATCTCTTGCGGCGGATCAAGTAGCTTCGAGGGATGCTGGAGAAGCTTAAAGGTCGATGCTTGAGCTGCGGTAACCGCGGCCTCGGCCTCGGCGCCTGTCCTGTCGATGGGGCCGGCGGCGCCACTAGTGAAACCGCGGCCCGGGTCTACCACGCCCACTGGCTCCGGAAACGAGACGCGGACGGTGACCAGCAGAAACAGTAACCCGCCATGCGCCAGCAGGCTTACGCCAAAGGCGCGGCGGTTCCGGGCCGACCTCGACACCAAGCCGTCGAACAGTTCATACAGATCGACAGTCTTGGGTCACAGAATTAGGCCGGTGCACGGGCCGTCGGGGCCGCTGCCGGTCAGCGCCGGCGCGGCGCCGGCCACAAGGGGCTACTAAGCGACATCTCCGTCGGCAGGACAGTCACACTGGCCGTCACCGGCTGGCCGTTTACCGTGGAAGTCACAGTAGCGGTTTGCAGCTCGCTGACGGCCGACGTGACGGCCGAGAAGCTCGCGGACATCGCCCCAGCCCCCACCGTCACCGAAGCCGGAACCAACACGGATCCGTTGTTGCTGCCGAGGCTCACCATCAACCCGCCGACTGGAGCGCCTTGGCTGAGGGTCACCGCGCAGGAAACCGCGGTTCCTCCGGTCACTGCCTCCGGCGAGCAGGCGAGAGAGTTCAGCCACGTCGGGGCCACTACGCTCAAGGGGATGCTCTGGGAGCTGGCCCCGATGCTGGCGGCAAGCATGGCCTGCTGGTTGTCGGTCACCGCCGCCGCCGTGACCGTGAAAACGACGCTATTGCTGTCGGCGGGCACCATAACCGGCGAGAGGTAACTCAGCGCCGAACTATCGTTGGAAATGGTGACTCCCAGCCCGCCGGTGGGAGCCATGCGACTCAGGGCGACCGTGCAGTTGGCCGAGGCGCCCGCGCTGAGAATGGTTGGGTTGCAACTGAGCGAGGTCACGTCGATTGGCGCGAGCAGCCCCAGCGAAAACTTGGCCGCCGTCCCGTTGGCGATCGCCGTCAGCATGGCTAACGTATCCGTGGTCACCGCCGTCCCCGTCAGCGTGAAGCTGGCGCTGGTTTGCCCGGATGGCACGGTCACGGGCGAGGAAAACGCGGCGCTCGAATTGTTACTGCTGGCAAAAACGGCCACTCCGCCGCTGGGCGCTGCCCCTGCTAGCGTGATCGTGCACTTCGCCGTACCCGGCGTCACAACCGAACCCGGATTGCAACTCAGGCCGGTCACGCCCGGCGTCGGGCCGCCGGCGGTGATGTACTCGTAGGCGCCCATGTCTATGCTGTTCCCCTGGGGAACCGACGTGCCGGAAAGGTCCGCTGTCAGGCCGATTGTGGCGCCGGCGTTAATGCCCGGTGAGCTCGACTGCAGATGAAAGTCCCGGCCGGCCGCATTGACAAACTGCGGGTCCGGATCGATGGAGTTTCTGTCCTGGGAGGATACGATCTTCCAGAGGGTCAGGCCGTAGTGGAAGCCGCCCCAGATCAGATTCTCGGCGCCGCCGTCGAACCAATTGTTGAAGTCAGCCTGCAAACCGGACTGTGAATCCGCCGTCACCTCGATGGTTCCGCGGGAGCACGCCGAGGCGATGTTGTTTTTTAAAGTGATGCCGGTCGATCCCCTCTCCACCAGATAGCACTCGAAAGCGTTGTGGACCGTGTTGTTGTAGATCGAGGCATTGACGGCGTTCAGCGTCCAAATTCCGTTGTACTCCCCGTACGAGACGTTGTAATAAACCTGCACATTTGTGGTTTCATCCAGCTCGATACCGGCCTTGTCCGGCCTGCCGTTGTCGTGCGTCACATTATACCGGACGATCGCCGCGTCCGTGGCCAACTCGATGGCGATACCATGAGAGGCGTTGGAGTACGAAACATTATTCTGTACGATGTTGGCGGGGCCCGCGTAATCGACATCAATGCCGAAAGATTCGTTGTGGTGACTGATGCTGTTCTCGACCACGTTGCCCAGGGCGCCCGATCCGTAGACCTTGATTCCATACCAATTGTTGTAACTAACGACGTTGCTCACCCGGTTGCCGCTGGTGTCAAACTCCACGCCCGATGCGTGTCTGGTTTTGTTGTTATAGTAGGTTCCCCCGATTACGGTGCCGTTGTCGGCTCCGGGGTAAAACGTCACGCCTGAGCCCAGGAGCTGGTCATGCGCGGTGCTGTTCAGGACCCGGTTGCCGATGGAACCGGGGTCTTGGAATGAGATGCCGTCGTAGAGAGTGCAAAAGCTGGACTCGACCGAGTCGAGCACATTGTAGGCGGAGCCCCCATGAATCCAGAAGCCGTATTTTCCCCGGATGACGGCGATATTACGAATGGTGATAAAGCTTATCCCATAAGCATGGACGCCGTTGCGAATCCCTTCGCCGTCCAGTAGAGGCTTATCGCCGACGCCGTAGTCGGCGAATGTGATGGGGTGCCCCGGGGCGCCGGATTGCCGGGGTATGAGCTCCTCTTTCCACGTTCCGCCGCGCTTGAACAGGACGGTGTCGTCCGGCAGAAGAGTGGTGCTGAGAACCTTGGAAACGGTCTTCCACGCGCTGGCGGGAGAGGCGCCGTTGTTCGTGTCAGCGCCGCCGGTGGCGTCGACATAGTAAGTGTTTGGGGCTGCCGCTGACATCCAGCAGAAGGTGAATAACAAGACGGTGATCCGGAGAATTGATGAGGGCATATTGGTCTGCATAAGCTTCTTAAGGGTCTTTCGGTACCTACGCGAACACCGGGCAACCCTACGGAAGGCGATGCTAACACGGCGCCAGAGGGGCCACAATAGAACCTCAGGGGGGGGCCTGGGGGTTGTTATTAAAGTACTAGAGTTAGTACTAACGTTTCTCTCAAGGCTGACCTTTCGCCGGCTCCGCGGCCTATTCGGAGAGATCAGAGTATGGAAATATCCAGTCAGGAAGCCCCAAGACGGGTAAGAGGCGAGCCTTTTTACCGTTCTAGCCCCAACCGCGAGAAACCGGCGGGGCTGCAGGCAAACCTGCCGTCGTAGCTGGCCGCATTCACGGTCCCGGAGCCAGAGGTGCCAGCGGGATCGGAGGTACGTTGGTATTGCGCCGGCGCGGGGGTCTCGCGCCCGATGTGACGGAAACCGTGGCGTTAACAGAGGTCTTGCCGTAGCTGGCCGTTATGACGGCACTGTGCTGGCCGGATACAGCGCCGCCGTTGGCGGAAAAACTTAGCGTGGCTTCGGCCTCGCGGAACGTGACCGAGGTGGGCACGGTCAGAGCCGCCGCGTTGTTGCTGAAAAGATTCACCGTAAGGGCATTCAGAGCGGCAGCATTCAGACTGAGCTGGCACTGCGTGTTGCTTTCGGCCAATATGGTTTGGGGCGAGCAGGCCAGGGAAGCCGGCTTGATCTCAAGCAGGCTGATTGTAGCGGTTTGGGAGGAGTTTCCCCAGGAGGCGGCCAGCACGGCGCTCTCGTCGCTCGAAATGACGGCGCTGGTCGCGGTGAACTGCGCCGTGGTGTTTCCCGCCGCCACCAAAACCGGCGAAGACGCGGTAAGCTGCGGGCTGCTGGACGAGATCGTGACACCGGCGCCGCCGCTCGGCGCCGCCGGACCGATCGAAACCGTGCAGGTCGTGCTGCCCTGGCCGGTCAGGATCGGCGGGTTGCAAGCGAGCGCGGCAACACCGGGCAGTGAGGTCGTCAGCACGAAGGTGGCGCTGATGCCGGCGAAACTTGCTGTCAGAGTGGCTGGGCCGAGCGCCGCTGCCGCCCCCGCGCTGGCCGTGAAATTCGCCGAGGAATCCCCCGCCGAAGCGGTGGCGCTGCCGGGAATCGTCACGATGGACGGGCTGGCGCTCAGTGTTACCGTAATCCCCCCGCCCGACGCCGGCCTCGTGAGGCTCACCGTGCAGGTCGACGCTCCGGGAACATAAAGCGTGGCCGGGGCGCACGATAACGACAAGGCGAGCGGCGTCAGCAGTCCCAGCGAAAACGTGACTGAAGTGTGGTTGGCGCCGGCGGTCAGCAGGGCGGTCGCATCGGAAACTACCGCCGCGGCCGTAACCGTGAATGCCGCGCTACTCTGGCCGGCGGGCACCGTTACCGGCGAGGAGACCGTCGCGATACTGTTGAAGCTGGTAATCGTCACCGCCACTCCGCCGTTCGGCGCCGCTGCCGTCAGGCTGACCGTGCAGGTCGCCTTCGACGGCGTGACCACCAAGCCAGGATTGCAGCTCAGACCACTCACGCCCGGCGGAGGGGTGCTGGTGTATTCGAAGGCCCCCAGGTCCACCCCCTTGCCCTGGGGCACAGAAGCGCCGGCGAAGTCCGCCGCGAGACCCACTGCCGCGCCGAGGTCGATGGCCGGGGACGTCAAGCGAAGATGGAAGTCGCCGGCGCCGGCATTGACAAACTGTGGGTCGGCATCGATCGAGTTTGCGTCCTGAATGGAAGCCGTCTTCCAGCCGGTCAGGTTGTACGTGGCGCCCGCCCAGGTCAGCCGGAGGTTGCCGCCTTCCTGCCAGTCGTTGAAGTCCGACCGAAAACCGGAAATGGAATCCGCGGCCACTTGCACGTCCGCGCCGGAGCACGTGGAGGCGATATTGTTTTTGAGGGTAATGTCGGAAGATCCGTTTTCCAACAGGAAGCACTCGAGCGAATTGTAGACCGTGTTGTTGTATATCGAGGCCTTGGCGCCGCCCAGCGACCAGATGCCGTTGTACTCTCCATATACGACGTTGTAGTAAACCTGCGTATTGGTGGTTCCGTCGAGCTCGATGCCGGCTCTATTCGGGCG
>JBGOUJ010000430.1:0-6774 GCA_041477005.1 Terriglobia bacterium | reverse complement strand
TTCTGCGGAACAGCTTCGGCGTGCAGGTCAACTCGTAGGAAAGCCCTCAGCAGTCAGCCATCAGCTTTCAGCAACCCCTCGGGCGAGGAGTTTGGCCGCTCGCTGATGGCTGGTTGCTGGTTGGAACTTTCGTTAGGAAGGCTTTCAGCGGTCAGCTTTCAGCAATCCCTCACGAGAGGGTCCTGCTGATCGCTGGTGGCTGGCAGCCACAGTCGCCGGCTTTGGGCGACCGCCCGAGGCGAGACGGTTGGCTGACGGCTGTTGGCTGTTAGCTGGTGGCTGACGGCTGATGGCCGCCGGCTGTTGGCCGCCGGCTGTTGGCTGACCGCTGACCGCTGACGGCTGTTGGCTGATGACTGATGGCTGTTGGCTGTTAGTAAGTGGAGACGGATTCTTTATGGACTTGAGAGCGTACTACCGGAAGTTACGGGAGATCGAGAAGGCGCTGGTTGAGGACTTCGTCGTGGTGAGGAGCCTGGCGACGGCGGACGGAGGGGTGGCCGGGCGGCTGGCCGAAGTGGCGCGGGCCGTGGCGGCCAAGTTGGTGGCGGACGGAGTGGCGGAGATCGCGCCAAAGGAAGAAGCCGACGCGCTTCGCCAAACAATGGCCGAGGAGAAGAAGCGCGAGGACCAGAAGCGGCTGGCGGCGAAGATCCAGTTTACGGTCTTGTCGGAAACGGATCTGCGGGCGCTGCAAAAGGGCGGACGCGGGAGTTCCAAGGAATAACACATGTCGCTGTTTACCGATGGCTCGATATCGGGGGTGCAGGACTTGATCGCCTACGAGGCGAACCTGGTGGAGGTGGCCGGCGCCGAGGGGATCGATCTGGAGTCAAAGCTGCTGCTGGCCCAGAGCGAGTTGGGGGCGGAGCTAGGGGCCGCCGCCTTGCGTCCTGGAAATATCTACTGGTTCGGGCCGTCGTGGACCTCGACCGGAGCAGAGGTGAATCTCAGCCGGTTCGACATGAGCACGGTCGTCATCACACCGCCCCTGAAAATGTGGCACACGTTTCAGACGCTGGCCATCACCTATCGGGATGCGTACAACCGCAAGCTGAACGACAAATACCAGCCGAAGTGGAACGAGTACAAGGAGCTGGCGCGGTGGGCTTCGAACCTGCTTTATCAGACCGGGATCGGTCTCGTGATGCAGCCGGTTCCGAAACCGAGCCGGCCGGTAGTGGACTCGGTGAGCGGGACGCTGGCGGACACGACGTTTTACGTGCAGATGAGCTGGGTGGGGGCGGATGGGGTGGCGGAAGGGGCGGCGAGCGACGAGGTGGCGCTGGAAGTCCAGGCCAGCCAGGCGCTGCGGGTGACGCCGCCCCCGACGCCGGCGACGCTCTATCCGGTGACGGGTTGGAGCGTTTACGTAGGAACGGCGAGCGGACAGGGGACGCGGCAGAACAGCTCGGCGCTGGCACTGGGCCAGGCGTGGGTGATGCCGGCGACGGTGATGGTAACCGGAGCGGCGGTGGGGACGGGGCAGGCGCCGAACTTTTACCGAACGATGCCGCGGTTTGTGCAGCGGGGATGAGGGACCACTTTTGATTTGTTGATCTAGTGATTTGGCGATCTTGAGGACTGCGTGGCAAAGCTTTGCATTACCGGACTGGCGAAACTCCAGAGCATCGTGCTGACCAGCGGGAACACGGCGCTGGCGGAGATTGCGGCTCGAGATGGGGCGCAGTGGAAGCTGCTGGAGGAGAAATCCGTTCGGATCGAGAATGTGACCGCGGATCTGGCGGATCAGAACCGGAGCGTGATCTATCCGGCGGTGTACCTCTACTCGGCGCGGATGGAAAACGTGCTGCGCCGGAAATTCAATGGGTTTTCGGGGCCGATCCGGTTCGTGGCCGATGTGCGGTGCACGGGGGAGCGGTACGAGGGGCTGGAGGAGGAGCTGGCCAGCTATGTGGAGGCGGTGACCACAGGGCTGGCGCAGAACACCGGACCTTGGAGCGAGAACCTGACTTACTCCGGCGCGTACGCGGTGAAATTCGATCCCATCAAGCTGGGAGGGCGGAACTTCATTCAGAGCGCGAAGGTGGAGCTGGAGGTCGAGGCCTACGGCTGAGGAAAGGGTATGTCTAATATCGTACTGTCGAACCAGAATCGGTTCTACGTGAAAGCGGAGCCGGCTTTCGGGCAGGCGCCGGCGGTCACGGCCGCGGACCGGCTTTCAGCGATCAAGCTGGCGATCCAGCAGCGCGACGAGCTACGGGACAGAAAGGACAAGACGGGGACCCGGACCTTCGTGGGGGTGGCGGCTGGAGGGCGGAGGCGGACGCACTTCGATTTGCAGGCTTACTTGATGTCGGGGACGAGCCCCGGCACGGCGCCGGCGGCAGGGACCTTTTTTCACGCGGCGCTGGGAGGCGGGCCTCTGGTGTTTGGGGGAGGAACGGCGGGAACGGGATCCACGACGACGGCGATCGTCTTCAGCGCGCAGCACGGGCTGGCCGCGGGCCAGGCGTTCGGGTTTAACGGCGAGCTGCGGTTCGTGGCCGCGGTGAGCAGCCCGACCGGCGTGACTTTGTTTGCGCCATTCAGCACGGCGCCGGGGGCCGGGGCGGCTCTGACCGGGGCGGTGACTTACGCACCGGCGGCGGATCTGCCGACGCTTTCGATCTTCGACTACTGGGATCCGGCGACGGCGGTGGACCGGATTCTGGTGGGGGCGGCGTGCGGCGTCGCGCAGGTGAAGATCAACGCCGACTTTCACGAGTTTGAGTTCAGCGGCGAAGCGCAGGACGTGCTGGATTCCGTGTCGTTCGCGGCGGGACAAGGAGGGCTGAGCGCGTTCCCGGCCGAGCCGGCGGTGAGCCCGCTGGCGGGGCTGTCGGTGCCGGGGAATCTGGGGCAGGCGTGGCTCGGGGCTACGGCGTCGCAGTTCGTGACGCTGACCAAGGCAACCATCAAGCTGGACAACACCCTGGATACGCGGAACCGGGAGTTCGGCACAAGCGTCCCGCAGTTCCACGCTCCGGGTATGCGCAAAGTGACGGCGGACATGCAGATGTTCGAGACCGACGACGCGGCGACCAAGGGGCTGTACCAGGCGGCGAGGGCGCAAACGCCGGTCGGCGTGATGTTTCAACTGGGGCAGAGCGCGGGGCAGCTCTTTGGGGTGTACCTGAAAGCGCTGGTGCCGAAAGTGCCGGAGTTCGACGACAGCCAGCAGGCGCTCGAGTGGAGCTTCAGCCAGTCCCGGGCGCAGGGACTGATGGACGACGAGATCTACGTGGCCTTCGGCTAGGAGACCCCTGGCCGGCGGGTCGCGGAATTGGGCGCCTGGTTTCTAAGGAGAGCGATGCAATACGAGAGCACCGTGGAAGTGGAATCGGAAAAGATCCCTGGGGTGCGGTTCGCGGTGGAGCGGATGTCGTTTGGCCGGAGGTTGGAGTTGATCCGGCAGTTAAGGGAGTGGCTGGGGCGGCTGGAGTTCGTGACGGCGGCGCCTTCGCAGGGGCCGGAGCAGCAGGCGGAGGCGGCGCTGTTGGCGGGCGAGATCGACCGGATCTATCTGCGGTGGGGACTGCGGCGGGTGACGGGGATCGAGATCGACGGGGAAGAGGTCACGGCGGAGCGCTTGATCGCGAAGGGGCCGGAGGGGCTGGTGGAAGAGGTCCTGCAGGCGATCCGGCGGGAAGCGGGGTTGAGCGAGGCGGAAAGAAAAAACTTCGAGTCGGCTTCCATTTCCTGCGCGGCAACCAGGCCGGATGGAAGTGCGACGATTGCCGCCGCTTAGGCCTGGAACGAAAGCGCGGGTGCGGGTGGTTGGGGCCGGAGGAGAGAAGCGAGAACCGGATCGTCTGGCTGTGGCAGGGCCAGGGGCGGACGCAGGATCGGGTGGCCACGACGGAGTGCCCGGTCAGCTTTGTAACCGGCGAGAGCCTGGCGTTCGTGGAGGACTTCTACACCTGCCAGACGTTGGGAGGAGCGCCGGACGTCCTCGGGTGGGCGGCCCGGCGGGTGGATGCGTTCGTGGAGCTCAGGGCGGAACTGAAGAAAACGGAGCTGGAAGCCAATGGCAAGCGGTGATTCGCGAAATGCCGGCGTAGAAAACCTGGCGCAGGCGCAGAGAGACACGGTGCAGGCGTTGTCGACCCTCACGGCGCCGCTTCGCGGCGAGACTGCGCCGGGTGGATCGGCGGCGACGGTGGCGCAGACCGGCGGGCCGGCCCCGGCGGCGGCGTCCACGCCGGCGACAACCGACGCCGCCGGCACGTCGCTGCAGACGGCGCTGGCGGACGCTACCTCGGCCGTGCAGCAGTTGGCGCAGAACGTGGCGGCGGACACAGCGGCGCTGCAAAACGTGGACCAAGGGCTGAGCGGCCTGCCGGCGCTGCTGGCGGGGCTCGCGGGCGGGGCGGGCGGCGGAGGCGGGCTGCTGAGCGGGATCCTCGGCGGTGGCTTGGGACTGGTCTCGCTCGGCGCCTCGATCGCGCGGCTTTTTACGGGAGGTCCCGGCACGCCCGCCCCGCTGCCGGTCTACGCTCCGCCGCCCAGCCTGTCGGTGGATGTCGCGAACGCGCCGGGTTTTCCGGTCGCCGTTCAGGACCAGTCCGGAGGCGTGCGAGCGGCGCCGGCATCACAGGCGCAGAACATGCAGGTGACGGTGAACGTGAGCGCGATGGACAGCCAGTCGATCCTGGATCGGTCGGATGACATCGCGCAGGCGGTGCGGCAGGCGATGCTGCACATGCACCCGTTGAACGATTTGATCAACGAATTGTAAAAACAAGGAGACCATATGGCAAATACACAAACCACGCAAGGCCTCAGCCCGGAGCGGCAGCTCTTCCTGCAAGAGATGGGGGAGGTGGTGGCTTCGGGATTCCTGGGCTTTAGCGTCGATTCCGACGGCACGATCGGGGGAGGCTTCGGCAAGTGGGTTCCGCTGGAAGATCAGGAACCGCTGGACTCGCTCTTCAAGGCGATGCGGCTGGCGGGCCTCGATCCGGCCCGGTACAAGTTCCAGCAGTATGCCGTGACCGCCGCCAACCCCTATCACGGCGCCAAGGTGGATCTGCAATTTCCGTCGCAGCTCGTCATCAAGGGACCCGGGTACACCGGGCTGCATCAACTGGACCTGGTGCTGAGGAGCCCGTTCGTCTGCGCGGTGGAGATCGCGGAGGGGATCGGCTAGACGGCGATGGCTCGCTTTCCCAAGCTGAAAACGGGCGCGGTGGTGCAGTATCCGGCGGTTCTGGAGCAGCGGTATTCGACCGAGGTGAACAAGTTCCTGGACTGCTCCGAGCAGAGATACCGCGACTTCGCCGCGGCGCGGAAGCGGTGGATCATCGCGCTCGAGATGCTGGATGAGACCGAGACAGCGCGCCTGGCGCGGTTCTTCGACCAGCAGCAGGGGATGCTGGGGGTGTTCGAGTTCGAGGATCCGTGGACGGGAACGGTGATCAGCCAGTGCCGCTTCGGCGAAGACCAGTTTCCGATGACCGAGAAATATGAATCCCAGTGCGCGGTGCAGTTGACGGTGGAGGAGCTGGCGGCCTGATCCATGCTGGTGTTTCCCCAATTGTCGAGCGGAGCGGTGTCGCAGTTGCCACTGCGGCGGCAGACCGGGTATCGGACGCTGGTGAACCAGGCTCTCGACGGGAGCGAGATCCGCGTCGCGGACGCCGATTATCTGGACCGGCAGTGGGAGCTGTCGCTTCAGGCGCTCAGCGACGGCGAGTGGCAGGCGATCCAGGCTCTGTTTGCGGCGACGGAAGGCCGGCTGCAGACGTTCCTGTTTCTGGAGCCGGGGGAAAACCTGCTGGCCTGGAGCGACGACTTCACCCAGGCAGCGTGGGTGAAAAGCGGTGTGACGGTGGCTACGGGAATCGCCGATCCGCTTGGAGGAACGGCGGCCAGCGAGCTGAGCGGGGCCGGCGCGCTGAGCCAGAGCCTGAACATCCCGGCGTCTTTTCGCTACGCGGCGAGCATCTGGGCGCGAACGACCGGGGCGGGCGCGAGCCTGCAGTTGAGTGATGGAGGCGGCCAGCAGAGCGCCGCGGCCTTCGCCGGCGACGGGCAGTGGCGGCGGTACAGCTTGAGCACGGCCTTCACGGGGACGTCACAAACCTTGGTCTTCGCGGTGAACACTCCGGGCGGGGCGGCAGTGGACCTTTACGGCGCGCAACTCGAAGCGCAGCCGGCGGCTTCGGCTTACAAGCAGACTTTGCAGGAAGGCGGCGTGCATGCGGCGGCGCGGTTCTCCAGCGACACGCTTCAGGACCGCGCCACGTCGCCGGGCCAGCACTCCAGCGTGATTCGCATCTCATGGACACCATCGCAAACGTAAAAGAGCAGGTGGTGGCGCAGACGCCGCTGCTGCTGTTCGATGCGCTGCTCTCCGACGGCCAGACCGAACGCTGGAGCACGCACCGGGTGACCTTCAACTCGCAGGTCTACAGCGCGCGGGTGTTGAAGCACAACCTCTTCGAGATCCAGACGGCGAGCGAGCAAGGGATCGACGCCGTGCCGAGGCTTTCGCTCACCCTGGCCAATGCCGATTCCCACTTTTCCGAGATCGAGACGGCGGTCGGCTGGAAGGGAGCGAAGTTGACCGCGACGTTCCTGTTCTATGACCTGCTGGCGGGCCTGCCGGCGACCGAGAGCCTGGTGCTGTTCCAGGGGATTCTGAATCCGCCGGACCAGGTGACCGAAGAGACGTTTCGGCTGACGGCCACCAACCGGATGAGCATGCAGCGGGTGGTGCTGCCGCCGGTGCGCATTGAGAGGCGCTGCCCGTGGGAATTTCCGGCTACC
>JBGOUJ010000429.1:0-6783 GCA_041477005.1 Terriglobia bacterium | reverse complement strand
CGAGCGTCGGCCCCTTCTCCCGGGCCAAGTCACTCGCTGTCTTACCGTCGCTGGTCTTCTTCTGCCGATCGGCGCCATGCTCGACGAGCATCCGGGCGATCTCCCGATTGCCGTGAAACGCTGCTGCGTGGAGCGGCGTGAAGCCCCCTGGCTGCTGGGCATCGACCTGCGCCCCCTTAATGAGCAGCAGGGCGACACTCTTGGCGTTCTGCCGCGCCACCGCCGCATGCAGCGGCGCCACATTCTGACCATTTCGGGAAACCCCGTTCACATCGGCGCCACGAGCGAGGAGTACCTCCGCCAGCTCCGGATGGCCGAAAAAGATGGCCAGCCCAAAGCCGTGGTAACCGTCGGCCGAGTACGCCCGGGCCAGTGACGGGTCCTGCTCGAGCAGTTCCATCGCCCGGTCCCGCTTCCCCATCGCGCAGGCCTCGAAGAAGTCGAGCTCCGCGCCGTGCTCGACGAAGACGTTCGCCAGCTCCGAATGGCCGTAATAGACGGCCAGCAGGATCGCTGAGGCGCCGTTCGGCCCCCGGGCGGCAACCTGGGTCCGATCCTGGTCGAGGATCGCCGCCACTTTTTCTCGATTTCCCTTTTGGATTGCTTCCAACAACTCCTGGGTCAGTTCCATGTCGGGAAGGATAGCAGCGGAAGCCCGCCCGGCTCTTCTTCAATCTTGCTTTTTTGAATGCGACCGCCGGAACTCGCTTGGAGGAATGCCGAACCTGCGCCGGAACAGGGTGCTGAACGACCCCAGGCTCTCGAAGCCCGATCCCAGGCACGCCTCGGTCACCGGCAGCCCCAGCGCCAGCAGGCGGCGGGCCCGCTCCAATCGCTCCCGCACCAGGTACTGCTTCAGCTCGAAGGATGACGTTGCTTTTCCCCAGCTCCGAAGCGCGAGGGTTGATTAGAACGGTGGATGCAGCCATGCGGGCGTGGAAAAATGCCGACCTCGCGCCAAGACGTCAAGAAAAGCTTCTTTGCTTGCTTTGCGTTCTTTGCGCCTTTGCGCGAAATCCTTCGGTCGCTTCCCGAAGCCCCCTACTGCTGATTTGCCGAGCCGGCCGCGCGCGGCGGTTGTCCCTTCTGGGCGCCGGCCAGGGCGGTCCGCGGCGGAACCACCTTGAGCAGAATCGGGGCCGAAGCATAGTTGGACCGGATCGGCGAGCGCGTCTCGACGTCGCCGGTCAGGACGATCGGCTGCTCGAGTGGCTTGACCCAGGGCTTGGCTTCCAGCACGAAGCTCCGCGCCGTCTCGCCCTCATTGATGAGAACGCCGTTCAGCCCCACGTTGAGGACGCGCACTCCCGGCGGCAGGTTGAGCACCGAGATGGGCACCCGCCCGTCGAAGCCCTTGTTGCGCTTGATGGAGAGCGAAACTTCCGCCGTCCCACCCGCTTCGAGCACCACTTCCTTCTGCGCCGCCTCGACGTTGAGATCGGGCGGCTGGGCCAGGGCGAGGTACCGCAGCTTGTCGTCGGCCGAGGCCGTGCGGACCACCTCCCGATCGCCCACTCGCGCGCGCCCCACCACCCCGAGCGCCGCTCCCTTCGCCGGCGGGGCATTCACGTCGGCTTCGAGGATCAGCTCCGTCGAATCCTGCCCGGGAAAGATTGTGTTCCGTGTCGCGCGGACGCCGGCCGGCAGATCCCGCACCTCCACCTCGATCGGGCCGTCAAAGCCGTCGATGCGGGCGGCGCTCACGCGCAGCGCCTGGCGTCCGCCGCGAGGCACGTTGGGATTGTCCGGCGAAACGTCCAGGGTGAAATCCGGCGCCGGCTCCCGCACCGTCAGCCGGTAGGTATACTGCTCGCCTTGCATCCTTCTCGTGTCGCCCAGCCTGATCAGGTATTCCCCGTCGGCGGGCGCGGTGAAGTGCAACAGCGAGTCCTTGCCGTAAAGCGGTCCGCCGTCGTCATTGCGATAGTAGAGCGTCACGACCGGCAGGCCGTTCGGAGGGAAGGTCTTGCCCGGCGGGTAGACATGCACTTTGTAGGCCGGCGTATCGGTGGCCCGCGCCTCGGGAGTCGTGTCGAAGAAGCCGATGCGCTGGCCGTTGATGTTCTCGAAGCGGAAATCGTCGTCCGGAGATCGCGGCATCGCCTCTACGCGCAGGATCTCGCTGCCGATCATGAGGTAATCGCCCACCGCAAACCCGTCGGGCGAAAGCAGCCGCAACCCGGAGCTCACCGAATCGCGGTCGGCGAGCGTCAGCGCCGTCGCCACCACGGCCCGCACCGTCGCGCGGGGGATCGGTTTCCCCTGCGCATCGAGCACCTCGATCACCGAATCGAGCGGCGATCCCAGCCGCTGCCCCTCGACCTCGATGATGTACCGGCGCCCCTTTTGGGCGCGGAAGCGGAAGTAATCCTGATCGGGCTGGCCGTTGTAGAGCCCACTGATCCGGCCGTTCACCGTCGATGGCACAGCCAGCAGTTGGGCGCCGGCGGGATCAACGCCGCGCTCCTGCTCGGCCACTTCCGGATAATCGCCCACCGCCAGCTTGATCTTGTTCTGGCTCGACCCGCGGGCCGTGCGCGGCCCAACGTCTTCGAGATCCTTCTGCTCGTAAGAGGCCTTTCCCGTCGCCGAGAGCTTGCGGTGGTCGCCCAAGTTGAATCCCTGCAAAGCGACCTCGGTGGATTGGCCCTTTCGTACCCCCAGCGGATAGACGCCGGTCAGGTACGGATACTCCCCGATCTTGACCCGGTAGGCATGGCGCCGGCTGCCGCCACGTTCCACGTCGTAGACGTGCAGCGTGTAGCGCCCCTCGGCCGGGATCTTGTATCCCAAAGCCGTCCCCGGATGCCCATCATCGATGCGGCGGTGGGCCAGCAGCGTCCCCTTCGCATCGTAGAGCTCCACGCCCCAGCGCAGGGCGGAGCCGATAACCTGAGCCGAAATGTCGAACACCAGCTCCTGCCCCGCGCGGCCGCGGAAGGTGAAGTAATCCTCGTCGCCCGGCTTGCTGATGGCGCCCGAAACAATCGTTGGCAGGAAGACGTACTCGTTCTGGAGCATCGCGTCGGCGATCGAATCATTCGGCTCGATCTCCGCCGTCTCGCCGTAATACGGCTCCACGCTCAGGGTTGCGGCATTGGTGGTGCCTTCGTTGGTCAGCAGGCGGAAGCGGTAGGGGCCAATCTGCGCCTCCGGGTCGACGGTCACTTCCAGGGTCACCTGATTGCGCGGGGGGTAGGGTCCCAACTGGATCGAGGAGCCGATGCCGGTGCGGTTCTGCTGGTATTCGCCCAGCTCGTTGACGTGGAGAATCTTCCCGGAAATCCCGCTCTGGTCGAACAGCACAGCCGAGGCGCCCCGCAGGTTGATGCCCTCGACGCGCACCTCCGTCGGGATGCCCCGCGAGACGGCGACCGGCGCCGTATCCAGCAGCGCCGGCGGATTCGTGCGGTTCTGCGCCGCAGCCGCCGCGGCCAGCAACAATGCCATCGCGATAGATCTGCTCATGATGCCTACCTCTTCGCCAGCGTCTTTGCCAACATCGGCTTCAGAATCTCCTGATAAGTCGCCGTTTCGTAGATGGAGACCGAGCCGTCAAACCGCCCCGCCGCCAATCGCCGGCCATCGGGGCTGAAGGCCAGCGCCAGCACCCAGTCCGGCTGGTGGGCCAGCACCTGCCGCTCCTCGAGCGTGGCCGCGTCCCAGATCTTGATCGAGCGGTCGGCCGAGGTGGAGACCAGCGTCTTTCCGTCCGGCGAGTAGGAGATCTTCAGGATCGGCTCCTCGTGGCCGGCCGTCGATTGCGCCATTGTGCCGCCCTTGTCGGACAGGTCCCAGATGCGTATGAACTTGTCGTACCCGGCCGCCGCAATTTGCTTCCCCGAAGGGTGAAACGCGATGGTCAGCACACCGTCTTGCGACTCGCCCAGCGTGAACAGCCGCTGGCCCGTTGCCGCGTCCCAAAGCTTGACCGTGCGGTCGGCCGCCCCGGAAGCGATCCGCTTGCCGTCGGGACTGAAGGCGAGGGCAAAGATCGAATCAATGTGGTCCTTCAGCGTCGCCGTCTCCTGGCCCGAGCCGGTGTCCCAAAGCTTGATCAGCTTGTCGTAACTCGCGGTGGCGATGCGCCGCCCATCCGCGGAGAACGCGACGCCATAAATGCAATCGGCATGCCCGTGAATGGTGGTCACCGGCTGCCGCGTCTCGACATTCCAGACAACGACTTCCCCCAACCGCCCCGCGAGCCCTCCCGCCGCCGCCAGCCATTTGCCGTCGCGGCTAAAGGCGACCGAGCGAACTTCATCGACCATCCCCGTGAGCGCCGCCAGACGCCTGCCCGTCGCCGGATCCAGCAGATCAACTTCTTTATAGCTCCCGACCGCCAGCAGCTTGTTATCCGGCGAAAAAGCGAGCGATCCCACCTCCGGCGACACCGGGCCACGCGGCTTGATATCCGGAATCACCGGAGCGGCGACCGGGGTTGCTTCGCTGGCGGCCGGCCCAAGCGCTCCCCCTTCGATCCACTTCACAATGACAGCGAGGTCGTCGGCTTTGATCCTGCCCCCCATCGGCATCGGCGGCTGGACTTTGCCTTCGAGCATTAGGACCATCCGGCTCTCCCCGTTCTTGCCGGCCAGGACCGGCGGCCCATGCTTGCCACCCTTCATCAGCGAGTCGTACGACTCCAAGACCAGCTCCCCCATCTTGGCGGTCGAGGAATGGCAAGCCAAGCAGTTATCGCGCAAGATGGGGAAGATGTCCTTATTGAAGGAGACGTCCGCGGCCAGGCCCGGGCGCGAAAGGCAGGGCAAAAGGCAAAAGGCAAAGGTCACGAAGCAAAAATAAGTGTAGCGCCGCGGGGTGGCGCATCCTTGATTTTTGCCTTTTGCCTTTTGCACTTTGCCTTTTGCCTTTCTTTTCTCAGTGATTGAAAAGGAACTCTTTGCCCGTAAGCATCGCCCACATAAGATCTTCCATCGGCTTCCGTCGCGGCTCTTTCTCGAGTGGATCAGAAGCGGAGACTTTCGCGGCCTTCGCCAGCGCGGCGAGGATCTCCGTCCGCTCCGGAGCCGTCGGTGGCCGGCTGAAAGCCGAAAGGTAAAGATGCTCGACCACCCGAGAGTCCGAGAGTCCCAGCTTAAGGAACATCTCGATCGCCCCGTCCTTGGCCGAAAGCATCTGGTTGAGCGTCTCGCCATTGATCACGTGAAGGGCCTGGGTGATGGTCGGCTCGTGCATGCGCTCGCTCGAGTCGCTGACCAGCCGCGGCGGCCGCCCGAACACCGTCAGGAAATACGAATTCACCTGCGAATCGGGCAGTTGCAAGGCGCGTGTACCCACCGGGTAGCCCGCGAACTGCGTCGGCACCCGAGAGACCTGTGCGATGGCGTCCAGGATCACCTCCGCCGGCAGCCGTTTGATGATGTAGTGCGAGTAATACTTCTCGTCGCCCGCGTTGGTCGCGTTGACGGCCGAGTCGCGCTGATAGGCGGCCGATTCCATAACGGTCCGGATCAGCCGTTTCACGTCGAAGTGATGGTCGGTGAAATCCTTGGTCAGCGCCGCCAAAAGGTCTTCGTTGCTCGCCGGGTTGGTCGCCCGCACGTCGTCTTCCGGCTCGACCAGTCCCCGCCCCATGAAATTCTTCCAGACGCGGTTCACGAGCGCCCGGGCGAAATACGGATTCTTCGGAGAGGCGAGCCATTCGGCGAGGCGCCCGCGGCGGTCCTCGGGCGAATTCAGATCGAGCGGCTCGCCGTCCAGTGGCCGGGGTGGCAGGGGCCGGCCGAGCTTCGGGTAATTGACCCCGCCGGTCGGGCTCGAGTAGACGATCACGTCGCCCGGCTCCGCGCCGTTCTTCTCGGCGATCCGCGAGACCAGATTGGCCATCTGGAAGTAATCCTTCTGCGTCCACTTCTCGAGCGGATGGTTGTGGCAGCGCGCGCAGGTGATGGTCAGCCCCAGGAAGGCCTTGGTGATGTTCTCGGTCAGGTCGATGGGGTTTTTGTGCAGGACGTAGTAATTGAGCGCCCCGTTTTCCCGCGTATCGCCCGAGGAAACCAGGATCTCACGCACAAACTGGTCCCACGGCTTGTTCGACGCCACGCTCGCGCGGATCCAGTTGTAGAACGACCACATGGCGTTCGAGCGCAGCCGGCGGCTGGAAACCAGCAGCAGATCGGACCACTTGTACGCCCAGTAATCGACAAACTCCTCGCGTCCGAGGATTTCCTCGATCAGCTTGCTGCGCTTCGCCGGATCCTTGTCGGTCGTGAACCGCTCCACTTCGTCCGGAGTCGGCAGAACGCCCATGGCATCGAGATAGACCCGCCGAAGGAAGGTGTTGTCGCCAGCCTGGCCCGAAGGCTCGATGTGCAACGACTCCAGCTTCCTCAGCGCCAGCTCGTCGATGTAGTTGTGCCGCGGGGCGGAACGAAAAACCTCGGCCGAAATCTTGTTGGGATACGGCACGCCGACGCGCGCAAAACCAACCTGGCTCTGATACCAAACCGTGATCGCCGCCTCGCCCGACCCGGTCATCTTGACCTTGCCCGCGTCATCCACGGTCGCCACGCCCGTGTCGGTCGAGGAAAACTTCACCCACCGCGTCACATCCTCGCTGTGCCCATCGGAGTACCGCGCCCGCACCAGGATCTGCTGCCCGGCGCCCGGCTCGAGCGAGACCGACGTAGGAAAAATCTGGACGCCCTGAATCCGCGGGTCCGAATCGTTCGGCGCGGACGCCCCCGCCGCGATCCAGTCCACGAGGATCCTGTATTCCTCCGACCCCACCGGGAACCGCCGGCCGCCCCCGTGCGCGAT
>JBGOUJ010000428.1:0-6804 GCA_041477005.1 Terriglobia bacterium | reverse complement strand
GGAGCGGCCTTACGAGATGGAGAACGGCGACTCCATCGCCTTTTTCAATCTTTCGGGCGACAAGCGCCGGCACGAGATTCTGGTGAAAGATCGCTACTCCAACTTCTGGGTGTTCAACAGCGATCTGAAGCTGCTGTGGCGGGGGCAGGGGCAGACGGGGCATTACCCGTATGCATTCGAGGACAGCGATGGCCGGGACAAGGTCCTCATCGGCTACTCGATGTGGGATGCCACCGGCCGCCGGCTCTGGAGCCACGACACCGACCTCAAGGACCACGCCGACGGCGTCACCATGGGAAATTTCAGCGGCGATCCGAATGCCGAGCCGCGGGTCTACGCCAGCGGGAGCGACGAGGGCTTCATAATGTTCGACCGGCGCGGCAACATCCTCAAGCATGTGCGGGTGGGCCACGCCCAGAGCCCCAGCGTCGGCAAGTTCCGTCCGGACCTGCCGGGACTGCAATACATCACGGTCAACTTTTGGAGCAATCCCGGCATCGTCACTCTCTTCGACGCCGATGGAAACATCCTGGCGCAGGAGGAGCCGATTCATACGGGCAGCCCGCTGCTTCCGGTCAACTGGTGCGGGGACGGGCAGGAGTTCGTGCTGCTCTCGGGCAACATCCGCGAGGGCGGGATGGTCGACGGGCGCCTGCGGCGGGTGGTGATGTTTCCCGACGATGGACACCCGGATCTGGCGGCTGCCGTTGCCGATGTAACGGGCGATGCGCGGGACGAGGTGATCCTGTGGAACCAGGAGCGCGTCTGGATTTACACCCAAGACCGGCCGTTCGCCGGCCGGCGGATTTACGCCCCCAGCCGGAACCCGGACTATAATGACTCGAATTACCGAACGACTGTGTCACTGCCGCGCTGGATGGAGGTAAGATGACCTGGACTCTCGCTTCCAAAGACTTTCGGCGCCACCGAACTGATGGCCTGTCGCCGCTGCGGGTAGAGCATTTAGCCGGCTCATACGTGCTCTCTTCGCTCTCGCCGCTGTCAGCAGTAGGCACCGCTGCGATGGCGCACGCGCAGGATTTCAATGGCCAGTTTTTCCTTCGGGAGGAAGAGAACGCGGTAATCGCCGGCGCGGAGACGGAACTCGTGGCGGGGCGCCTGGAGCTTCTGGACGTCACCGGCGCCGGTGGAGAGATAGCGATCGATCGCTTGCAGGATCTGCAGGGCCGACTGGCGGTCAATGGCACGCAGATCGGCCCGAGCTTCCGTGGACCAGGTGACGTTTTTTTTCGGCATCCGTCCCGCTAGCGGGGCGACAGGCCGAACTCGCGGAGGATGTCCTCGTGCGGGATGCCTTCGCCGCGGTCGAGTGAGGCGCGAGCCTGGTCGAGAGATGCCGCTTCCTCGGCGGAGACCGGTTCTTGTTCCACCGGCGCCTCGGCCAGGGAGCGGCCCACGGGATCGATCATCACTTCGAGGAGGCCGACTACGGCTGTGAGCTGGCTCGGCGCCAACTGTTCGATCAGTTCGTGGGCGTGCTCTTTGGTGTTGGCCATGAGTTTTCCTCTCCTCCGTTCTGACATAGCACGGAGGAAGCTGTCAATGGTGGCGAGCAGGAGATCAGCCGAAAGGTGCAGCACGGGCTGGAGCGGATCGAGAGCCTGCCGCCCTCTAAGCAACGTGCTCTCGTGGCGGGGCGGTCTTACTGGTGATCCCCAAGCCGCGGCAAAGCGGACGATCATGTCCGCGGCGAGCCGCAGCCTGCCCCGTTCGCAATCGGACCCGGAGTCTGAATCAGCCCAGTACGCTTCGCTACATCCTTCTGCATCAAGCACCGCTCTTCGCGAATCCGTGAACGATGCCCTGGGGCAACGCCCGGCATCAGCTTCCCTTGGATTTTTTCGCCATGGGTCGCGTGCATCTCGATGGAGGTAAAATAACCTGCATGTCCCTCGTAACTGAAATCGCCCCCGACGTCTATCGCCTCTCGATCTTCGTCCCCGAGTTGAACATCGAGTTCAGCCACTTCCTCGTCAAGGACGACGAGCCGCTGCTTTACCACACGGGCTACAACTCAATGTTTCCGCCGTTGCGGGAAGCCATGGCCCAGGTCATGGACCCGGCGAAACTCCGCTGGATCAGCTTCAGCCACTTCGAGTCCGACGAGTGCGGCTCGCTGAACAAGTGGCTCGAAATCGCCCCCCACGCCCAGGTCGCTTGCACCTTCCTCGGCGCGGCCCTCAACCTTAACGACTTTGCCATCCGCGCCCCGAAGGCCATGAACGACGGCGAGGTGCTTTCCACCGGCAAATACCGCCTCCGCATGTGCTCCACCGCCCATATCCCCCACGGCTGGGACGCCGGCGTTCTCTTCGAAGAGACCCAACGTACGCTCTTCTGCTCCGATATTTGCTTCCACACCGGCGAGTGCAAGCCGCTCACTGAATCGGAAATCATCAGCGCCTCGCGCGCGGCGCTGCTCCAACTCCAGGCCTCGCCATTCGCCTACTCGGTGCCCTACACGCCGCAGACCGATGGCATCTTCGAGCGCCTGGCCGCACTGCAGCCCAAAACGCTGGCCACGATGCACGGCTCGAGCTTCACCGGAAACGGCGAGCAAGCCATCCTCGATTTTGCAGCGATGATCAAGGAAACGCTCGGCGGAAACCGCTAAGGCCACTTTCTGTCTATGCAACGGCGCGAATTTCTGACGACGATGGCTGCGGCGCTTGGCGCCGCGCGCGAGCGGGTGGCAGCGGCTGCGGATCGGAACATCCAGTGGGCGGTGAGCAGTTTCCTGTGGCGCGACACGATCTGGGGCGGGCAGACGCCGGTAGCCTTCACCGACATGCTCGACGTGATCAAGGACACCGGCTTTCAGGGCTTCCGGCTGACCGGCTGGCCGGAGTTCCTGGAGCAGAATAACCTCACGATTCCCGTGCTCGAGCGGGAGCTATCCAAGCGCGGGCTGCGCATCGCGACGCTCTCCTTCGGCGGGCAGGCCGATGAACCGGCGCGGCATGCTGCGATCGAGCAGCAGGCGCGCGAGGCCTGCCGGTTTCTGAAGACCTTCGGCGCCACCGAGTTGGTGGTCTTCTCGCCGCGCCGGGTGAACAAGGTGTTGGTTCGGGAGCACCTGCGGGTCGCCTGCGAGTTTTACAACCACCTGGGCGACGTGGCCGCCGAATATGGGATTCGGGCGGGGCTGCACAATCACTCGCAGGGGCAGTTGGTCGAGAGCCAGGACGAGGTCGAGCTGCTCCTGAAGCTCACCGACCCGAAGCGGTTCCACTGGGCGCCCGACACGGTGCACCTCTACCTGGGCGGATGCAACATCGTCGAGCTGTTTGAGAAGTATGCCGACCGGCTGATCTTCATGGATTTCGTGGACGCCAAGTACACTTTCGCCCGCGAGGACGTTCGGTTGGCGAACGGCAAGGTACACAAGGCGGGATCGCAGGACGCTACGTTTCTGCTCTGTAACTACGAGCTGGGAGACGGAGAGATCGATTTTCCGAGGCTCATGCGAATCCTGAAGAGGCGGCAATACCGGGGCTGGATCAACATCGATCTACACTACGCGCGGATCAGCCCGCGGCACAGCTTCGAGCGGTGCCGGAAGTACATCCGGGAGAAACTCGACCCGATCTATTCGTAACGCTTCCGGGGTTTCACTCCTCTCGCAAGGCGACAGCCGGGTCAAGCGCCGCGGCGCGACGCGCCGGCAGCCAGGAAGCCACAGCGGTGATGAGGAAGAAGAGCGCCGCCACGGTGGAGAAAGTGGCAGGATCGGCCGGATGGACTCCGACGAGCATGCTGGTCATCAGACGCGTGAGGCCCAAGGCCGCGAGCAGGCCAATCGCAATGCCGGCCGCGCTGAGCAGCAGGCCTTGCCCAACGACCAGTTGAAAGATGCTCGCGGGCGTGGCCCCGAGAGCCATCCGGACGCCGATCTCCGCGGTGCGCTGCCGCACCAACGTCGATAGCACCCCGTACAACCCCACCGAGGCGAGCAGCGCCGCGATCACCGCGAAGGATCCGATGAGCAGGAGCGAAAAACGCGTCGGAGCCTGGTCCCGATCCACGAGCGCTTCCATCGGCTGCATCTTGGTGATCACCAACTGGCGGTCCAGCTTCGCGATCTCGGTGCGGACTGCCGTAGCGAGCTTCGTGGGGTCGCCCGCGGTTCGGATGGCCCAATACCGCGAGACCCCGATCCCCAGGGAGCCGTCGGTGAAGTAGACTTGTTCGCGTCCCGACTCGGCGAGAGTGGCAAACCGCTGATGCGCGACGACGCCGATTACCTCAACCCATGGCATTGTTGGGAGTGGCAGGAAGATGCGTTTCCCGATGGGGGATCCGTTCGGGAAAGCCTTCGCGGCAAGCGACTGGTCGATGACGGCCACGTTCCGCCCGGGCGCATTGTCGCCTTCCGTGAAGGTGCGCCCAGTGAGGAGCGGGATGCGGAGCGTTTCGAAGTACCCGGGCAGGACGCTTTGAAAGTCAGCCGCTTGATACCGGGTGGGGTCCGCCGGCGCCTGCCCGATGGCCCAATTCATAGGACGGGAACCGCCAGTGAGCGGCATGCCGAGGGACGCCGCCGCGTTTTCGACGCCTGGCAGCGCGCGCAGCCGGCTTTGAGTCTCGCGCAGCAGCGCCAGGCGCCCCCGCTGTTCCGTCAAGGACCAGTCCCGCGAGAGGAAAAAGGTCAGCAGACCACGGGGATCGTATCCGGGATCGACCCGCTGCAGCTCGAGAAAACTGCGGAGCATCAGGCCCGATCCAATCAGCAGTACAAACGAGAGCGCGACTTCCGCGATCGCCACGCCGTTGCGCAACAGCCGTCCGGCTCCCAGCCCCGCCCCGCGCCCGTACCCGCGCAGGACCTGTATCACATCGGGGCGCGCCGCGCGCCAGGCAGGCGTCAGCCCAAATAGAACGGCCGCCGCCAAGCCCGCTGCCGCCGCAAATACGAGCACGCGCCAGTCAATGGCGATCGACTCGACCCGGGGCAGATTCGCCGGCGCAATGGCAAGCAGTTCCCGGATGCCGGCCCAGGCGATGCCCACGCCGAGCAGCGTACCCAGTCCCGAGAGCAGTGCGGCTTCGGTCAGCATCTGCCGCAGCAGGCGCCACCGGCTCCCGCCCAGGGCAGCACGCACGGCAAGCTCGCGCTCGCGCAGGGACGCCCGCACCAGCAGGAGATTCGCCACGTTCGCGCACGCGATGAGCAGCAGAAAGAGGACCGCGCCCATCAGGGCGAGGATGGCGGGCCGGGCTTCCGCCACCAGGTGCTGGTGCATAGGCCGCAGCCCAAGATACAACCCGTCGTACCAGAGAACGCTCCGGCGCAGCTTCGCCGCGACCGGCTCGAGTTGTTCCTGCGCCCTCCGGATGCTGACGCCGCTTTTCAATTTTCCGATCACGCGAAGCGTCATCAGATTGCGATGGGCGGCGTCGTAGCCGAGGTTGTTGGCCACCCAGAAGTCGGGCCTGGCGTCCGTATTGGCGGATGCCGGAAAGAACAGCTTGAGGCCCGGCTCGAGCACGCCGACGATGATCGGGCCGTGCTGGCCGGAGCTGAGCATTTCACGGCCGAGCACGGCAGCATCGCCTCCATAGCGCCGCTGCCAGTATTCATAGCTCAGGATCGCAGCGCTTCCCGGCGGGATGAGGACCTCGGGCTCGGCCGGTTGCGGCTGGCCGTCCTCCTCGGTGAAATCGCGGCCGAGCAGGATCTTGGCGCCCATCATGCGGAAGAAGTTCGTCGTGACCAGAGCCTTGCTGATCTGCTCCGTGCCGCCGTCCCCGCGAGGCACAAAGGCTCGGAACGTGGAGACGCCGGCCATGTCGTCGAAAACCTCGTTCGTTCCGTCGCGCAGGTCGAAGAAATCGGCATTGGAGAAGATGAAGTCATTGAAGCCGCGTTCTTTGAAGTGCCTCCAGACCAATACCAGCCGGTCCGCATCCTTGTAGGGAAGGGGCCGCAGCAGGACGGCGTTCGTGACACTGAAAATCGCCGTGGTGGCGCCGATACCGAGCGCGATGGTCACCGCCGCGGCCAGCGCAAAGAGCGGGGCCCTGCGCAGCGTCCGCACGGCGTACGTGAGATCTTTGAACAGATTGTCAAGGGCGTTCATACTAAGCCTATCCCGGCATTCTTCTTTGCAGCGTTCCACGTTATCGAGCGTGAGAAGGGCGCGCCGGCGCGCCTCGTGCGGATTCATGCCACGGGCGATGTTCTCGCGGACTTGACGTTCCAAATGGAATTGAAGCTCGTCGTCCAGTTCCTGTTCGACGCGGTTACGCCGGAACGCGGATCGCAGCCGCAACGGGATGGTGTAGATCCAGTGCTCCGGGCGCATGGTTCAAGCCTCCTTTAACCGCATTACGTGGCTGATGGCGCTCGACAACCTCCCCCAGTCTGCCGCCTGTTTCTCCAGTTGCTTGCGGCCGAGCCGCGTCAAGGAGTAGAACTTCGCCCGACGCCCCAGCTCACTTGTTTTCCATTCCGCCGTGATCCAGCCCTCTTGCTCCAGCTTATGAAGCGCGGGATAGAGCGAGCCATCGCTTACCTGAAGAACGTTGCCGGAAACCTGTTTCAGGCGCTGACTGATGGGCCCAGCCATGCAGTGGCTCCAAGGCCAGGATCTTGAGAAGGAGAAAATCCAGGGTGCCCTGGACCAGATCGGCAGGCTTGCTCACGCTTTATATCCTCGGTTACCGAGATCATGGTACGACAGAGCGCCTTCCTTGGGCAAGGGCTGCCGGAACTGCGGACCGGACGGCAAACGCCTCAATATGCGATAAAGGGAGGCATGACCACACGCAGAGAATTTCTAG
>JBGOUJ010000427.1:0-6816 GCA_041477005.1 Terriglobia bacterium | reverse complement strand
GACAACGATCCTTGTGGAGTCAGGAAAAGACCAGTGGCGCAGATTGGTCACTCGGACCAGGCCGTGGCTCCGGGGCTTGTCTGGCGAAGGTTTTTCCGCCTCGGAGGGCGCCGCCACCCCAACCACCAAGCTCATCACAATGAGTGGAAGCAAGTTTCTCATAACAAAGCGGTTGGAGCCTCAGCCACGCTTCGCTCGACGAGACCTGACATTGACATTACGACCGCAGGATCGTGCGATTCGCAACTCCCCCTTGAAGGAAGGAACCACGTCAGGCGCAGTGGATTTGCGATTGAGCGGCTTTGAGCAATCACGGACTCCCAGTGGCTTCCGTTTCAGCACCGGTTCTCTATTCTGCGCAGCCACCGCGACGAAAAGCAACCAGCCGGGCCTTTGGGAGCCTAGAGAGCAGGATACCGATGCTGCCTTTCCGACCCACCGGCAATAGAGCACGACGCGCCCGTCACCAGACAGACGGGAGAACGGCTTCGAGGAATCCTGGTGGTTTGGCATAAGCCACGAATTGTAGTACAAAGGAGAGTTTCAGAGCCGCCACGAGGCGCCCAGAGCCCGAAGCGGTCCACCGGAGGCCATTTCTATGAGCGACGCCCGAACTTATCCCAATTACATCAATGGCGAGTGGACGCCGCCCGCGCGCACATTCGAGAACCGCAACCCAGCCAATACCGAGGAGCTGGTGGGCCTTTTCGCGCGCGGCGCCGCGCAGGACATCACCAATGCCGCCGAGGCGGCGAAGTGCGCCTTCCCGGCCTGGAGCAGCCTGACCGGCCCGGCCCGGGGGGCGTTCCTGTTCAAGGCGGCTGAGATTCTCGACGCGCGCTTCGAGCAACTGGGCCTGGAAATGACGCGGGAGGAGGGCAAGACGCTGCCCGAGTCGAAGGGCGAGGTGAGGCGGGCCATCAACATCTTTCGTTACTTCGCCGGGGAAGGCTCGCGCATTCCGGGGCACCTGGTGCCCTCGGAGCGCGATCGGGTTTTCATGTTTGCCATCCGGAAACCGGTGGGCGTGGTCGGCTTGGTGACGCCGTGGAATTTCCCCAGCGCCATCCCGGCCTGGAAGCTCGCCCCGGCCCTGATCGCCGGCAATACGGTGATCATCAAGCCGGCCTCGGCGGCGCCGCTGAGCGCCTGGCGGCTGGTGGAGGCGCTGGCCGAGGCGGGCGTTCCTAAGGGTGTGGTGAATTTCGTTGCCGGGCCCGGTGGCGAGCTGGGCGAGGCACTGATCGACGCGCCGCCGCTCAAGGCGGTTTCCTTCACCGGCTCCTGCGGCATCGGCCAGTGGCTGCACGAGCGCGCCTCGCGCCGCCGCCTGCGCATCCAGCTCGAAATGGGCGGTAAGAATCCGACCATTGTGCTGGCCGACGCGGATTTCAAAGCGGCGGTTGAAAACACCGTCAATGGCGCGTTCTTCTCGACCGGCCAGAAGTGCACTGCGACCAGCCGCGTGATCGTTGAGGAGGCGCTCTACGACCGCTTCGTCGATGCCCTGGTCGAGCGCACCGCCAAGCTGAAAGTCGGCGACGGCCGCGAGCCGGGCATCGATATCGGCCCGGCCATCGACCAGGCGCAGCTCGAGACCGACCTGCGGTACATCGAGATCGGCAAGAAGGAGGGCGCCGCGCTGAAGATCGGCGGGCGACGGCTGACCGAGGGTGCGTACGCCAAGGGCTATTTTGTCGAGCCGACGATCTTCAGCGATGTCGAGGAGAGCATGACCATCGCCCAGGAAGAGATCTTCGGCCCGGTGCTGGCCGTGATGCGGGCGCGCGACTTCGATCACGCCATCCAGATCGCCAACAACGTCGCGTTCGGCCTCTCGGCGTCGATCCAGACGCAGAACGTCTCCCGCATCTTCGACTACGTTTACAAGATCGAAGCCGGCCTGCTGACGGTAAACCTGCCGAGCGCGGGCGTCGAATACCAGTTGCCCTTCGGCGGCACCAAGGACTCGAGCTTCGGCCCCAAGGAGCAAGGCCCCGCGGCGCTGGATTTCTACACGGATTATAAGACTGTCTACCTCAAGTACTGACCGATGAGACTGGCTCAAATTCGGGGCAAGGCGGCGATTCTGGAGAACGGCCGATACCGGCTTGTCTCCAACCACACGGTCGCCGCGCTGATCGGCCAGGCGGAACAGAGCGGGCGCAGCCTCGCGGCGCTGGCTTCTTCGCTTGCATCGAAGGAGAGCATGGCCGCGCAACCCGAGATCCCCGTCACGCCCTCCGAAGTCTGGGCCTGCGGTTGCACCTACGCGCCCAGCGCCGAGTTTCGCGACGGCGAGCTGGGGACGCGCGAGGGAATGTACAGCTACGTCTACCGCGCCGCACGCCCCGAGATCTTCTTCAAAGGCACAGCCCGGGTCTGCGTCGGTCCTGGGGAGCCGATCGGCATCCGCTCCGATTCGAAGTTCACCGCACCGGAGCCCGAGCTCGCCCTGGTGATCAATGGCCGGGGCGAGATTGTCGGCTACACGCTGGCCAATGACGTTTCGGCCTGGGACATCGAGCGTGAGAACGCCCTGTATCTTCCGCAGTCCAAGGTCTACACCGGCTGCTGCGCCCTCGGCCCGGTGTTGGTCACTCCGGACGAAATTGCCGACCCCTACTCCCTCCAAATGACCTGCAGCATCACCCGCGGCGACCGGACGATCTTCTCGGGCTCGGTTTCCACGTCCAAGCTCTACCGCCGCTTCGAGTACCTGGTCGAATACCTTCGCAGAGCCAACCCGGTCCCGGCGGCGACTGTGGTTCTGACCGGCACCGGCATCATCGTCACCGAGGACGCCGCACTCCAGCCGGGGGACGTAGTGACGATCGAGATCCCCGAACTCGGCCGGCTCTCGAATCCGGCGGTGCAAGTCGGCTGACGAACCACGCCTGGCACGTCTAACGTCAAGCCATAGACGCCGGCGAGGCAGCAGGCAGCAAGCGCACCGACCGGCGGTTTGCTAAAAGCCGAAGGCTGAGGGCTTATGTTTGACGACCTGATCCTGGGAGTCGGTCGACGGCTCCCATGGTGGCTCCGCGGTACGAATGAGCCAGGTCCCTTCCCCGTCAACTGCCGAACAGGTGGGAACGGAAGCTGGCTTCCACCGCCTTGCTATCCGCCGCTGACAGACGGCCGAGGCGGTTGAGGATCAGCCGGTTGTCCAAGGTGAAGAGCTTGAGCCGAACGATGCACGGCAGGCGCAATCCGGCAAGACTGAGATCCGCCACCGGCGTGTCCCCAGCCCAGGGCCGGTGCTCCGACGAGGTGATCATCGCCAGAACGGTATGGCCGCTCCGGTTGAATGCCTCCTTGCTATATACCACGGCTGGCCTCCGCTTGTGCCCCTCCCGCGCCGTAAAGGGAAACGGAACAACAACCACATCCAGTTGCTCACAGATCACGGAATGCTTCTTCGTCTTCCGGTGTTGTCCACTCGTCGAGGGTCTGGGACAAGGCCGCGTGAAAAGCAGCATCAAGCGGCTCTAACCGCCGGAGGATGACCGCACCATCCGTGATGTCGTAGCCGATGGTGTCGCCGGCCTTGGCCCCGATCTTATCGCGGACAGCCTTTGGCAGCGTCACCTGCCCCTTGCTCGACAGCTTGCTGGCCAGCATGTATTCTTTACTCCTTTACAGTAAAGAATACAACGATTTGATCCATGTCGGAGGGGTCCCGAGCAGCATGGTTTGGGTGAGCCAGACCGCTTCTTCGCAGAGCCGGTCGTTGGCGGGGCAGTGGTTTCCGTTCCTCGTACCGGGCGAGCTGCTGTGCCGAGTAAATGGCCCGATAGGCGCGCGAGTCCAGGGTGGCCTTCAGGAAAGGCTCCTGGTTGAGCGGAGCGTAGCCGCCGGAGCAGGGGATTCCTTTGGCCTTCATCGCCTGGAGGAAACGCGATCGTGGCAGGCCGGCGAAGCGGGCCCTCGAATACGCCTGGACCCAGTGGGACGCTGACCGCGACGGCGTGATGGAGGGCGAGCAGCACAACACCTACGACATCGAGTTCTACGGCCCGGTTGCTGATGGCTCGCGGCTGACATCTCACGGCCAAGGCCCAACTAACACTAACTGCCGGCCGGCGGCGGCGTCTAAAGAGCGAGGTGACCCTTCATGTGGCAGGACCTTCGCCTCGGCATCCGAACTCTTTGGAAGAACCGTCGGTTTGCCGTTGTCGCGGTGGTGGCGCTCGCGCTGGGCATCGGGGCCAACACGGCGATCTTCAGCGTGGTCCAGGCGGTGTTGCTCCGGCCGCTTCCTTACAAAGACCCCGACCGGCTGGTGGTGGTTCTGAACAGCAGCGTGCGGCACGGCGGCTGGTCTCCGGTGGCGCCGGCTGATTTCTACGACTGGCGGGATCAGAACCGCGTCTTCCAGTCGCTGGCCGCCGCCGAGGCCTGGGGAGGGAACCTGACGGGACGGGACCGGCCCGAGCAGGTCGAGGGACTGCGGGTCTCCACCGATCTCTTCCCCACGCTGGGCGTGAATCCGCTTCTCGGCCGCACGTTTCTTCCGGACGAGGAGCGGCTCGGCAATCACCGCGTGGTCGTCCTGGGCTACCGCCTGTGGCAGCGCCGCTTCGGTGGAGATCCCGGCATCGTCGGGCAGACCGTCATGCTCAGCGGCGAAAACTACACCATCGCCGGCATCATGCCGCCCGAGTTCCGATTCGCTCCGTTCTGGCAGACCAAGGCCGAGTTATGGATCCCGCTGGCCTTCGACCCCGAGCGAGCTCACAGCCGGAGTGGCAGCTCGCTGCGCTTGTTTGCCCGGTTGAAACCGGGGGCCACGCTGGAGCACGCACGCGCCGAGATGCAGGGAATCGCCCGGCGCCTCGAGCGGGAGTATCCGAATACCAACACCGACCGGGGGGCGCGGGTGACGACTCTGCACGAGATGACAGTGGGGAACGCGCGGCCGGCGCTCCTGGTGCTCGCGGGCGCGGTGGCGTTCATCCTGCTGATCGCGTGCGCCAATGTGGCCAACCTGCTGCTGACGCGCGCGGCCGGGCGGCAGCGGGAGATGGCCGTGCGGCTCGCCTTGGGGGCCGGCCGCCTGCGGCTGATTCGCCAGTTGCTCGCCGAGAGCGTGCTACTGGCTGCGGCGGGCGGGGCGGTCGGTCTGGTGCTGGCCTGGTCGGGAATCCACGCTCTCATCGCCGGCACGCCGGACGTGGCCCGGTTTGCGCTGCCTCGCCAGCAGGAGATCGGCATCAACGGCACGGTCCTTGGATTCACGGTGCTCCTTTCCGTTTTGACCGGCGTGGTCTTCGGCCTTGTCCCCGCCCTGCAGGCTTCGAAGGTCGACCTGGCTCACGCCATGAAAATCGCCGCGTCGCGGCGTCTCCGCATCTCGGCGTCGGGCTTTCTGGTTGTTTCGGAGGTCGCTTTGGCCTTAATGCTCCTGGCTGGGGCCGGGCTGATGATTCGGAGCTTCCAGAAGCTGCACGCCATCGATCCGGGATTCCATCCACAGAACGTCATGACCATGGCGGTGTCGGTCGCCGGATCCCAACACGCGGAAGTCACGCGCCGCGCCGCCTTCTACCATCACCTGGTCGAGCGAATCGAGGTGCTGCCCGGCGTGCAGGCGGCGAGCGCGATCAATCATCTGCCCCTGGCCGGCGATCTCTGGACGTTTTCCTTTGCCATCGAGGGCCGGCCGGCGCCCGCGCCGGGGAGCGGGCCGAGCGCCGTCTATCGCGTGATACTTCCCAACTACTTCCGCACGATGGGCATCTCGCTGCTGGCCGGCCGCGACTTCGACGAGCGCGATACGGGGCAAGCTCCGGGCGTGATCCTCATCAACGAGACCCTGGCCCGGCGTTACTGGGCGGGTCCAGAGGGTGCTTCGAATGCCGTCGGCAAGCGCATGAAGCTCGGGGACGCGCGGTCGCCGGACCGCTGGCTTTCGGTTGTGGGCGTGGTGCGGGACGTGAAGCAGTGGGATTGGGCCGAGCCGCCGTCGAGCGAGATGTACCTGCCTTACTATCAGACGCCCTCGCCCCAGTCTTACACGACGCTCGTGGTGCGCACGATCGCCACTCCGTTGAGCCTGACGAGCGCCCTGCAAAACGAGATTTGGGCGATCGACAAGGACCTGCCGATCTCGGGCGTGGCGGCGATGGAGCAGGTGGTGGCCAATTCCACCTGGCAGCCGCGTTTCTCGATGCTGCTGCTGGGAGGGTTTGCAGGAGTGGCGCTGGTTCTGGCGGCGGTGGGGATTTACGGCGTCATGTCATACGCCGTGAGCCAGCGCACACACGAGATCGGCATCCGCATGGCTCTGGGCGCTCGGCCGGGCGATGTGCTGAGGATGGTCGTCGGTCGCGGACTGGTTCTCGCCGGCAGTGGGGTTGTCTTTGGCCTCGGCGGGGCGTTCGCGCTGACCCGCTGGATTTCGAGTTTGCTTTACCAGGTCAGCACGACCGATCCGGTTACGTTCGCCGGCACCGCGGTGCTGCTGGGCGCGGTAGCGCTCGTGGCGTGCTATGTGCCGGCCCGGCGAGCGACGAGAGTGGACCCGATGGTGGCGTTGCGGTACGAGTGAAGCAGGTTTCAGGTTTCAGGTGCCCAGGTGCAGGTGTCAGGTTTCAGGTTTCAGGTGCCCAAGTGCAGGTGCCCAAGTGCAGGTGCCAGGTGCCAAAAGGCAGGTGTCAGGTGCCAGGTGCCAGGTGCAGGTGCAGGTGCAGGTGCAGGTGCCAAGTGCCCAGGTGCCGGTGTCAGGTGTCAGGTGTCAGGTGTCAGGTGTCAGGTGTCAGGTGCCGGGTGCCGGGTGCCGGGTGTCAGGTGCCGGGTGTCAGGTGCCGGGTG
>JBGOUJ010000426.1:0-6824 GCA_041477005.1 Terriglobia bacterium | reverse complement strand
TTCATCTGTGGTTCCAAAGTTTTTTTCCAAAACAAACCCACGGTGCGGCGGTCCGACGAAACCCAGTCCCACCCAGGCGGTTGGGTGTATACTCTTCCTGTCCAGAACGCCACAAGGGAAATCCTGGCCTGGCTGTGCTGAAGGAGTTTGTCAGCCACCTATGGCCGCTACTGCGAGTTTCCACAGGGAGGTAGACGTGCGGATTCCGTTCCTATGTTTCGCTCTCGCCGGGTGCGCTTTCGCCCAGCAAGCTTCCATTACCTCGCTGGTCGGCCGGGTCACCGATCCGAATGGCGCGGCGATTCCGAACGCATCGGTGAGGGCCGTCGAGGACGGCACTCAGGAAACGTATTCGGGCGTGACCAATGGGGAAGGCTCCTACCTCTTCCAGTTCGTTCGCATCGGGACGTATACGATCACGGCAACGGCGCCCGGGTTCGGCACGCTGGTGAATAAGGACGTGCTGGTGCAGGTCAACCAGGTGGTGCGCACGAATTTTGAGTTGCCGATCGGGCAGGTGACCGAGAAGATTACCGTCTCGGCCACGGCAGCGCCGATCGCCACCGAGGACGCCAGCCTCAGTGAGGTGCTGGGCCACCAGGCGGTGGGCGATATTCCGCTGAACGGGCGCGACGTGCTGCGGGAGGCGACCCTGACGCCCGGTGTCCTCCCCGGCTTCAAGAGCCGGACGGGATCCACCTCCGCTGGCGGCGAGGATTTCATCGGCGCGGGCGCGCGCGAGATACAGAACAGCATCTCGCTAGACGGCGTGAGCATTGTCTCCAACTTGGTCTCCAGCACCACCCTGCGGCCCTCGGTGGACGCCGTCGAGGAGTTTCAGATTCAGACCGGGACGTATTCGGCGCAGTTTGGGACCATGCTGGGCGTTCATTTGAACGTAATCACCAAGAGCGGCACGAACGAGTTCCACGGGGCGGGGTGGGAGTTTCTGCGCAACAGCGCTTTGGACGCGCGCAATTTCTTTGCGTCCCCGACCGCGCCGAAACCTCCGTTTCGTCAAAACCAGTTCGGCGGCCAGGTGGGCGGCCCGGTGATCCTCCCGAAGCTGTACGACGGCCGGAACCGAACGTTCTTCCTCGTGGACTATGAAGGACAGCGGCAGTCCCAGGCCCAGTCGTCGCTGGCGACCGTGTTCCCGACTGCGTTTCGCAGCGGAAATCTTTCGGCCATCACGGCGCCGATCAGAAATCCGCTCGTCTCGGGCGAGACGTTTCCGAACAACGTGATTCCGGCGAGTCTGCTGTCGCCGCTGGCGCAGAATGTGCTTGCCTACCTGCCGGCGCCGAACCTGCCCGGGCTCACCAACAACTACCTGGCGCAGACGGCGGTCGGCAATACCTCGGACCAGACGCTGGACCGGGTGGACCAGAATCTGGGCGACAAGACGCGGCTGTTTTTCCGCTTGGCGTATCAGAACACGTCGCTGCTGCAGGGATCGTCGAATCCGGTTAACGGCTTCAACGTCCCGCTCTACGACCGCAACTACGCGGTGGGCTTCACGCGGACGATCAGCCCTCGCGCGGTAAACGACTTCCGCTTCGGCTACGAAAAGAATCAGTACCAGTCGGTGAATTTCTTCACCGGCACAAACGCGAACGCCGGGACGGCGCTGGGCATCCCCGGATTTACGACCAGCGCGATCAACCCGGGGATTCCCGACTTTGAGGTTACCGGCTACCTCTCGATCGGCGGCCAGAACATGGCCAGCAGCAACTGGAGGCGGCCCAGTTCAACCTTCGAATGGACGGACGTGCTCAATTACACCGTGGGCGCGCATAGCATCGCCATGGGCGCGGAGTTCTTCCGCCTCGCTCAGGGAGACTTGGGTAACAATTCTCCGCGCGGCCTTTTTACCTTTACGGGCCAGATTTCCGGAAACGCGCCGGCCGATTTTCTTCTGGGTTTCCCGCTGCAGGCGACGACGCCGGCCCCTACCACTTTGGAGGTCCGGGTGCTCGAGTGGAGGGACGCGTTCTTTGTTTCCGACAAGTGGAGCATTTCCCCGAAGCTGACGCTGACGCTCGGCCTGCGCTACGAGCTGCCGACTGTGCCGGAGTCGCCGAACGGGACGGTCAACAAGCTCAATGCGGCCGGAACCGCGTTGATTCCACCCAACGTGCCTGCCACCATCCCGCTGATCGATCCGCAGCACAAGGCCTTTGCGCCGCGCCTGGGCTTGGCCTATCGGGTGACGAAGGACTGGGTGGTTCGGGGCGGATACGGCCTCTACTACAACGCCAACCAGTTGAACACGTTTACGATCGGCGGCAACCCGCCGTTCTCGAATACGGTGATTTATATTTCGCAGCCGGCGAACCCAACGCTAACGCTGGCTAACCCGACCGCGGGATCGTTGGCTGGAGCGTCGCCTACACCGAACGTCGTTACGCTGGGCTATTTGCCAATGGCCAGTATGAACCAGTGGAGCCTGGACGTGGGGCGCGGGCTGTGGAACGGTGCGGGGCTGGATGTGCAGTATCTGGGCTCGCGTACGGTTCACCTGGACCGGAGTTACTACAGCAACACGCCGGCCCCGGGCCCGGGGGCGGTGCAGGCGCGGCGGCCCAATCAACTATGGGGCGTGATCCGCACAGTGCAGAACGATGTGGGTTCCAACTACAACGGTCTGAACGTGGTCCTGCGGCAGCGCCTCAACCATGGTTTATCGATGCTGTTGGGCTACACGTGGGCCCATACAATCGATGTGAGCTCGGATTCCAATAACGGGGGAAGCGTGCAGGACGCCTACAACTGGAAAGGATCCTACGGCAACTCGAACTGGGACATCCGGCACCGGCTGATAGCGAGCTACTCCTACGCGCTGCCGTTCTTCAAGACGGCGAAGGGGTGGGAGCGTTATGCGCTTGGCGGCTGGCAGCTCAACGGCGTAACCACGATCCAGTCGGGCACCCCGATCAACATAACGACCAGTGGGGACCCCGCCAATACAGGAGCACCGAGTGCGGAGCGGCCGAACCTGGTCGCGCCGGCGGTGGCCGACTGTGGCAGCGGGCGCCTGGTGGGCTGCATCGCGGCGGCGTCGTTCACGGCGCCGACGCCATTCACGTATGGCAACGCCGGACGCAACATTGTGAAGGGGCCGGGGCTGGCGAGCGTGGATCTTTCTCTCTTCAAGAGCTTCCCGCTGGGCACGGAACGCGCCAAGCTGCAGTTTCGGCTGGAGGCGTTCAACGTCTTCAATACACCGTCGTTCAGCAATCCGTCTGCGACCTTTGGCACCGCGACGTTCGGCTCGATCGGTTCCACGCTGCTTCCCAACCGGCAGGTTCAGGTGGCGGGGAAGATCGTGTTTTGAGTCGCTTTTTATGAAAAACGCTCTACTCTTGACAGGTTTTGCCTTTGCCAGGCGGGTGGCCGTGTTTCTTGCGCTCGCTGTGGCAGCTCTTTCGCAGGCCCCCCAGTATGACTTGCTATTGAAAGGCGGCCACGTTATCGATCCGAAGAACAACCTGGATGCGGTAAGGGACGTGGCTGTGACGGGCAACCGCATTGCCGCCATCGCCGAGAACCTGTCACCGGCGCAAGCGAGAAGGACCATTGATGTGTCCGGCCTCTACGTTACACCGGGTCTTGTAGACATTCACGTACACGCCTTTGTCGGCGATCCGATGGGAGTCGTCGGCGTCGATGGCGATACCAACGTCTTCCCCGATCACACCTGCTTGCGGCTGGGGGTGACGACGGTGGTCGATGCCGGCTCATCCGGCTGGCGGACTTTTCCGGTGTTCCGGCGCAGCATCATTGACCGCTCGCGCACCCGCATTCTGGCGATGTTGAACATCGCCGGAATCGGAATGCTGGTGGACGAGCTGGAGCAGAACCCGGCCGATATGGACCCGCAGAAAACCGCGGAGGTTGCCAAGAAGAATGCCGACGTGGTTGTGGGGATAAAATCGGCGCACTGGCGGCAGCCCAACTTCATCTCGGTTGAAAAGGCGGTCGAGGCCGGCAAGCTGGCTGATATCCCCGTAATGGTCGATTTCGGCTACTTCTTGCCGGAGCGCCCGTACCAGCAACTGGTGCTGGACAAGTTGCGGCCCGGAGATATCAGCACACACTTCTATCGCTGGCCGGCCCCCATTCTCGACGCGAACGAGAAGTTGCTGCCCTACCTGGCGGTCGCCCGGCGGCGCGGCGTGAAATTCGACGTGGGACATGGCGGCGGCAGCTTCCACTTTCGCCAGGCGGAGCCGGCGGTCAAGCAGGGGTTCTGGCCGGATTCGATCTCCACCGACCTGCACGCCAATTCCCTCAACGGCTCGATGATCGACATGCTGAACGTAATGTCGAAGTTCCTGGCCATGGGCATCCCGCTCCAAGAGGTGATTCGCGAATCCACAACGAATCCGGCCACGGAGGTCAAGCGGCCCGAGCTCGGCCAGATCGGCGTGGGAGCGGACGCCGATGTCGCCGTGCTACGCCTCGACAAGGGGAAGTTCGGTTTCGTCGATGTCCGGGGCGGATGGATCGAGGGCGGCGAGAGGCTGAGCTGCGAAATGACGATCCGGGCCGGCAGGATCGTCTTCGATTTCAACGGACGGGCCGGGACGCCCTGGCGTAAGGCAAAGATCAATTACCCCACCCGGTAGATGGCCGCCGGCGCGTAGTATCCTATTCGATGTTTATGAGACGCCTTATCGTACTTCTCTTGTTTGCTGCTTCCGCCTCACCGGCGGCCGTTGCGGTCGATCCCGCCAGGGTCGAGCGCTTGCTGCAACGCGCGGTGGTTGTGGATCTTCATTCCGACACCACGGGGTTGATTCTGAACGAAGGTTACAACCTGGCGGAATTGCACAGCTACGGCCAGGTGGATATTCCGCGCATGCGCCGCGGCCACGTGGCGGCCATGTTTTTCGCATCCAATCCCAACTCCCGCCGCCTGACCCCGCCCGAGTCGGTGAAACGGGCGCTCGATGAAGTGGATGCCATCCGGCGCGAAACCGCCCGGCACCCGGCGGATCTCATGCCGGCGGTGACGGCGGATGAAATTGTCGCGGCGAAAAAGCAAGGCAAAATCGCCATTCTGATCGGCATGGAGGGCGGCCACGTGATCGATTCCGATCTGGCCATCCTGCGAGCCTTCTTTGAACTCGGGGCGCGCTACATAACACTGGCGCATTTCACGCACACGCCCTGGGCCGACTCTTCGGGCCAGCCCCCGGCGCACAACGGCCTCACCGATTTCGGCCGGGAGGTGGTGCACGAAATGAACCGCCTCGGCATGATGGTGGACATTTCCCACGTCTCGGACAAGACTTTCTGGGACGCTCTGGCGGCTTCATCGGCGCCCATCATCGCCTCCCACTCCTCCTGCCGCGTGTTTTCCAATCACGTGCGGAACATGTCGGACGACATGCTCCGCGCTCTGGCAAAGAACGGCGGGGTGATTCACATCAACTACTACAACGTCTACCTGGATCAGGATCTCCTCACCCGCGACCAGTCGCTGCAGCGTGAAAGCGACCGTAGAAACCGCGCCGACACAGTGGACGCCGATCTCGCGCGTGATCCCCGCCGGGCCGGCGATGAGCAGCGAAAGGTCAACGCCGCCCGCCTGGCGAAGCTCAGCCGCGTCCCGTTGAGCCGCCTGCTCGATCATTTCGAGCACGCGGCGAAGGTGGCCGGCATCGATCATGTGGGCCTCGGCTCTGACTTCGATGGCTCCGAGGATCAGTTTCCCGAGGGCATGGAAGACATCTCAAAAATACCCAACCTGGTGCGCGGCCTGATGGAGCGCGGCTTTTCCGACCAGGATGTCGAGAAGATTCTGGGTGGCAATTCTCTCCGCGTAATGCGCGAGGTAGAGAAAGAAGCGAGACGTTTGCAGACAGCCGAGCGTCGCTGAACGGCTCACAGCCCCAGTTGCCGCGGCGCGATTGAGATCCGCGAGCAATCCTCCATTGATGTCGCGGCAGGCATTCGATCAACGTTCCGTCATTAAGAATGCAGCCAGCCTCCGGTCCAGTGCCGGTGAAATCCGTTCGGACAGATGGGCGACGTATAGCGCCGCCATGATTCCGGCGAAGACATCCATCGTGTAGTGAGCGCGGAGCGCCACAACCGTCGTCACCTCGAACAGGACAACGACAACGGCAAGCAGCGTCAGCCGGCGGCGGTGGAGGCGCGCCAATTCGGTCGCCGCAAAGACAGCGATAGCCGTGTGTCCGGAAAAGAAATAGTCGTTGGCGACGCTGTAGGTAACAAGCAGCGATGGAAAACCGGGATAGCGCCAGATCATGTTGTCGGGCGTGGGTAGCGCGCAGAGAGCTTGCATTACCTGGCGAAGCCCAATGAGCAGGAAAAGGCCAAGTAAGGGACGGACACTGCTTCCGAAGACCCACTCGGCAAACACAAATATCGCCGACAGATCGACGAGGGCCGAGCTGACGATGAGCAGAGCGTCGGTAGCGTTCAGGTGCTGGCGCAGGTACTGGTTCCAGGGCGCCGTAAGAACGTGCAAGCCATCGCCGATTCCAGAGGAAAAAGGCGGTCTCTTACCGATGAGCGCCTGAGTGCCGAACCAGAGGCCGAGGACGATGGCGGTCACTATGAGACGCATCGCCAGTGCGCGTCCGCTGTTGCTGCCCGTCGTGTTTGGGAATGGCATGTCTATTACGTCTCCCACAATACGGTAACAGAGACTTCGAGGCTGCTGACGTGGCGCGGGCTTCAGCCCAATGCCACTTAGTTTCAGTCTTGGGGAAATGCTTCTATATAAAACATTCGACATGGTTTATGTTTTAACTATGGATTCTCCTGAGATCGCGACCGTGTATGCATTG
>JBGOUJ010000425.1:0-6840 GCA_041477005.1 Terriglobia bacterium | reverse complement strand
TATACAGGAAAGTTATGATACAGGAACAGTGTGGGTCTTTCAACCGCAAGTGGTACTCTTCTGGGGACAAAAATCGTACTAGGCCTTCTAGGAGATTCGACCCTCAGCCGCCCCAGGGCGGATTGCCAAAAGTTGCAAGAGCCTCTCGAAATCATTTTCTATCAATTACATATGGAGAATCACCAAGTCATTCAGCCGCACCGGCCTGTCGGGCGGTAAGTCGATCCCCCTAAACCTAAAGGGTGGCTGCCACGTGGGACCCCCGGAGGCTTTGCCTCAATGGTGATATTTCTTACTATGCCCGAAGGCAATAATCCAAGTATTCTTACCTCAAAAAGAATCCAGCAACTCGGCTGCGACGGGTGTATAACGTCTGGAACTGGTGTCCTGCGGATCTGGGGACCACAACCGGCCGGGCGCAGTCCGCTCGATGTCAGGCGCTTCGACGATTCCCAGCGATGTTGTAAGTGGATCGCGGGTCGAGACCTCTTGAGGCGTCAGCGAGAAATTGCAATCGCGCCCAGGAACTCTGATCTAGTCTAGTCCGCACCCACTTCAAACCTGCACTTGGAACTTCTTGACAACATGCTGCTTGTTCTCTTCGTCGCGTGCCTCCCGGCGCTTCTCGCGCGGCGATCCAGTTAGGCGAGCATCGCTCCTTGAGTTTCGTCTCTGCCGCTTCGGTGCTTGACAATATGTTTACGTTCGTACACACGATCCTTACAGCATGATTCCCGCTCGGATCCGGTTAAGGTACGCCATTATACCTAGGCCCTGCCGCCGGCTCAATGCCTTCCCCCGGTTTGCCCGAAAGAATCTTCCGCTCCGAATCGGGGTCAACGGGCGAAATACTCCAGCGTCCGACTTACGGCGAAAACCACGTCTGCTACGTCATCCTCGGTGACTTTGGGGGACAAAGGCAGGGAAAGGGTGCGATCGGCGATCCACTCTGCGTGGGGCAGGTCGCCCGGGGAGTAGCCGTACCTTTGGCGATAGTACTGGTGCAAATGCAGCGCCCGGTAGTGGATGCCGGTGCCTATGTTTTGGCGATGCAAGGCCGCCTGAACCTCATCCCGGCTGGCCCGCAGCCGGTCCAGGTCTAGCAGCAGGGTGTAAAGGTGCCGGCCATGGCGCGTGTTCTCCTGCTCGGGCGGAGGCAGAAACACCGGCAGGTTGGCGAAGGCGCGGTCATAGCGCGACCAGATCTCCTGCCGCCGGCTGAGATTCGCTTCCACCCGGTCGAGCTGGTGCAGTCCCAGGGCGGCCTGCAAATCCATCATGTTGTACTTGAATCCGGGCTCCATAACCTCGTAGTGCTTGAAGCCCTGGTCGGAGAACCTCGTCCAGGCGTCGGCGCTGAGGCCGTGCAAGGCCAGGGTCTTGATGCGCGCCGCCCACGAAGGGTCAGCCGTGGTGACCATGCCGCCCTCGCCGGTGACGACGTTTTTCGTCACGTAGAAGCTGAACGCGCCGAGGTCCCCCAAGGCGCCGGCATGGCGGCCGTGGTAGAGAGTCTCGATCCCGTGGGCGCAATCTTCGATGACGCGCAGACCGTGCCGTTTCGCCAGCGCCAGGATGGACTCCATCTCACAGGCGCGCCCCGCGAAGTGAACCGGTATCAGCGCGCGGGTTCGCGGGGTGATGCGCCGCGCCGCATCCTCGGGATCCAGGCACATCGTTTTGCGGTCCACGTCCGCCAGCACCGGCCTGCCGCCGGAATGGATCACCGCGTTGGCCGTCGCGGCGAAGGTCATCGAAGGGACAATGACCTCGTCGCCCGGCTCGAGCGCAATGGCCGCAAGCGAAAGATGCAAAGCGGCCGTACACGAGTGCACCGCCAGGGCGTGCGGCGAGCCGATGTAGCCGCGGAATTTTTCCTCGAAGGCGGCAACTTTGGGCCCGGCGCCGATCCAGCCGGAGCGCAAAGTGGCAACAACCTCGTCGATCTCGGGCTGCAGGATCTGCGGGCTGCCGAAGACCAGGTACTTCTCCCGCACGGGAGCCTCTACCGACCACTGCCGGACGCTAGCGCTGCTCATGCCACATCTCCGGTGTCCTGCCGCCTGCTACGCGCCTTGTGGCGGTGATCGGGGTCAAAGAAACCGCCGCCGAATCAGGTCGAGCGCCATTTGGCTGGCCTGCCAGCGGATGCGCTCCCGCTCTCCGAGGAATTGACGCTCCTTGACGTCACAACCCTGGTCATCCGCAATACCAACGTAGACCAAGCCGATCGGCTTGGGACCAGACTGTCCTCCGCCGTTGTCGGGGGTCGGGCCGGCCACGCCGGTGATGGCGAGGCCCAAAACGCTGCCGGCTTTTTGGCGGGCGCCCTGGGCCATCTCGCGGGCCGCCTCGGCGCTGACCGCGCCGTGCACTTCGAGCGTCTGCGGACTGACTCCGAGCCACTCCGTCTTGGCCCGGTGAGAGTAACTGACCCAGCCGCCGATGAAATACTGCGAGCTGCCGGGAACCGAAGTGATGCGCTCGGCCAACAGCCCCCCGGTGCAGCTTTCCGCCACCGCCAGGGTCGCTCCGTGCTGCTCGAGGATCTTGCCGACCGCTTCTTCCAGCGATTCCCCATTTCGGGAGTAGATACGGTCGCCCAGTTCCTCTTCGATCTGCCGTCCCAGCTCTTCCACCACCACGCGCGCCTCGGAAGCGCTCGATCCGCGCGCGCGCAGATGAATCTGGATGTCACCCGGCGCGGCCAGGATGGTCGTGACCGGGTTGGTGTAACGAGTGTAGATCGGCGAGATGCGCTGGTCGAGATCCGATTCCGGAATGCCGGCCACCCGCAGAAGCTTGGTCACGATATACTGTCGCGGCGCCGCGCGGAGCAGCCGTGGCAGGCAAGCCGCCTCGAACATCGGCTTCAGCTCGTGGGGCGGGCCAGGCAGCAGGATCAGGATGCCGGCCTCGTCTTTGTACCACTGGCCGGGGGCCGTGCCTCGATCGTTGGGCAGGATTTCCGCCGCGTCGAGGATGTAGGCCTGGCGGCGGTTGATGGCTGCCATGGGGCGGCCCAGCGAGCGAAAGCGGCCCTCGATGGAATCCAGTATTTCCTGGTGGAACACCAGCTCCCGGCGGCAGGCGGCGGCCGCTGCATCGCGCGTCACGTCGTCTTCGGTGGGGCCGAGGCCGCCGGTCAGGATCACCAATTCCGCCCGGGTTCGCGCCTCCTCGATCGTTTTCGTGAGCCGGGCGCGATCGTCGCCGACCACGGCCTTGCTGACACTTCCACGCCGATGTCGTTCAGCTTTTGGGTGAGATAGAGGGAATTGGTATCGACACGCTGCGAGGTCAGCAGCTCCGATCCGACGGCCAGGATTTCAGCATTCATGGGCGAGGCGGCCTAAGAGGCCATCTCCACGCGGTAGAGCGCATTGTTGGCGGCAACCACAGCGGTGTGAGCGGAGGCGAAGGCCAGCCCCACGATGCCCGGCCCGGAGAGCGCCAGCTCCGGTTTCTTATCCGGACCGAAACGCAAGATCCCCTTGCGGCCGCCCAGCGACGCGGCCACGTGCAGCCGCCCCTGGGGATCGAACGCCATCCCCTGCGGCCGCCCCAGCCCGCGATAGTAGACTTCCACCACGCCGCTGCGCGAGATGCGGTAGATGCTGTCGAAGCTCGACGTCGTCGGTCCGGTCACGTAGAGACTTCGGTCCGGGCCGGTCGTCAAGTGGTAGGCCGAGATCGACGGCTCCAGGGTCGCAAATACGAAGATCTGCCGCGCCGGCGCCAGGCTCGGGGCGATCTTGAAGATCGTGCCGCTGCGGTCGCCGACGTACAGGTTGCCTTCCTCGTCGAAAGCGAGGCCCGTGGCCACGCCCATTCCCTCGGCGTAGATGCTCATCTTGCCGCTCGGCGCGATCTGGTAGATCGTGCCGTCGTAGCGACCGGAAACCAGCAGCATCCCCTCCCGATCGAACGCCAGACCGGTGGCGTTCATGAGGTCCTTTACGAACGGCTTCATCTCATAATTCAGGTCGATCTTGTAGACCGAGACAGGCACCTTTTGCCCGCGCGAGCCGCTGAAGGTGGTGAAGATGTTGCCATGCATGTCGATGGCGGGGTTGGCCACCGGGTGCAGGTTTTCGGCAATGGGAAAGCCGACGTTGCAGGAGTACGGCGGGCTGGCCGCATCGCGGTTTTCCACGATCAGCTCGCCGACCGTGGCTCCCTCCGGCACGCGCACCACCATGAAGTCGTTGCCGCCGACGATGAGCGGAGCCTCTACCTCGCCGAAGCGGGCCCGAGGCGGCTCCTCGCCGTTGGCGCGGAAGCGGCTTCCCTGGACCACAAATTCGCCGCCCGCAATCGCCGCCGAAGGCTTCACGCTCGATATCTGCGGTCGCTGCCCGCTCTCTCTTCGGACAAAGCCCATAAATGCAGTAGTCAGAAGTCAGGAGCCAGGAGCCAGAAGAAAGACCTCTGCTCCCCGGAGCCGTCCCGACCTCAGAAGAAAACCTTCGCCGGGGAGCCATTCTGACTCCTGGCTCCCGACTCCTTCCATCTAAAAGTGTAACTGCCGCAGCAGGATCAGCACAATGGCTCCGTAGAGTCCTGCTACGAGGTCGTCGACCACCACGCCCCATCCGCCGGGCAGCCGTTCCGCCGGCCGTGCGGGAAACGGCTTCCAGATATCAAAAACCCGAAACGCGACAAACCCGGCGATCCAATATTTCCATTCGACGCCCGGCGCCGCCGCCAGGGTAACCCACTGGCCCAGCACCTCATCGACGACCACTTGCCGCGGATCGTGGGTCTGCCAGTATCGGCACGCCTGGCCGGCCGCCCATACGGCCGGCAGAAAAAGCACCAGCGCGGCCGCGGCCAGCGACGGTGCGGGCCATCCGCCAAGCCGGACCAGCAGCCACGCGACCGCCATTCCTCCGAGCGAGCCCGCCGTCCCCGGGCCCTTGGGGAAAAAACCGCAACCGCCCCACGTCGCCAGCCAGATCGCCGCCGGCCGGTGGCTACTCGGACTCGTCATTGGCCGGGTCCGGTTCGAGCGGCGCCGGGACCACGTATTTTCCCGACGCCCAGTGGCCCAGGTCGATCAGCTTGCACCGCTCGCTGCAAAACGGAAACTGGGGATCCCGCTCCTCGACCGGCTGCTTACAGATCGGGCACTTCCACTTCACTGGATCACTCGCAAAAGCTCCGGCGCCGGCCGGGCCGCCGGGTCAGCGGGCAGCAGCGTGCCCACCAGATCGTAGTCCCGCGATTCGGTGATTCGAACACGCCGAAAAGTTCCCGGCTCGGGCGCCAGCCCTTCAAAATCGTTGATGTACGTCTTGCCGTCGATCTCCGCCGCCTGGCCGGCGAGCCGCCCTTCCCACAGCAGATCCGTTTCGCTTGAAGGCCCTTCCACCAGGATAGGCAGCGTCCGGCCGACCAGGGCGCGCCCCCGGGCGCGGGAGATCCTTCTCTGCACTGCCAGAAGCCGCCGCTTGCGGTTATAAATCGTGCCGGCGTCAACCTTGCCGTCCAGGTGGAAGCTGGCGCTGGTTTCTTCGTCGGAGTAAGAGAAGACGCCGAGGTGGTCGAAGCGCGCCTCCTGGACGAAGCGCAGCAGCTCTTCAAAATCCCGCTCGGTTTCTCCGGGGAATCCCGCGATCATGCTGGTGCGCAGCGCGACGCCGGGGATTGTGCCGCGGATTCGATCGAGCAGCTTGAGGAAAATGTCGCCCGAGCCGCCGCGCTTCATGCGCTTCAGCACCGGAGCGCTGGCGTGCTGGAGCGGCACGTCGATATAGCGGCACAGCTCCTCGTGGGCGGCCATCGTGTCCAGCAGCTTCTGCGTCACTTTGTTCGGATAGACGTAGAGCACGCGCACCCAGCCGGCATTTTCGAGCTTCGCCAGCCGCTCGAGCAAGAATGCCAGGCCGTCTTTCAGGCCGTAGTCTTCGCCGAAGCAGGTCGTGTCCTGGCCGATCAGGGTGATCTCTTGAACTCCCTGGCTAAAGAGGCTGCGCGCCTCGGCCACCACGCTTTCCCATCGCCGGCTGCGGAACTTGCCGCGAAACTGCGGGATTACGCAAAACGAGCAGGGATGGTCACAGCCTTCGGCAATCTTGATGTAGGCCCGATGCCGGGGCGTGGCCCGCACCCGCGGCGTCAGATCGTGATACAGATAAGGCTCCACCGGCAAAGACGGGTCCTCCGATGGACCGGTTTCGCAAAGATGGACGATCGCCTCCAGGTCGTTGGTCCCGACCACGGCATCTACCTCCGGGATTTCCTGCCGGATCTGGTCGCGGTAGCGCTCCACCAGGCACCCGGCCACAATGAGCTTGTGCGCCCGGCCGGTCTTCTTGTGCTCGGCCATCTCGAGGATGGTGTTGACGGATTCCTGCTGGGCCGGATGGATGAAGCTGCACGTGTTGACGACCAGCACCTCCGCCTCCGAGGCCTGGTTGGTAAGCTCGTGCCCGTGCTCGGCGAGCAGGCCCATCATGACTTCGCTATCCACGAGGTTCTTCGGGCAGCCCAGGCTGACGAAACCGATTTTCATAGGGAGACGGCCGAACCCGCCGGAGAGAAATCAAGCGGCGGAAGCCTTATTTTACCATGCCCCGGCGGAGACATGGTTTCACCCCTTATCCGGGGGTGGAATCACAGCCGAGCGTCCGCCATCTCGGCCCGTCTTGCTGCGAACGGCGCTCCGTGCGGAATCACAGCGGCCGAGAGCGGGCCCATCCCCTCGTTTCGTACTTGCTTATAGCCTGCCGAGGCGATAGCACACATCGAGCGGCGGGTTGAACATTGCTATCGTAGGCGTTTTGGGGAAATGTCGTGCTGCGGCGCTGATAGGGTGCGCTCACAGCCACGTCCGTC
>JBGOUJ010000424.1:0-6877 GCA_041477005.1 Terriglobia bacterium | reverse complement strand
CGCTGGGATTCCCGGTGCGCGCTGTCATACCTGGATGGTATGCGGCCAATTCGGTCAAGTGGCTTACGCGGGTCATTGTCACCAAGGAGCCATTCGAAGGGGTTTTTCAGTCGCGGCGCTACGTTTTTCTTCGGCGCACAGCAAACGGCCACGAGGTGAGACCCGCCCGCGAGTTGCGGGTGAAATCGCAGATCGCCCGGCCCGTGCCGAATACGCTGCTGTCCCGCCGGCCTTACGTGATTCGCGGCGCGGCATGGTCAGGCGAAGCGGAGGTCAGTACGGTCGATGTCAGCCTGGACAGGGGCAAGAGCTGGCAACAGGCAAACCTCAGCCACGAGTCCGCCCCCTACGCCTGGCGGCTCTGGGAGTTCCCGTGGCCCGAGCCGCAACCAGGCGAACACGTCATCGGGTGCCGCGCCCGGGATAGCGCGGGCCGGCTGCAGCCGCTCGAGCCGGATACCGAAGAACTGACCGCCTACGGCAGGAATGCCGTCGCCTGGGTCAAGGTCTTGGTGCGATGAGAATCCTCGTCAAAGCCGTCGCCATCCTTTGGGCGCCAGCGCTTGTGTACGCTGCCGATGCGAACTCGCTGCTCCAGCAGGCCGACGCCGATCGCCGCGCGGGACGCTACGGGGCCGCAATTGACGGGTATCATCTTGCGTTGAAGACCGATCCGCAGCTCGTCGAAGCTTACAACAATCTGGGCATAGCCCTTGCTAAGCTCGGGCGGTTTCGGGACGCTGTGCAAGCGTATCGAGAAGCGCTGCGGCTCGACCCAGACCGTCCGGAATTCCAGCGGAATCTCGGAATCTGCTACGTGCAGCTCTCCGAATACGAGGAAGCTATAGCCGCGTTCGGCAAAGCCAAGAAGGGCCTGCCGCAGGACACGCAACTGCGTCGTTTTCTGGTCAGCTCCTATCTGGCGCTGGCGCGCAACCGCATGGCGATCGAGGAGATCGAAAGCGCCTTCGGATCCAAACCCGCCGATCCCGAGGTCGGACGGCTGCTGGCCGGCGCCTACATCCAGGAGCAGCAATTCGAACCCGCGGTCGAGCTACTGCGACATTACCGTACCTCTGGTACACGCTCCGCCTGGATTGGGCTGATGCTTGGGCAGGCATACTCGGGGATGGAGGAGCTGCGAGACGCTGAGAAATACCTCGTCGAAGCGAGGGAGATCGACCCTGGCTACCCCGATCTGCACTTCGGTTTCGGCCTGCTCTACTGGCGCCAGCGGGAACTCACGAAAGCCAAAGCAGAACTCACCCTGGAGCTGCAACGCGCGCCGGAGCATTACCGCGCTATGTACTACCTAGCTGACTGCTACTTTCTCGAAAACGAGCTGGGTGAGGCGCGGAAGTGGCTCGAAAAGGTCGTGAGTCTGAAGCCTGCTTTCGACGCCGCGCAGATTGAGCTGGGCGTGATTGAACAGCGTCAGGGCAACTGGTCGCAGGCCGCCGAACACTTCGAACAGGCGATCGCGCGTAATCCGGGCCGGGACGAGGTTTATTTCATGCTGGGCCGTGCCTATGAAAACCTCGGGCAAGCTCAAAAGGCTCAGGAAATCTTTGCCCGGGGACGGGCTTTGAAAAACGGGGGCGCCAAGCCGTGAGTCCGATCCGAGCCGTCATACTTCCGCTCGCGCTTGCTCTGCTGGCAGCGCCAACGAATCACGGCGGCGAGGCTCGTTTCTCGGATATCGCGGCGCGATCCGGAATTCTGTTCCGGCACGACAATGCCAACTCGCCCCGCAAGCTTCTCATCGAGACAATGGGGGCCGGTTGCGCCTGGCTCGACTACGACGGCGACGGCTGGATGGACGCGTTTTTCCTCAATAGCGGACCGACCGTGGCCTACAAGCCGCGGCATCCGTTGCGTAACGCCCTCTACCGCAACCACGGCGACGGAACCTTTACTGACGTAACAGAGCAGGCAGGCCTCGCAGAACCGAGCGGCTTTTACATGGGGGTCGCAGCTGGTGATTACGACAACGACGGCTACCCGGACCTGTACGTCACCGGCGTCGGCAAATCGGTGCTATATCACAACGAGCGCAACGGCCACTTCCGCGATGTGACCGTCGTCGCCGGTGTCGAAAACCCCGGGCGCTGGGGCTCGAGTGCAGCTTTCTTCGATTTCGACAATGACGGGCTTCTCGACCTGATGGTGATCAACTACATCGACTGGAGCCCCGATGCGAACGTTACGTGCGAGGTAGGCGGGGCCGACTCGAACTCTTACTGCCATCCGAAGACCTACCGGGGCCTGCCGGCGCGTCTCTACCGGAACAAAGGCAACGGCATCTTCGAAGACGTCAGCGAAAAGAGCGGCATCGGCAAGCTGCGGGGGCGGGGCCTCGGCATCGTGGCCTTCGACTTCAACAACGACGGCTGGATGGACGTTTTCGTGGCGAACGACGCCATGGAGAACTTCCTCTGGCGAAACAACGGCAATGGGACATTCACGGAGGTGGCGCTCGAGGTGGGGGTGGCATACAGCGAGGAGGGGCTGGCCGAGGCGGGCATGGGCGTGGATGCCGCGGATCTCAATCATGACGGCCAGCTCGATCTCTTCGTGAGCCATTACCACTACGAGCTGAACCGCCTCTATCTCTCAGCGAAGGATGGAAAGTACCTGGACGCGACCGTGCCCTGGGGCTTGGCCAAACAGACACAGCGATCCGTCGGCTTCGGTGCACGCTTCCTCGACTACGACAACGATGGTCTGCAGGATCTGGCCGTCATCAACGGTCACGTGATCGACATCATCGACCGTTATATGCCCAACGTCGCGTACGCACAGTCGCGTCAGATGTATCGGAACACCGGGTCTACCCTCGTGGAGGTCTCTGGAGCGATGGGTAAAGACTTCATGCGCCCACGGGTCGGGCGAGGGCTGGCAGTAGGAGACTTCGACAACGATGGCTACCCGGACCTGCTGGTGAGCAATAACGGTGGGCCTGGCGAGCTGCTGCACAACGAGGGCGACAAAGGAAATCACTGGCTGGGTCTCCGCTTGATCGGAATGAGGAGCAACCGTGACGGTGTCGGCGCCAAGATCACCATTCAGGCGGGAGGGTGGGTGCGCCATTTCCAGAAGACCGGCGGGGGCAGCTATCTGAGTGCGAGTGACCCGCGCTTGCTAGTCGGCCTCGGCGGCGCGGACAAGGTGGACACAGTCACCATTCGATGGCCGAGCAGCGTCACCGATACGCTGCACAACCTCGCAGCAGATCACTACTACACAGTGAAAGAATCAGCCGGGAAATGAACACACAAGGAGCTTCTAACATGCGACGAGTCGTTCTGGCATTTTCCATTGGCGTTCTGGTCAGTCTCTTCGGGCTGTCTCCGGCCCACGCACAGGAGGCAACTCTCTTGGGAACCGTAACGGATGCTTCCGGGGCAGTAGTGCCTGGAGCTACTGTGACCGTAGTGAACATGGAAACCAATGTTTCGACCAAGGCGGTCCCTAACGACGTTGGGCAATACGTGGCACCGAATCTGCCGCCGGGAAGGTACGAGATTCGGGCAGAGGCGACTGGCTTTAAGAAGAAGACCGTCACCAACATTGTCCTGCTCGTCGCCCAGAAGGCCCGTGTCGACATCTCGATCGAGGTGGGTGCGGTGACCGAGTCTGTTGAAGTGACCGGCCAAGCGCCTGTGCTCGAGAACGGCACGGCGGAATTGGGCCAGGTCATCGACCAGCAGCAGGTGGCGCAATTACCCCTCAACGGGCGCGACTTCATGCAGTTAGCCTTGCTTACGGCGGGAGTCAACCAGGGCAGAGCTAGTGGCTGGACCGGCGTCCGACTTTTTTCGGCCAACGGCCTCATGGGCGACTTCAATAACTACTTGATGGATGGCGTCAACAACCGCGAGGGGGCCACCAACAGCCTGGTCGAATCGCCTTCTGTGGATGCTATCCGGGAATTCAAGGCCGAGACCGGACTGTTCTCTGCGGAACATCAGGCCGCCGGACTGTCCGTCGTTGTGGCGACCAAGTCGGGCACTAACAGCCTGCATGGATCCGCGTTCGAATACCTGCGCAACGACAAACTGGATGCTAGTGGCTTCTTTCCGACGTCGAACCGAACCAAGCCCTCCCTACGCCGCAACCAGTTCGGGTTCTCGTTGGGCGGCCCGGTAGTTCGCGATAAGCATTTCTGGTTCGTGAATTACGAAGGAGAGCGCGAGCGACGGGCTAGCGTGCAGATCGGAAGGATCCCGACTCCGGATCAGTTGAGCGGGATCTTCACCGTGCCGATCCGAGATCCCAGAAGCGGCGTCAATTTCCCCAATAACCAGGTGCCCGCCAGCCGGATCGATCCGGTGCTCAAGGCGATCCTGGGTTATTACCCGCAGCCGAACCGCTCGGATCCCAACGCGAATTACGTCAATCAGACTCCGCAGTCGGTCAACGACGACCGCTTCCTTGTCCGGACGGATCATCACCTGAGTAGCAATGACCACGTTTTCGTCCGCTTTTCTTACCGGGACGACACCTCATTCACGCCGGGATTGATTCCCGGACTCAGCGGCGGGCACCACGTGAACGATACCCGCGGCGCAGTGGTAGGTTACGAGAAGATCTTCCGTCCGACCCTGCTCAACGAAGTGCGGCTAGGCTACACTCGCTGGGTGTTCAACGACGAGGCGGAGGCGCGTGGAACGCCATTCGCAAAGAACCTCGGGGTGCTCGGCATCGAATTGCCCGTCGGAGCGACAAATGAGATCACCCTTCCTAACTCGCTGAGTATCGCCACCTATGACGGCATCGGCACCGGGCAGACTGTATTGCAGATCATGAATAATTACGAGATCGGCGATACGCTGACCTGGATCAAGGGACGGCATACCCTGAAGTTCGGCGGCAGTGTTCCGCGTGCGCAGTTCAAGAGCTTCGCTCTCGGAACGCGCCAGAACGGCAGCGGCACATATACCGGTCAGTTCAGCGGACATCCCGTGGCCGATGCGCTCATGGATGCCCCGGCGACCGTGACGAAGGCCGGCTTCAGCCCGATTACGTACCCGCGCCAAACCAAGTTTGGTGCCTTCGTCCAGGACGACTGGCGAGCCACCTCGCGCCTCACCTTGAACCTGGGCGTACGCTACGACCTCGACCTGCCGGTGAATGACAGGGTGCTGGCGGCGTTCGAGCCTTCCTTCGGAGGCTTGGTTTTCCCCAGCTTCGTGATCGAGCGGTCCGGCTTCGACGTCCAGAGCTTCTATCAGACGCAGCGCCCGGATATCCCGATCCGCATCGAGAACGGCAAGTCGGTCTACGATGCGGACACAAATAACTTCAGCCCACGAGCCGGCTTTGCTTACAGCCTCGGCGGCAAGCAAAAGACAGTAGTGCGCGGAGGGGCGGGCATTTTCTTCAACACTCCCTCAGCCCTCGGAATTCGATGCAGCACCACGTTGCCCCCCTTCACGAACCGCTTCCAGGCGACGTCCGACCCAACGACGCCGACCATCTCGTTGGTCTCCACCGGGGCGGCCGGCGTGGCGGCCTCGCGGCTGCCAATCCGCACGTGGACGTTCCCCGGCAATCGGAAGTTCCTGAATGGCTACGTCGAGATGTGGGCTTTGAACATTCAGCGTGAGGTCGCGCCGGACCTGATGGTCGAGGTCGGCTACACGGGCAACCACGGTGTGAAAAACATCAGCACCCTCGACATCAACCAAGTGCGTGTGCCGGGTCCGGGAGCAGTGGATTCGCGGCGGCCGTACCAGGGGTTTGGTCCCATCATGGTGCTCGGCAATTACCAGTTCAGCACGTACAATGGGATGACGGTGCGGGCGGTGAAAAGAATGGGGCACGGGCTTTCCTTCCTGCTGGGGTATACGACCGGCAAGGCGCTGAGTAATGCCGATGAATTCATCGATGGTCGACAGCAAGATATCAATTGCCTGCGTTGTGAGAAGGCGTTGGCTTACTTCAACCTGGCGCACCGCTTTACCATGAGCTATGCGTACGAGTTGCCGGTCGGCAAAGGTCGCGCGGGCTTCAGCAACCGGCCCTCGTGGATCGGACCGTTTATTGACCGTTGGGAACTCGGCGGCATCGTAACTCTGCAGAGCGGGTTCCCCTTTTCACCCTCTGTGAGCGGCGTAATCGGGAGCAACACGGGGCGGTCCACTCGGCCGAACCGGACCGGTAACGGTAACCTCCCCACAGACCAGCGAAGGCGAGAGCACTTCTGGGACCAGTCTGCCTTCGCCCGGCCCCTGGATTTCACTTTCGGCAACGCCGGTAGAAATATCCTGTACGGACCAGGACTGGCAACGTGGGACTTCTCCTTAAGAAAAGAGTTCCCCCTCCGCTTTTGGAGTGAGCAGGCCGGGCTGGGCTTCCGAGCCGAGATGTTCAACATCTTGAACCGAACAAATTTCGGAGCCCCCGTGACGGACATCGCCAGCCCCACGTTCGGGCAGATCTTCAGCACTGCGACCACACCGAGAGAGATCCAGTTCGCGTTGCGGCTGTATTGGTGATGTATGCCAGATGCCACCAGTCTCTCCCGCCGGCAATTCCTGGTCCGGAGTGTCGGGGCCACGGCAGGCGCCGGCCTAACCGGCATGCAGGGCCGGGCGAGCACGTCAAGGGTCGACGGGCCCCGGCGCTATACCGGGGCGCGAGACGGGTCCTGGTTTTCGCGCTCCATCCTTGCGGCCGACGGGACGATCTATCTGTACGGGCGAAGGAAGAGCACCGACGGCGGCAAGACGTTCTTGAACTGCGAGCGCTCCGATCCTTTTCTCGATCCGATTCTCTCGCAGTGCCAGCACCGCGGGCACACTCATGAGAGCCAGCCGTCGGGCCTCGGGAAGGCTGATGCCCTGCATCGCGCGATCCTGCAGGGCAAGCGGCG
>JBGOUJ010000423.1:0-6906 GCA_041477005.1 Terriglobia bacterium | reverse complement strand
TGCTGACCGAGACGCTCGCCGTCGAGTGGGCCAAGCACAACATCCGCGTCAATGCCATCGCCCCCGGCGTGTTCCGCACCCCCTTGAACACCCGGGTGCTCGACATCCCCGAGCGCCTGCAGGCGATCGTCAACCGCACGCCGATGGGGCGCATCGGCAACCTGGATGAGCTGGTCGGCGCGGCGGTCTTTCTGGTTTCTGACGCCGCTTCCTTCATCACCGGCGTCACCCTGCCGGTCGACGGGGGGTTCCTGGCCAAAGGGATTTAGCCCAGACAGAAGGCAGGAGCCAGAAGTCAGAATAAACACCCTGCCAAACGACGGGTGGTGGGCAGAGACATTCCGAATTTTTCCAGGCCCTCGGCTCGGAGCGTGGTACTATGGGTCTACGTTCGGCCTGCCAGCGCCCTGCACTCCTTTTCAAAGAGCGGTTGGTTCCGGGGAGCTTCCAACGGTTGGGTTGAAGGCGATGGCCGATCTGTGGAGTACGGGAAAACATGACTTTGTCGACGATACTCTGGGCTCTACTGGTGACTTTCTGCCTGGCACAGCTCTCCAATTTTTGCACGACGATTTACCTACATCGATCGGTGACCCATCGCGGCCTCAAACTGCATCCAGCCGTCGCCTTCCTGATGCACCTGGAACTCTCCCTCGCCACCGGACTGGTGCCCCGCCAGTGGGCGGCCGTGCATCGCAAGCACCACCACTTCTCCGATCGCGAGGGTGATCCGCACAGCCCCTATCTCGAAGGCCTCTGGAAGGTTCTCTTCTTCAACTACTTGATGTACAAGAAGGAGGGCCACAACCCGGAGACGATCGAGAAGTACACACCCAACTGGGAAAATGACTGGATCGACCGCACTCCGCGCGCGGGCGGCGCCGGGCCGATCCTGGGCGCAGCCCTGCTGGCGGTCGCGTTCGGGCTGCTGTTCCACGCCGGCTTCTGGATGGGCGCCATTCTGGGCGTAGCGTGCTGGTATCTGCACGCCGGCATCTACGTTTTCCTCAACTCGATGGTCAACAGCGTCTGCCACAAAGTCGGCCGCCGCAACTTCGACAACCTGGCGACCAACCTGCAGTGGGTGGCCTGGATCACGGCCGGCGAGGGCCTCCACAACAACCACCACGAGTTTCCCACGTCGGCCCGGATGAAGGCGTTGGACAGCGAGTTTGACCCGGCTTGGCCGGTGATCCGGCTGCTCGAGAAACTGGGCCTGGCGGAGTATCAGGAGAGTTCTCTGGCCAGGGCGGCCTGAGTTAAGTTAGGAGGCGAATGAAGATAACAGTCGGCAACAACGGCCCGCTCCGGCTGGAAGGCGAGATGACGCTTTGCGATGCTGCGGGGAGGCCGTTCGGCCTCGGTGGACGCGCGGTGATCTCGCTGTGCCGCTGCGGGCACTCGGAGAACAAGCCGTTTTGCGACGGCAGCCACAACCGGGTGGGCTTTCGGTCCGAAGTCGAGGCCCGCGAGTTGCCGCCGCCGGCGCCGAAGCTGTGAAAACCCCCAAAATGGAACCGCAGATGAACGCAGATGAACGCCGATAAAAACCCCACGTTTTAGTTTAGCGGGCGTTCATCGGGGGTTCCATTGGGGGACCCGGTTCAGCGCTCGAAGACGGTGTCGGCAGGAACCACGTCAACCGCACTCACGTCCAGCCTGTAGCTTCCAATCCGCTTGTCCTCGTCCAGCACCTCTTTGGGCTTCTGCGCAACGTAGGTCATCGTTGAGGGCGCGCCCGAGAGGATCGCGTCCTTCATCCCCTTGGCGTCCTTGGTGACGATGATGACGTCCAGGTTCGTGGCGCGCAGGTGCTTCCTGATGGCGCCGTTGACGTCGTCCACGGAGAGACGCTCGAGCGCGCTCTTGACGTAGCCGTTGAACTCGGGGATGCCGTAATACTTGCTGTCGAGCAGATAGCCGAGCTGCGCCCCCTGGGTCTGGGTCAGCAGGTTGACGAACTTGGAAAGGAACTGCCGCGTGGCTTCGAACTCCTCTTTCGAGAGGCCCCGCTCCACGAGGCGGTTGAGCTCGTATAGCGCCGCTCGCAGAACAAACATCCCGTTTTGCGGCTCGACCGGACGGATCCAGATCTGGAAGATCTGCTGCCGCCGGCCCAGGTTCGGTTCGGGCTCCGTCAGGGACATTCCGCGCGGAAAGTATTCAATGTAGGCGTAGTCGCCATAGTTGAGGCCGCGCAGCTCCCGCAGGCGGTTGTAGAGCCGGCCCTTGCTCGAGCGGTGCTGGCCCAGGTAAGATTGCGCCACCAGAAGCGCGGGCCAATCGGGCGAAGAGCGGTTGACAGCCAGGGGGAACCCGAGAGAGATGGCCGTGGCGCGGGTGTTCTTCTCAATCAGGCGGACGCGCAGTTTCGGCAGCGCTTTCGGTTCCGGCAGCTCGGCCGCAGGAGGAGCCTGCTCCGGCAGGCGGGCAAAATCGGCGGTGACCCGCTCGGCGAACCCCTTCGGGTAGCCGCCGGCCAGGCCGATGACCAGACCGGCTCGCGTATAGTTGCGCCGGTAGAAGCTCTTCAAGTCGTCGAGGGTCATCTTCTCGAGAGCGCTCACCGCGCCGGTATTTTCGTGGCCATAGGGATGGCTGTCGTAGATCCGGAGGTAGAGCGCTTCCTTGCCCAGCTCTTCGTCGTTGTTGCCGCGCAGCTCGACGCGGAGGTGATTGATGGCGTCCATCTTGAGGCGGCGGAAATCGTCCTCGCGCCAGCCGGGATCGAGCAGCATGGACCGCAGCAAGCCGTAGTATTTCTCCAGGTTGTCGGCGTGGGTGGTCCCGTAGAAGACCGTCATCTCCTTGTCGGTCTGGGAGTGGATGGCGGCGGCCATAGGGAACAGGGCGCGCACGATCTGCTCGTAGCTCATCTCGCGCGATCCGCCTGCGGCGAGCATGGCGGCGGTGAGCGCGGCCGCGCCCTCCTTGCCGGCCGGGTCGGAGGCGGCGCCGGTCTTGAACAGGATGCGAAACGTGACGAGCGGCGCGCTGGAGGGAAGCGTCACGGTCTCGATTTTCTGAGCGAAAAGCGCGGCGGCCAGCAGGGAAGCGGCCAGGGCGGTGCGGCGGATCATTGCTTGCCTCCGGGGCCGCCTCCCGTCGAGGCCTGGCTCGGGCCGGGCTTAGTGCTGAGCGTGGTAATGGTGCGGGCCTGCGGCGCGAAGTATTTTCGGGCCGCCGCCTGCACGTCCTCCGCCGTGATCTCCCGGTAGAGGGCGTATCGCTTGTTGATCGTCTCGGGAGTCCGCCGCAGCGCGACGAAGGAGGCGAGACCCTCGGCCACCCGCGCCGTGCTGTTCAGGCTCAGAGCGAACTCATAAAGCAGGTGCGATTTGACCTCCTCCAGCTCCGCCCGCTTAATGGGCTGTGACCGCAGCCCCTCGTAGGTGTCCAGGATTTGCTGCCGGACATACTCCAGGTCCTTGGGGTTTTTGACTCGGGCGCCCACGGTGAACAAGAACGGATCGATGTGGTCCGAGGCATCGGAAAACAAAACGTCCACCTTCTGCTCCACGATCACCAGTTTGCGATAGAGGTCGGAGCTCTGCGAAAACGCCTGGTAGGAAGCGATATCGAGGGCGGCGGAGTCCTTCTTCTCGTCGTCGTAGGCCGGCGCCTTGAAGGAGACGGCCACCAGCGGCAACGTGGAGGTGGGCCAATCCACGTGGGTCGTCCGGGGCTCGGTCTGCGGAGGCTCGACCGCGATGTCGGATTTGTAGCCGCCCCTCTTCCAGCTCCCGAAGTATTTCTTCACCAGCGCCAGCGCTGCCTGGCGGTCCACGTCGCCGACCAGGCAGATGATCGTGTTCTCGGGGCGGTACCAGCGGTCGAAGAACTGCAGGCTGTACTGGTACTCCTGCGGCATACTCTCGACGTCCCGGATGAAGCCCATCGTGGTGTGCCGGTAAGTATGGGTAGTGAAAGCCGTCTCCTGGATTGCCTCGAAAAGCTTGCGGAAAGGGTTGGAGCTGTTCTTGTTGTATTCCCCGAGCACGGCGCGGGTTTCGGTCTTGAAGCTCTCTTCGGAGTATTTCAGGTTCTGGAAGCGGTCGCCTTCGATGGTCAGCACCGGCTCCAGGTCCTCTTTGGCGAACACGGCGTGGTAGACGGTGCGGTCGTCGGTGGTGTAAGCGTTGGTCTGGGCGCCGGCCGCCTGCATCACCGCTTCCCATTTCTCGGGCGGATATTTTTCGGTGCCGCGAAACATCAGGTGCTCGAACAGGTGGGCGAAGCCCGATTTTCCCGGCTCGACTTCATTGCGCGAGCCGGTCCGCACCACGGTGTAGAGCGCCACGATGTTCGGGAGGCCGGTGTTTACCGTGACCAGGCGGAGACCGTTGGGCAGATCGTCGATCGAATACGGGAACGCAAAAACCTTGGCAGGGGGATTCGAAGCTCCCGTCGCCAGGGTGGTCGCAAGCAGGCAAATGGCAAGAGTTTTCCACATGCGGGCCCTTCCTCGTCTTCCAGAATAGCATCAGCGTGACGGTCGTTTGCGCTGGCCCGGTGCGCCACATAGCCCTTCCGATGCCCTCCCATGCAGTCATCATGCACCGGCTGGTTTCCATTGCACAGTCTGTATCCGAGCTTTGAAGGTTGTCAGAAGAACCTCTGTCAAGATAAGCTTCTTGTCTTAGCTGCGGAGTGCTCTAGCCGATGTCAGTGGAACCAACGAGTGGTGGAATCACCCGGCTCGCGAAGGTCAGAGGGCTGGCGCTGGCCTTGGTGTGCCTGCCGGGCCCCGCTGTTTACGGGCAAGGCAACTATGAGATCCAGGTTTACAGTTACGATACCGTCGAACCCGGGAGCACCATGGTCGAGTTGCACAACAACTTCACCGTGAAGGGCGACAAGGCGCCCACCGACGGCACACGCCCCACGGAACACCAGTGGCACGAAACCATCGAGATCACTCACGGTTTCACGCCCTGGTTCGAGTGCGGCTTTTATATCTTCACCAGCGCGCAGCCCGGATACGGATGGTCGTGGGTCGGTGATCACATCCGGCCGCGCTTCCGCGCCCCGGAGAGCTGGCACCTGCCCGTCGGCTTGAGCCTCTCGCAGGAGTTCGGCTACCAGAGGCGGGTTTATTCGCCCGACACCTGGACGTGGGAAATCCGCCCCATCATCGACAAGAAGTTGGGTCGCTGGTACTTCGACTTCAACCCGACGTTCGAGAAGAGCTTTCATGGACCAAACGCCGGCAAGGGCTTCGAGTTTTCGCCCAATTTCAAGTTCAGTTATGACGTGAGCAAGAAGGTGGCGGCAGGCCTGGAATATTACGGGGCCTTGGGCCCCATCACGGGCTTCGACCCCTTGCGCGACCAACAGCAGCAGATCATGCCGGCCCTCGACCTGAACCTGTCACCCGACTGGGAGTTCAACGTGGCCGTCGGGCTCGGCGTTACTGCGAGCACCGACCATCTGCTCGTGAAGATGATCCTGGGATACCGCTTCAAGCATTGACCGTTCGCACGACAGGGAAGTGGTCGGCTCTGGAAAATGGCTCGCCCACCATCCCACCTTTGGGCACGCTTCCTGTGCTATGCTCTTGGCCTCACACCTTACGAGGAGGGAAGAGTCATGCTCGGTGATCTGCTTGGAGAGTTGCGCGGAAAGAGGGTTTTGCGGAGAGTGCTGCCGGCTGAAGGCGGCGGCCTCAAGGTGGAGGTCACCTTCGAGGACAGCGGCAGGATGGTGGGAGTCGATGTGAACCATTCGGGGACCTACGTTTCGGTCCAGAGGGCGGACGGAACCTTATTCGGGTCCGGGCAGGGGTTCATGGTCACCAAGGACGGAGGGACTGCCACCTGGAAAGGCCACGGCCTCGGGAAGTTCGACGGCGGGTCGGTCAAGTACCGCGGAGCTATATATTATCAATCTACATCGCCCCAGTTGGCGCGGCTGAACAATGTGGTCGGCGTGTTCGAGTTCGACGCCGACGAAAGCACCGGGAAGACCCACTCGAGAGCCTGGGAGTGGAAATAGCCGTGATTCGTCGCGGCGCGTTGTTCGCGTTGCTCGCGCTGGCGCCCCTGGCGGCCCAAACCGGGAACTCGCCGCCGGAATGGTCCAAGCCCTTTCCGGCGCACCACGTGATCGCCAACATTTACTACGTCGGCTCGGCCGATCTGGCTTCGTTTCTGATTACCACGCCGCAAGGTCTCATCCTGATCAACAGCGGCTTCGAGCAGACCGTGCCGATCATCCGGGAAGGCACGGAAAAGCTGGGGTTCCGCTTCGGCGACATCAAGATCCTGCTGGCCAGCCATGCCCACGGCGACCACGTGGCGGGGCACGCGATGGTCAAGGAGCTGACCGGCGCGCGGGTGCTGGTGATGGAGGGGGACGCCGAAGTGATCGCCGGGGGCCGCTCCGGCAAGCGGTGCGCGGTGGACCAGGTGCTGCATGACGGCGAGGAGGTGAAGCTCGGCGGCACGACTCTGACCGCCCACCTGACGCCGGGGCACACCAAGGGTGATACGACCTGGACCATGAAGGCTGGGGAAGGCAGCCGGTCTTACAACGTGGTGATCTTCGGCAGCACATCTGTGAACCCCGGCTACAAGCTCGTCAACAACGCCGAGTATCCGCAGATCTCCGGCGACTACGAGCGCAGCTTTCGAGCGCTGAAGACGCTTCCTTGCGACGTCTTCCTGGCGCCGCATGGGTCGCAATACGGCATGGAGGCGAAGTTCGAGAAGCTGGGCAAGGGCGGGACCAATCCGTTTATCGACCCCGAAGGATATCGTGCCTTCATTGAAAAGTCGGAGAAGGATTTTCTCGCCAAGCTAGAAGAACAGAAGAAAACCAACCGCTGACGCCCGCCAATCCGGGCCGCGAGCCAACCGACCGGAAGGTTTCGCGCCAAGACGCCAAGAGCGCAAAGGGAACAAAGAC
>JBGOUJ010000422.1:0-6934 GCA_041477005.1 Terriglobia bacterium | reverse complement strand
GGGGCGACCGCCCAGCCCCGACGCCCGAGGTGGAAGCCAAGCGCGGTCGCCGCCCGCATGCCGGGAAAATGGCTCCTTCCGGTCTACCAACCCGAAGTGGCGGCAAGGGCCGCCCGAGATCTACCTCTGTAAGAACCGCTGCCGCATTGGCAGGCGGGCCATGCACGGTCGCATGACGGCCGCAGAAAGGGGGCAAGATGAGCGTGGGCCTCAGTTTCAGCTCTGTTGTGATGATCATTCTTGGCATCTACCTGCTGAGTTCGATCAAGATCCTCGCAGAGTACGAGCGCGGGGTCATTTTCCGCCTGGGCCGGCTGCTCCCCAAGCCGAAAGGGCCGGGGATCATCCTGGTGTTCCAACCCATCGATCGGATGGTGCGGATTTCGCTGCGCGTGGAGACCATGGAAGTCCCCCCGCAGGACGTGATCACCCACGATAACGTCACCGTTAAAGTCAACGCGGTAATCTTCTTCCGGGTGATCGACCCGTCGCGCGCGGTGGTGGAGGTGAACAACTTCCTGTACGCCACCTCGCAAAAGGCTCAGACCACGCTACGGTCGGTGCTCGGCGAAGTGGATCTCGACACCCTGCTCGCCGAACGGGAAAAGCTGAACCGTCACTTGCAGGAAATCCTGGACGAGCACACCGGGCCGTGGGGCATCAAGGTGACTATGGTAGAGGTCAAGCAGGTCGATCTGCCGCCGGAGATGATCCGCGCCATCGCCAAGCAGGCCGAGGCGGAGCGCGAGAAGCGGGCGAAGATCATCCATGCCGACGGAGAACTGCAGGCGGCGACACACCTCGCTCAGGCCGCTGAAACGCTCAGCCAGCAGCCGACCTCCGTCGTCCTTCGCTACTTGCAGACCTTGACCGAAATCGGAGTGGAAAAAAATACGACGGTGGTGTTCCCCATCCCGATCGACCTGCTGAAGCTGCTGGAAAGAGTGGCCGAGCAGCGCTAGTAGCTAGCGCATATTCCCGGCCTCGGTTTTCATTACCAGCGCGTTGTGCCAGGCCTGCTGCGAGAGCGGACCATTGATGGCAGCCGCTTGCTCGCTGAACTTTGCGCCTTGGAGCACCATCGCCTTGTTCATCATCATCTTGCCGAGCTGGTAATTCGCCAGGCCAAGATGGAACAGCGCGGGGCCCATCATCCCTTCGTTGGCTTTGATAAGAGGCAGCGCCGCCCGCAGTTCTGAATCGGCCAGGTAGTACTGGGCCTTTTCGCTGTAAACGAGGCCGGCGATCCAGTGGCCGTGTCCCAGAGCCGCGCTCCGCTTCCGATCCCAGTCGGCAGGCGAAAGGCCTTCGGGCTTCGGGTGCTTGCTGAGCACTGCCAGCAGGCGCTTGGCGTAGCCGAGCGCACGGTCGTTCTGGTTGCGGCTGATCGCCGTGTCGGCCAGCACTAGCAGCAAGTCCTCGTTGTTGGGAAAGTACGCGATGGCCTTTTCCGCGACGGCTGGGATCCTGGACGCCGCACCCGTCTGGTTCAGCGCCAGGAAGTACCGGGAATAGGTTTCATCGAGGTACTTGCTCTTGGGGTTCTGCTGCTCGAGTGTGGACAGCAGGTCCACAGTCGCTTTGGGCGGAGCCTGGATGGCGGTGGCAAACAACGCGTATTCGGTGTACAACTCGACCTCGCGCGTATAGGCGACGAGCTTGGTCCAGGCTTCCGTTTCTGTGTCGCTCTCGGGCCCGGGCGCGGAGAGCACTTGGCGCGCCAGAGCGCACGTTTTCGCCGCCAGTTCTTTCACCTCGGCGGCGTCTTTCTTCGACTCTGTTGCCTCTTTGAGGCTTTGGAATGCATTCTCCAGATCGTTGCGGACGTTGATAGTGGGTCCTACGATGAGAAGAACCCCGAAGCTCACTAAGGGCAGGTTCATGGCAACCTCCTATCCCCCAGCACGCTGACAGTGGCAGACCACCACCTTGAGCTACTCCAGGATCAATGCCTCAGAGGCATTCGACGCGGCGTCGTTCTTGCCCGGACATCGATCCCTCTTTGATAGAGAGCCACTCATCGGCAAGCAAGCAGTATGCCAAACCCACGGAGCACTGCCGGCGGCCGGCGCCGAGGGCGGCGCGCACGGCCATTTCCTTGGCCCGAGCCGAAACGCGCGCCAGTTGCGCGAAGGTGCGACCCAGCGCCGGCTTTTCGCAGAGCGCCTCGAAGAACTCGCCCGCGACGCGAAAGCCCTGCACACGCTCCGGCTCGCCGCCCCCAGAGGTCCCCCCGCTGAGCCGTAACGAGCATCCTGAAGCATCTGTTAGGACACCGCTTCGACACTCTCTTCCACGATGCGTCCGTCGTAGAGGTGGATGGTGCGCTCGGCGTAGCGGGCGTAGCGGGGATCGTGGGTGACGATGCAGATGGTCGCCCCCGTCTTGTGCAGCTCGTTGAGCAACTGCATCACCGCCTCGCCGTTGGCCGAGTCCAGGTTTCCGGTCGGCTCGTCGGCGAGCAGGATCAGCGGGTCGCCGCCTAAGGCCCGGGCCACCGCCACGCGCTGCTGCTGGCCGCCCGAGAGCTGCGAGGGGTAATGCTTCATGCGGTGCGACATCCCCACGCGCTCGAGCGCCTCGACCACGCGTTTCTTCCGCTCCGCCGACGGCATGCCGCGGTAGGTCAGCGGCAGCTCGACGTTTTCGTAAACCGTCAGATCGCCAATCAAGTTGAACGCCTGAAAGATGAAGCCGATCTCGCGGTTGCGGATGCGCGCCCGCTCGCTCAGCTTCAGGCTCTCCACGGGGCGGCCGTTGAGTATATAGCTTCCTTCGGTCGGCGAATCGAGCAGCCCGAGCAGGGAGAGCAAAGTCGATTTGCCGCAGCCGGAGGGGCCGGAAATCGCAATGTGCTCTCCCTTCCGGATCTCCATGTGAATGCCCGACAGAGCGTGGGTTTCCACCTCGTCGGTGACGAAAACCTTGGTGACGCTTTCCAGCCGGATTAACGCCGTCTCGGATGTGCTCATCTCTCCTTGCCCCCCCCTTTAATTCAAGCGAATGCGATCATGGGCGTCCATGGCGGACATATCCGACAGGATCACCCGGTCGCCTTCCCTCAAGCCTTCCAGAATCTCGATCGTACTGACGGAGGCTCGCCCGAACTTCACCTGCACCCGGGCCGCCCCCTTGCCGTCGGGGTCGTACTTGAACAGCGTTACCTGGCTGTCCTGCTGGCCGAATACGGGCCGTCCGACGAAGAGAACGTTGTCCAGCTTCTCGAGCTCAATTGTACCGTCCACGCTCAAGTCGGGCCGGGCGCCGTTCGGCAGGCTCCCCAGCAGCTTCACGTCCACCGTCACGGTGCCATTCACCGCGGCCGGATCGATGCGCATCACCTTGCCCGGAATGATGCCGTTGCGGGTATCGACATCGGCCTTCTGTCCGAGCAGAATGTCCTTGGCCTGGGTCTCCTGGATCTGTAGCTCGGCTTTGAGCTTCCAAGGCTGAACCACTTTCGCCAGGATCGCCCCGGCGATCACCTTTTGGCCCACTTCGAGCGTGGTAGGGGTCGTGGCCCCGGGGGCCAACCCGGCGCCCAACTGCACCAGCACGCCGACGGTCCCGGCGCGAACCTTCAAATCACCCACCTGGTTTTTCTTTAGCTCGTAGGCGGCCTTCTTTTGCTCGACCAGCACCTTTTGCGCGTCCAGTTGCGCCTTAATGGATTCGGCACTGATGTCCAGACGCTGTTGCTCGATCTTCTGCTGGTTGTTCAACTCGTCGGCGGTAACTCGGGAGAGCTTCGCGTCCAGGTCCGGCTTCAGCCCCAGCTTGAACAGTTCCGCGTCCGACTGCGCCCTCAGCTCGGCCTGGTGGTGGTCGGACTTGGACTTGGTGCTGACGGCCACCTGAGTCAGGCGGCTGCTTTCGAGGGTCACTTTCAAGTTTATGTAGTTGGCCTCGGCGGACTTCAAGTCGTACTCGGCGGATACCAACTGGTTTTGCAGGTCGGGGTTGTTCAGATCCATCAGGATCGTGTCGGGCTTGACCTCGGTCCCCGGCTGGACGTAGATGCGCTCTACGCGGCCATCTGTAGTCGCCGGGATCCAGAGGACCTCCTCCGGGGCGAGTTTCCCCAGGCCCCGCACCTGGCGGAGCATCGGCCCGCGTTTGACCGTGTCAGGCCACACGGTGCTCCCTTCGACGGTCGGAGCGGCCGGCTTGAGCCGCGAAAGGCCCAGCGTGATCAGAGGTATGGCAGCCAGCACGATGACGGCGAAGACGATGCGGCGGATCAGACGGTTGCGAGCTGCCCCTTTGCGAGGGATATCCATGAGAATCCTCCCTAATCGGTGGGCAAGTGGCGTGCCAACCCTATTTTACTCCCAGGTATTTGACGAATCGATACCGAAAAGGTCTTGGGGCGGCCACCCAGCCACCCGGTGGTGTCCGGTTTTGGGACCGAATTGTGCGTTTGAGGAACGTAAAACGTGGATCGTGGGCCCGATCTGCCCGGTTAACACCTCGCGCCGGGCAGCGTCGTTATCGTAGGGTATGGGATTCTTTCCGTGGAGACAGCCCTTGGCCTTGGGATCAGGCGTTGGCGTCCGGTGACGGCGCCGCCGATGACCGCAACCTCGGATGATGCCCCGCTGGTGGAAGCGGCTCGCGGCGGGGACCGGGCCGCCTTTGCGCGGCTCTACCACGCTTACGGGCGGATGGTGCACGGGATCCTGCTGGCTCGGGTGCCGCGCGCCGAGGTGGACGACCTGGTCCAGGACGTCTTCTTGTCGGCCCTATCGCGCCTCTCGACCCTGCGCGACGCCGCCGCTTTCGGCGGCTGGCTGGCCATGATTGCCCGCAACCGCGCCCACGACTATCACCGCCGCTCGGCCGAGATGACCGAGCTGCCCGAAAACCTGGTCACGGAGGATCCGCCGGAGGCCGAGGCCTTGGAGGCTTTGGCGCTGATCCGGTCGCTGCCGGAAGTCTATCGGGAGACCATGATCTTGCGGCTGGTGGAGGGCATGAGCGGGCCGGAGATCGCCGAGCGCACCGGCCTGACCCCGGCCTCGGTGCGCGTGAACCTGCATCGTGGAATGAAGCTGCTTCGCGAGAAACTGGGAAGGAGGGAAGCCGATGCGTGACGACTACTTGTGGGACGGCTCCGGCGAGCCGGACCCCGAGATCCAGCGGCTTGAGACCCTTCTCGGCAGGCTGCGCCACCGGGGGGGACAGGCGCCGGGGCTCCCGGCCCGCGCGGTTCCATTCCCACGGCGCCGGCTCTCTTCCTGGATGCCCCTTCCGGCTGCGGCCGCGGCGATGCTTCTGGTGGCGGCCGGCGTTTGGGTTTCGACCCGTGGTCCCACTGCGGCTTGGCGGGTCACGAGCGTGGAGGGACGGCCGCTGGTCGGCGCCAATCGCATCGGCGACGGCGGACGCCTCACCGTCGGCCAATGGCTCGAGACCGATGCCGGCTCCCGCGCCAGGATGGACATTGGCGACATCGGGCAGCTCGAGATCGAGCCGAACACGCGCGTGCGGCTGATGAAGGCTCACCTGACCGAGCAGCGGATGGCGCTCGAGCGTGGCAAAATCCACGCGACTATTTGGGCGCCGCCGCGTCAATTCTTTGTCGAGATGCCGTCGGCGGTGGCCGTCGATCTGGGCTGCGCTTACACTCTGGAGGTGGATAAGACGGGGGCGGGCCTGGTGCGCACGACCTACGGCTGGGTCGGCTTCGAGTGGAAAGGCCGTGAGTCTTTTGTGCCGGCGGGGGCGGCCTGCGCGACCCTTCCGGGGGTTGGCCCGGGCACGCCGTACTTTGAGGACGCCCCGGAGGCTTTGCGCGGTGCGCTCTCCAAGCTGGACTTCGAGGCGGCCGGGACCGCCGACCGCGCGGCTTTGCTCGATGCCGTGCTCGATGCGGCGCGCCCGCAGGATGCCCTGACCCTGTGGCACCTGCTCGCCCGCGTGAACCATGCCGAACGCAGTAAGGTCTACGACCGCCTGGCGGCGCTGGCGCCGCTGCCCACGGGCGTCACCCGGGAGGCGGCGCTGGGCCTCGACAAGCGCGCCCTCGACCTCTGGTGGGATTCGCTGGGGCTGGGCGAAGCCAGTTGGTGGCGTCTGTGGAAGGGGCCTTACCCGGGCAAATAGCAAGGTTGCGGAGCCTCGGACCGGCCTGCTAGTTTGGACCCTATGATCGAGCTGCGAAACGTCGAGAAATTTTACCAGCAAGGCGTCACCAAGACCTTTGTCCTGCGCCGCATCACCATCGCCATCAAGGAAGGCGAATTCGTTTCCATCATGGGGCCTTCCGGCGCCGGCAAATCCACGCTGCTGCACGTGCTCGGCATGCACGACAGCGCTTGGAGCGGCGAGTATTACTTCGCGGACCAGCCGATCCACAAGCTGGGCAAGAAAGAGCGCAGCGATCTGTACAAGAAATACATCGGCTTCGTCTTCCAGAGCTATCACCTGCTGGACAACCTGACGGTCTACGAGAACCTCGATATCCCGCTCTCCTACCGGGACATCCGGAAGTCGGAGCGCGACAGCATCGTGTGCGACATCCTGGACCGGTTTCAGATCGTCGGCAAGAAGGACCTCTACCCCAATCAGCTCTCCGGCGGCCAGCAGCAGCTCGTGGCCGTGGCCCGCGCCATGGTCTCCAGCCCCAAGATCATCCTGGCCGACGAGCCCACCGGCAACCTGCACTCCAGCCAGGGCCAGGAAATCATGGAGATGTTCAAGAGGCTGAACGACGCCGGCGCCACGATCATTCAGGTGACCCACTCCGAGAGAAACGCCTCCTACGGCAGCCGCATCATCAAGTTGCAAGACGGCTGGATCGCGACCGACTGAGCTGTGCGCTGTGCGATTCCGGGTAACTCCGTCCCAGAACCGAACACCAGGAGGCGAAGCTCCAGCCACCGGCGCCCTCTAAATGGCATGGTTGGATCACCTTCAGCGTCGCGCGCCGGAT
>JBGOUJ010000421.1:0-6944 GCA_041477005.1 Terriglobia bacterium | reverse complement strand
TTGGGCTTCGGAACTGTTTCCCCACATCGCGAGCATAGCGGACGAGCTGGCGTTCATTTATTCCTGCCAGGGCAAGTCCAACGACCACGTCTTGTCGCACTACGAATGGAACACCGGATCGATTCTGATGGGGTTCCCGAGCGTCGGCGCGTGGGTCACCTATGGGCTGGGCAGCGTAAACCAGAACCTGCCGGGCTTCGTGGTTATCTACGACGCGCGGGGCGGGCCCTTCTCCGGTCCGGCCAACTGGAGCGCCGGCTTCCTGCCGGCGGCCTACCAGGGGACGGTGTTCCGGGCCACGGGCGACCCGATTTTGGATCTGTCTCCCCCGCCCCAATACGTCACGCTGGAGGAGGAGAGGGCGCGCCTGGATCAACTGAACTGGATGAACCAGAACCATGCCGAGCAGCACCCGGGCAGCTCGGAGCTGGCGGCCCGGATCGCTTCCTACGAGCTGGCCTACCGGATGCAGATGTGCGCGCCGGACGCGGTCGACATTTCCAGGGAGAGCGAGGAGACCAAGCGCCTTTACGGGCTGGACCATCCGGTGACGGAGCCGTTCGGCAAGCAGTGCTTGCTGGCACGGCGGCTGGTGGAGCGGGGCGTACGCTTCATCCAGCTTTATAACGGATCCATTGTCAATCAGAACGTCGACACGTGGGACGCGCATGCCAGCATTGTGGACAACCACGGCATGCATGCTCCGGAAGTGGACAAGCCGATCGCCGGCCTCATTACGGACCTGAAGCGCCGCGGCCTGCTCGACGAGACCCTGGTGATGTGGCACTCCGAGTTCGGGCGAATGCCGATTTCCCAGCGCGGGATCGGCCGCGACCACAACCCCGGAGCGATGACCGTCTTCCTGGCCGGCGCCGGGATCAAGGGCGGCCAGAAGATCGGCGCCACGGATGACGTGGGTTACAAGGCAGAGGAACAGGTCGTGACTCCCCACGATCTGCACGCCACACTAATGCACCTTCTGGGGCTCGACCACAAACGCGTGACCTACTATTTCAACGGCCGTCACATGAGGCTGACGGACGTGGCCGGCGAGCTGATCCCGCAAATCGTTGGTGGTACGAAACAGGCGGCGTAGTCTCAAGGCTACAGGCGACACCACACCCTCCCCATACGGGCGGGTGCGCTGAGCGAGCCTTCAGGCTTTGGCCGTCGCGACGCGCCGCAGCTTGGGTGGCTGCAGGCTCTTGGCGAATTCCGCTTCGGCCTCGAGCCAATCCTGCATTTCATCGCCGGGATAGCCACCGCGCGCCAGAAAGCGCTCGTAGGCCAGTTTGGCGATTTGATGCCTTTGCTCTCCGGTCCACCCATCAGGCTTGGCGATCGCCGTCTTCCGCCTGGTGGGGGCCCTGGGTTTTGCACTCGGGGTTTTCATAGGCAGAAGCTCAATTATACTATTTCACCGCTACTATTCCACCTCGGTGTGCGTGACCGTGCACTTGACCGGCTGCACCAGCAGGATGGGCGGGTTGCTCACTGTGGCCAGCATGAGGTTGTAGACGCCCGCCTTGGCATCGTTCGGAATCTTGAACTTCAAGCTCTCCGCCTTCTGCTCGACCACGACCATCTTGATGTCGTTGATGCCGTCGGTGAGGTACACCTCAGAAACCTTGGCGCTCTCCAGGTGGACGCCGACCGCCGTAATCACTTCCCCCGGCTTGGCCTCGCCCGGGTCGATGGTATTGATCACGGGCACCTGCGCGAAAGCCACCGCCGCCAGCATGACGAGCCCGGCCAGCAGGAACATTGCTCGTTTCATGGCACGCCTCCCACAAGGCTCTCGGGCAATTTCATGACCAGCGGCAGCAGATCGAGCTAATGCGGTATCAATGAGATAGCAGAGCAGGTTGGGCAGGTTGGGGCAAATCGCTCATCAGGCGAGGGGCCTCGCCCCCAAAATCCTCAGGAGGATCGCCGCGTCTGCGCGCGGGGCTTCTTCGGAGCGGACGACCTGCTCTTGTTCGTAGACCCGCCGCGGCGGGCGGGGCGGGGATTGGACATGCGGGCGTGGCTCTTCATTTTCGGCGAGCGCATCCTGGGGGACCTGGAACTCGGGTCTTGCTCGGCAAGAGCGATCGAAACCAGAGCCAACAGGACAAACAGGACCCGAATGGTGCGCATCGTTGCACTCCAAAAACCCGCGACTGCTTCCAGTGAACGCGCACAACGGAGCGCGGCAGCTTTTTCTGGGCCTTGTTGAGGGCGCTGCCGCACCCTGTGCGCTCTCCGATGAACGCGCACTCGCGTCAATCTGATCTTGCCCGGCGCCGCGCGGCGTGCCCTTAGAACCAGCGGCTCATGATGACCTTCTGCTCGGTATAGAAGGCGATCGCGTCACGGCCGTGAGCGTGCAGGTCGCCGAAGAAGGAATTCTTCCAGCCGCAGAACGGGAAGAAGGCCATCGGCGCGGCCACGCCGATGTTCACTCCGACCATCCCCACTTCGATGCGCTGGGCATATTCGCGCGCCGCCTTGCCGTCCCGCGTGAAGATGGACGTGGTGTTGCCGAACGCCGAGCTGTTGACCAGATCGATCGCCTGGTCGAGCGACGGGACGCGGATGACCGAAAGCACGGGGCCGAAGATCTCCTCGCGGGCGATGGTCATGTCAGGACGGACGTGGTCGAAGATGGTGGGTCCGACGAAGTAGCCGTCCTTGTGGTCGCGCATCATCTCGCGGCCGTCGCAGAGGGGCTTGGCGCCCTCCTGGATGCCCTTCTCGATGTAACCGAGGACGCGCTGGCGGTGGTCAGCGGTCACCAGCGGCCCCATTTCGGTACCGGGCGCCGTTCCATCGCCCAAGCGGAGGCGGCGGGTCTTGTCGAGCAGGATTTTCAGCAGCGGATCGGCGGCTTCGCCCACAGCGACCAGCACGCTACCGGCCAGGCAGCGCTCGCCGGCGGCTCCGAAGGCGGATCCCATGATGGCGTCCACGCTCTTCTCGAAATCCGCATCGGGCATGACCACGAGATGATTTTTGGCGCCGCCCAGGGCCTGCACGCGCTTCCCCTCGGCGGCGGCCGTCTGGTAAACGTACTTGGCCACAGGGCTCGAGCCGACGAAGGAAACAGCGCGGATCAGCGGATGATGCAGCAGGGCGTCCACCGCCGCTTTGTCGCCGTGGACCAGGTTGAAGACCCCGGACGGCAGGCCGGCATCGTGGAGCAGCTCGGCGGCGCGCGTGGGCGTCAGCGGAACCTTTTCGGACGGCTTCAGGATGAAGCTGTTGCCGCAGGCGATGGCGAAGGGGTACATCCACATGGGGACCATCGCCGGGAAGTTGAACGGCGAGATGCCGGCGCAGACGCCCAGCGGCTGGCGAATGGTCTGGCAGTCGATGCCCTTAGCCACGTTGTCGAGCGAGTAGCCCATCATGAGGCTGGGCATGCCGCACGACACCTCGACCATCTGGATGGCGCGGCGGACCGAGCCGCGAGCGTCGTCGAGCGTCTTGCCGTTTTCGGTGGACAGGATGCGGGCCACCTCGTCGGCGTGCTTTTCGAGCAGGTCCTTGTAGCGATAGAGGACCTGGACGCGGTCGACCACCGGGACTTCCCGCCACTTCAAGAAGGCCTGGTGGGCGGCGCGGGCGGCGCGATCGACATCGTCGGCCGCGGCGTAGGGGACCTGGGCGATCACCTCCCCCGTGGCCGGGTTGGTGACCGGGTGCAGAGAGCGGCCGGCCGGCTCGACCCATTGGCCGTTGACGTAGAACTTAAGAGTGCGAACTTCGGTTGCTGTGGCAATCATGCTTCTTCCTCTCCCAGGGGCTCGGCGGCGGGCGACTGCGTCAGAGCGAAGTGGACCGCCCCGGCCACGAGAAATCCCACGAACCAGGCGTAATCATAAAGCCAGCGCACGGGCGGAACGACCAGGCCCAGCAGCGCCACGGCGATTCCGGCCGCCAGCGCGGCCAGGGCGCGATAGTTTACCCCGCCGCTGTATTCATAGCTGCGGCCGCGCAGGTAGAGGTCGTCGACGGCCAACTCCTTGCGGCGGACCAGAAAGTAGTCCACAACCATTATCCCCGCAATCGGCCCCAGCAAGCCAGAGTAGCCGACCAGCCATCCGAAAATGTAGGCGCTGTAGTCGCCCATTAACTTCCAGGGCATCATCAGGACGCCGAGCACGCCGGTGATCAGGCCGCCGGTCCGGAACGAGATGCGGCGAGGGCTGAGGTTCGAGAAATCGTTGGAAGGCGAGACGACGTTGGCGGCCACGTTGGTGTTGAGGGTGGCGATCAGCAAGGCGATCAGAGCCACGAAGGCGACCAGGGGCCGGTTGAACCGGCCGAGCAGGGCGACCGGGTCCCAGATGGCTTCGTGGAAGAGGACCACCGAGGCCGAGGTCACGGCCACGCCGATGAACGAGTAGAGGGTCATGGCGATGGGCAGGCCGAGAGCCTGGCCCCACATCTGGGCGCGCTGGGAGCGGGCGTAGCGCGTGAAATCGGGGATGTTCAGAGCGACGGTGGCCCAAAAGCCGACCATGCCGGTCAGCGAGGGGATGAAAAAGCGGAGGAATTCGGTGGTGGTCTGAAAGCGGCTGGGGGTGCTCAGGACCGGCCCGAAGCCGCCCGCCAGATCGGTCACCCACCACAACAGCAGAATGCCGACCCCGAGCATGAACGGCGCGCCGATGCCTTCCAGGAACTTGATGGTGTTGATGCCGCGCCAGATGACGACAATATTCAGGCCCCAGAAAAAGAAGAAGCAGACCCAAACGCCGCCGGCGAAATGGCTCGACGAGGGCCAGAGGATCTTCGTCATGGCGTAGATCGCCTGGCCGCCGATCCAGGTCTGGATGCCGAACCAGCCGCAGGCGACCAGCGCCCGCAGGATGGCGGGGACATTGGCGCCGAGCACACCGAACGAGGCCCGCACCAGCACCGGGAACGGAATGCCGTAGCGCGCGCCGGCGTGGGCGTTGAGCAGCATGGGGATCAGGACGATCAGGTTGCCGAGCAGGATGGTGCCGATCGCCTGCCACCAGCTCATGCCGCCGGCGATCAGGCCGGAGGCGAGCATGTAGGTGGGGATGCAGACACTCATGCCGACCCACAGCGAGGCGTAGTTGTAGAGGCCCCAACTGCGGCGCTCGGGCGGGACCGGGGCGAGGTCTTCGTTGTAGAGCGAGCTGGAGCGGAGGTCGGACACGGGCCGCGTAGGTACGTCACTAATATACCGCTCCCGGCTGGGCCGGAGAGCTATAGTGGAAAGGTGACTTCGCGGAGCGCCAAGTCGGGTTCGCACCGCCCGCTACCACGCCGGCAGGGTCGTGCTGTGCGGAGCGTCGCGAGGGTCGAATCAATCAAGCAGATCCATTCCGCCGATCGGCGCTTCTGGTTTCGCAACGCTATCCAAGTTGAGGCGCACCAAGAGCAGGGCCACTGGATTCTTGAATGCAGGCCGCTCTATCTGGTGGGCTATGGAAAGACAAAGGAAGAGTCCCGGAGATCATTCGTGGAAGCCTTTGAGTGCCAGTGGGACTCCATCGCTCAGGAACGGGATTCCAAGCTGACCGCCGAGGCTCTGGACCTGAAGCGGACGTTGCTGGAACTTTAGAGCGTAAGTCGGTTATTGCGGGGGGTTCTCCACGATGAACCACTCGTGGTATACGGTGGCGACGAAGAAATCATGTCCGGGGAACCTGTCGCAGACCGCCATGAAGCCCCCAGAGAACATCTCATCTGTCGGGTCCCGGGCGTAGGTTAGGTCTTTGAGAAAGAGGGTCAGGGACTGTCCGTCGCGAGAAGAAATCGCACGCAGAATGCGGATGTTTGGGTGCTGATCCCTGGGCACCGGGAGGAGAACCGGATGGCCTTCGACTTCCAAAAACTCCGGATCCTCATACTTGAAGGCATCGCCCCAATCGAAGGGGCCCTCATGCTTTTCCAGGATGCGGTCGTACCGCCATGGCCTAAGTTTTTCGATGACGTCCGGCTGCAGGTCTGCAAGCTTCATGGCGACGCACTCCCTTGCCGCGCGCTTCAGGACGAGGCATCCGGGCTAGCCGCGGCGTATGCCCTAAGCTGGTCTACGAGATGCGGGGACTCCTCGACCGTTCTTAGCCTCAATTAGCCTCAATATATAGTCGCATGTGGCGGGTTTGGGCGCGGATCAGGTTGTCGGCCTGAGTGTCCCAGGTGGAATGGAATTCCGCCCCACATCCGGTCGGGCGTGCTTTTGGGGAACGGGCTATACTGATGCTATGAAGGCGCCGCCGAAGAAACGAAAGGCTGCGAACGGCCGGACTGGCATTCTTGCGATTGAGGCGACGCGCTTCGGGCCAGGCTCCCTCGAAGCCGAGCTAGAGGAAATCGCGTCGAAGATACCGAGAGGCGAGCTTCGCCGCCTTCCCCGCGATTTGGGTTCTAATGTGGATCACTACCTGTATGGCACGCCAAAGCGATGAAGGCGTTCGTCGATACGGCGTACCTCATAGCGATACTAAACCCCGACGATGAACTGGCAGAATCGGCCGCCACTGCCCACCGAAAGCTTGGCGCCGATGGACTGGTTACCACGGAAGAGGTTCTTACCGAGTTCCTCAACGCGGTGGCGGGGGCAGGTCCTTGGGCGCGGATTCGTGCCCACGAGATGGTCATCAGGGTCTTGTCTTCACCGAAGATCGAAGTGCAGGTACAGTCCCATGAGTCGTTCCTGCAGGGTTTGGACCTCTATTCGCAACGCCGGGACAAGGGATATAGCCTTACGGACTGCATTTCGATGAGCACGATGCGCCGGCTCCAGATCCGCCAGATCCTGACCGCCGATCGTCATTTTCATCAGGAAGGGTTCGCGATCCTGCTTTAAGGGCGTGGATGCGGCTCGGACCTTGCAGTCAGGTCCCTGGCCTTATGCCCACGCCCCTCCCCGGGACGCGCGCTTCAGGAACGCCCCCCGGCCGGCGCGGCCGAGCCATTTG
>JBGOUJ010000420.1:0-6949 GCA_041477005.1 Terriglobia bacterium | reverse complement strand
GTCGGCGCTCAGCCGCTTTCGGATCAACTCGCTGTTAAGCGACGGGTTCCTGCTATTCAGGCGACCGTCGCGGATGGCGAAAGTCTTGAATTTGGAGAAGTCCACGGCCGGATCGGACTCGATTTCAATTTTCTGTGCGAAGGCGCCGAGCGTAACGAGCAAACCGAGAGCGAGGGTCTTCATATGTGGCGAATCTAACATACTTAATAGCTGCTAGCCAAGGGAAGGCGCCGCATTATCACCGAGCCGCGCCCACTCCATCTCCTTCTTCACGCCGGCACCCTGGGCCGTTGAGGTCTCCACCGGCGGGAAAGACCTGAAACGACCCCACGCCGACTGGCCGGCGCCCGCGCTATAATTGCGGCCATGGGATCCTACTCTCGCCGCCAAATTCTATCCACGCCGGCGCTGGCTTCGCTTTGGCGCGGGCTTTCCGCCGCTACGCTGTCGCAGGTCCGCTTGGGCGTCACCACCGATGAGATCGACGAGGACGTGCTCACGGCGATCCGCTTTTTGCGACGCTTCGGGGTGTCCTACGCCGAGGTGCGCAACATCTGGGGCCAGTACAATACGGCGCAGCCGATCGGGAAGATCCGCGAGGCGCACGACCTGTTCCAGGAGCATGGCATCAAGGTCTCGATCGAGGGAACAGGCTTCTTCAAAGTGCCGCTGCCGCCGGACACGGCCGAGGGGCAGCGCTTGCTCGACGAGCAGTGGAAGCTGCTCGATGACTCGATGGCCCGCGCCAAGATCTTCGGCACGGACAAGATCCGCGTGTTTGCTTTTACCTATAAGCCGGGGGAGCAGCCGGGCAAGAAGGATCTTCCCCGCATTTACGAGCTGGTGCGGGAGGCGGGGCGGCGGGCCAAGGCGCAGAACCTTCGGCTGGCGTTGGAGAACGTCGGCGGCAGCTACGTGGAGACCGGCGCGCACTCGGCGGAGCTGCTCAAGGCCGTTCGAAACGAGAACGTGGGACTCACCTGGGATCCCAACAACGCCGGCGCCGGCGGCGAGCGGTCGTTTCCGGACGGCTACCGCTTGCTCGACGCGGCGCGGATCTTCCACGTCCACCTGCGCGATTACCGGCATCGGCCGGACGGGAAGGTCGAGTGGTCCGCTGTGGGCGAAGGCGAATTCGACAACCTGGGCCAGATCCGGGCGTTGCTGAAAGACGGCTTTAAGGAGACCTTCACGCTCGAGACCCATTACCGCAGCCCCAAGGGGAAGGCCCATGCGAGCGAGACTTCGCTGACGGCTCTGCTTAAGGTGATCCAGCAGGTTTAACTCTGAGCGGACGCGAGCTCCCGGACATGAAGGATTTCCCGGCTGTGGAGGGGGCGGATGTCCGCGCCGGTCAGAGTCAGGACCGCGACGGTCTTTCCCTCGGCCGTGACAAACTCAACCTCGAATGCGCCCGCGTCATTGTAGCAATGCACGACGGCTCCGATGTCGCCTTCCTTCAGGCTGTATTCAGATAAGTCGTGCGTGAGCACGACCGTTTCCATCTCGCGGATCATTTCACGACCCCCAACCGTGTCGCAGTTTCAGGACAATCAATCACATCACTCCCATTCTAGATTATATGGAAGAAGCCTGTTGTCGTCACCGAGTCAATTTGGGCCGGCCCCTTTTGTAAGAGCGAAAAAGGTTGACCAAGGATCTGACCAGTCTCTCCCTCAGCCTTCACGGTTCCTCCCGCTGGACCAATCCGCATTCGCACAACTGCCTTTAGACCGGATACGCGGTGACAAAGGGAGGGCGTTGTTCGCCGGTTTCGATGATCCATATCGTTCGCAACTTGACTCGATCTCCGGACGGCGCTGGGAGCAAGCCGTCGACGACGTATTTTACACCATGTGGCGAGCGGACGATGGCTGCGATCTCCCCTGTTTGCGCAACCTCCCTCAGGGCCCTCTCCAAGTGGGCAGCATTCGACTCACCGAAGCCCAGGAGGTGGAAGAACTTTGCCTTGGACCTGCCTATCGGGTGCGCAGCCGACAATAGGTAGGCTTCCAGTTTCTGGCGGTCGATCCGGGCGATGTCGGCGTTTGGCAGTTTCATCGCTTAAGTTCATGAGATCATGCCGGCCTTTGGCGGTGCAGACCCTTCGGGGCCGACCGCAGCCGCCGGCCCACCGGGCAAGAAGCGTCCAGACGGCTTCCCGTCCGGTTAGGTCTTTGGGTGTTACCGGACTATAATGTAGCTGGAACGTCTGATGATAGCGAGGACCAGAACGCTGGCCGGCCGGGCGGGGGGCGCTGTTGTGGGCGCTCTAATCGTCTGGCCGATTTTCGCCGGCGCTCAGACCGTCGAGTTCAATCGGGACATCCGGCCTATCTTCTCGGACAAGTGCTACACCTGCCACGGCCCCGACCAGGCCAAGCGCAACACCAAGCTGCGCTTCGACACCGAAGCGGGCGCCAAGGGCGACCTCGGCAAAAGGCGGTTCGCTATTGTTCCGGGCGATCTGGGGAAGAGCGAAATCATCGGGCGCCTCACCGCGCAGAATCCGGCGACGCGGATGCCGCTCGGGGGCGCCCCGCTGACGGACCGGGAGATCGACCTCATCCGCCGCTGGATCGAGCAGGGCGCTCCGTGGCAAAAACATTGGTCCTTGATCCCGCCCAAGCGGCCCGAGTTTCCGAAGATTCAGAACAAAGACTGGCCGCGGAACGGGATCGACTTCTTTGTTCTGGAACGGCTGGAACGCGAAGGGTTGAGCCCGTCGCCGGAAACAGACCGCGCGCGGCTTATCCGGCGCGTGACGCTCGATTTGACCGGGCTGCCACCGACGCCCGCCGAGGTCGATGCCTTCCTGGCGGATCACTCGCCCGGCGCCTACGAGAAGGTCGTGGAGCGGCTGCTGGCCTCGCCGGGATACGGCGAGCGGATGGCGGCCCGGTGGCTCGACGGGGCGCGCTACGCCGACACCAACGGCTACCAGACCGATGCGGAGCGGTTCATGTGGCGGTGGCGCGACTGGGTGATTGAGGCTTTCAACCGGAACATGCCGTTCGACGAGTTCACCGTCGAGCAAATCGCCGGCGACATGCTGCCCAACGCCACGCTCCAGCAGAAGATCGCCAGCGGCTTCAATCGCAATCACCGGGGCAACGGCGAGGGCGGGATCATTCCGGAGGAGTATGCGGTGGAATACGTGGTCGATCGGGTTGAGACGACGTCTGCCGTCTGGCTCGGGCTGACCCTGGGCTGCACCCGGTGTCACGACCACAAGTACGACCCGTTCGCCCAGAAGGAGTTCTACCGGGTTTTTGCGTATTTCAACAACATCCCGGAACGGGGCCGGGCGAACAAATACGGCAATTCGCCGCCGATGATCCCAGCGCCGACGCCCGAGCAGCAGGGGAAGCTGCGGGAGCTGGAGCAGAAGCTGGCCGCGGCCGAGAAGCGCTTTGCGGAGCTGAAGCCCGAGGTGACCCAGGCCCAGCGAAGCTGGGAGGGGTCCCTCGATCGAGCGTCGCTTGATCGATCAGGCGCGATTTCCTGGGCGGTTCCGTGGGGCCTGGCGGCGGAGATCCCCGGCGAGGCCGAGAGCTTTGACGGTAAGCGCTTCGTGAACGCCGGCGACAAGGCCAACTTCGGCTTTTACGACAAGTTCACTCTAGCCGCCTGGATCAATCCTGTCGCGCCGACGGGCGCCATCGTCACCCGGACGCAGGACATCCCGGAAGGCCAGGGGTACGGCCTCTATCTGCAAGACGGCAAGGTGCAGCTCAATTTGGTCCTGCGCTGGCTGGACGATGCGCTGCGCGTGGAGACCGCAAAGGCGCTCGATCTGAATCGCCGGCATCATGTTCTCGCCACCTACGACGGCTCGCGAGCGGCGGATGGCGTTCGGATTTACGTCGATGGGGAGCCGCAGAAGCTGAAGGTGGTGCTCGATGAGCTGAACCAGAACTTTGCGGCGAAAGAGCCGTTGCGCATCGGCGGGGGCGGCGGCGCCGACAACCGCTTCCACGGCTCGATCGGCGACGTGCACATTTACAACGATGCGCTCCCGCCCGAGCAAGCGGCTGTGCTGGCGACAGCCGCCTCGATCAACGAGGTCGCGGCGATCCCGCAGCAAAAGCGCACCAAGGCGCAGACCGACAAGATCGCCTGGTATTTCCTCGAGAAACAGGCTCCCGAACAGATCCAGGAGGCGTGGCGGCAACTACTCGAGGCGCGGAAGCAGCACGAGCAATTCGTGGATAGCATTCCCACGGTCATGGTGATGCAGGAGCAAGAGACGCCTCGCGACACCTTCCTGCTGATCCGCGGCGCCTACGACCGGCCCGGCGAAAAGGTGGCGCCCGGCGTGCCGGCCGCTCTGCCTCCGCTGCCGGCCGGCGCCCCCAATAACCGCCTTGGCTTTGCGCAGTGGCTGGTGGCTCCGGCGAATCCTTTGACGGCGCGCGTCACCGTCAATCGTTTCTGGCAGATGTATTTCGGGACGGGCCTGGTGAAGACGGTGGAAGACTTCGGCTCGCAGGGCGAGTGGCCGTCGCATCCCGAGCTGCTCGACTGGCTGGCGACGGAATTCATGCGCACCGGCTGGGACGTGAAGGCGATGCAGAAGCTGATAGTCAGCAGTGCGACCTACCGCCAGTCGTCGAAGGTCACGCCGGAGCTGCTGCAGAAGGACCCGGAGAACCGCCTGCTCGCCAGCGGCCCGCGCGTCCGCCTGCCCGCGGAAACGGTTCGGGATCAGGCGCTGGCCATCGCCGGGCTGCTCGTGGAAAAGATCGGCGGGCCGTCGGTAAAACCCTACCAGCCGGCGGGGTTGTGGAAGGAGCTGGCCGGCGGCCAGGACTACCCGCAGGACCATGGCGAGAACCTGTATCGCCGTAGTGTTTACACCTTCTGGAAGCGAGCGGCGCCGCCGCCGGCGATGATGATCTTCGACTCCGCCGGCCGGGAAACCTGCACGGTGCGCCAGAACCGAACCAACACGCCGCTGCAGGCCCTGGATCTGATGAACGATGTCACGTACCTGGAAGCATCGCGGGTCCTGGCCGAGCGCATGATGCGGGAAGGCGGGCCGACTCCGGAAGAGCGGATCGGCCTGGCGTTCCGGATGGCTACGGCGCGGCAGCCGTCGCCGGAAGAGAGCCGGGTCCTGGTGAGCGGGTTTCATTACTACCGGGACAACTTCCAGACTGACCGTGCGGCGGCGGTGAAGTTCGTCAGTGAGGGAGAGCGTCCGAGGGACGAGAGACTCGAGGTGAGTGATTTGGCGGCGTACACGGCCGTCGCCAATCTGATTTTGAATCTCGACGAGGTGGTGACCAAGGAGTGACGGATGGCGCCGAACCGACCGGAAGATTTCTCGCAAAGACGCCAAGAACGCAAAGCAAACAAAGAAGTTTTTCTGGTCGTGCTTGGCGTCTTGGCGCGAGACCGGTTTTTCACCCTCCGAGCGATTGTTGCCGATGGCAGGGAGAGGATTGACTGATGGACCCACGGCTGGAATATGAGCTATTGATGACCCGCCGGCACTTCTTCAGCCGGACGAGCGCCGGCGTCGGCGCCGCCGTGCTGGCCACGCTGCTGGACGAGCGGCTGCGCGGCTCGACCGGCCAGCAGGCGCAAGGCGGCCTTCCCGGCCTGCCTCATTTCCCACCCAAAGCGAAGCGCGTGATCTATCTGTTCCAGTCGGGCGCGCCGTCGCAGATGGATCTGTTCGACCACAAGCCGCGGCTGAACGATCTGCGCGGGACGGAGCTGCCCGGCTCGATCCGCATGGGGCAGCGGCTGACCGGCATGACTGCTACACAGTCGACCTTCCCGGTGGCGCCGTCCTTATTCAAGTTCGCGCAGCACGGCAATTCCGGGGCGTGGGTGAGCGAGCTGATGCCGCACATGGCGCAGGCCGCCGATGACTTCTGCTTCATCAAGTCGATGCATACGGAGGCCATCAACCACGATCCGGCCGTCACCTTCTTCCAAACCGGCCACCAGCTTGCCGGCCGGCCCAGCATCGGCTCCTGGCTGTCTTACGGGCTGGGGAGTGAAAACAAGGATCTGCCGGCTTTTGTGGTGATGATCTCCACGGGCAATTCGGACCAGCCGCTCTACGACCGGCTGTGGGGCAGCGGGTTCTTGCCGACCAAGTACCAGGGAGTGAAGTTCCGCTCCGCCGGAGACCCGGTGCTCTACCTGTCCAACCCGCCGGGCTTGAGCGACGCCGGCCGCCGCCGCTTCCTCGACGACCTTTCGAAGCTGAACCAGATTGAGCTGCAGGAGTTCGGGGATCCCGAGATCTCGACGCGCATCGCGCAGTACGAAATGGCCTACCGCATGCAGACCTCGGTGCCCGAGCTGACGGACCTTTCCAAAGAGCCGGCCGCCATCTTCGACCTCTACGGTCCCGAGTCGCGAAAGCCCGGAACGTTCGCCGCCAATTGTCTGCTGGCCCGGCGGCTGGCCGAGCGTGGGGTGCGCTTCATCCAACTCTTCCACCGGGGCTGGGACCAGCACACCAAGCTGCCGAAGATGATCGCCGGCCAGTGCCGCGACACCGACCAGCCCTCGGCCGCGCTCATCCAGGACCTGAAGCAGCGCGGCCTTCTGGACGACACCCTGGTCGTCTGGGGCGGGGAATTCGGCCGGACTGTTTACTGCCAGGGCAAGCTCACCGCCGACGACTATGGCCGCGACCACCATCCGCGCTGCTTCACCATCTGGATGGCCGGCGGCGGCGTCAAGCCCGGCATCACCTACGGCGAAACCGACGATTACTGCTACAACATCACCCGCGACCCGGTCCACGTCCACGACCTGCACGCAACCATTCTGTATTGCCTGGGAATCGATCACACCAAGCTCACGTTCAAGTTTCAGGGGCGGCATTTCCGGCTGACAGACGTGGCGGGGAATGTGGTGAAGAAGGTTTTGACGTAAACATTGGTGCGCACCCTACGCACTGGTTCCGAGCCGCGACCGTAAG
>JBGOUJ010000419.1:0-6972 GCA_041477005.1 Terriglobia bacterium | reverse complement strand
CTCGTGAAAAGCTACCCCGCCCGCAGGGCCTCTCCCAGCCGTGCGAGATCCGCCTCGTTGTTGAAGAAGTGCGGGGAGACGCGCAGGTAGCCGTGGCGGGCGGCGACAACGATCCGGGAATCGCGGAGGCGGAGGGCCAGGCGGGAAACGTCGGCGCCGGGGAATTGGGCGGCGAGGATCGGGGAATCGTAGTGGGGGAGGCGATCGGCGGGGAGCTGGGCGCCGGCCTGGCGGAGGACCTCGCGGCCCGCGGACGCCAGCTCCGCGACACGCCCGTAAATCTGGGGCAGACCCAGACGGAACATCATTTCCAGCACGGCGCCCAGGGCGTAGAGGCCGGGGAAGTTCTGGATGCCGCCCTCGTATTTCAGCGCTTCGGTGGGAAGGTCGGGCGGGCCGTGGTGCAGGTCGTCGACGCGGCGCCAGTCCTTGTGGCTGCGCCAACTGTAGATGGCCGGCTGCAGCCATTCGCGGACCTCGGGGCGAATATAAGCCACGCCGATGCCGGAAGGGCAGAGCAGCCACTTGTAGCCGTGGGCGGCGACCATGGCGGGCTGGACGGCGTTCACATCCACAGGCAGAGCGCCAAGGCTCTGCGTGGCGTCCACGTAGAAGAGCACGCCGCGCTCGCGTAGGAAGGGACCGATCCGGTCGATGGGGGGCGCCAGGCCGGTCGAGTAGTTGACCGTGCTCATCAGCACCAGGCGGGTGCGGCGGTGGATCGAGGAGCAGAAGCGGTCCAGGGAGAACTCGCCGTTGGGGACGGGCGCTTCGAGGAACTCGATGCCGCGGCGGGCCAAGGCGTGGCCGAAGTAGGTATTGTTCGGAAATTCTTCTTCGAGCGCCACCACGCGGTCGCCGGGCTTCCAGTCGATCCCCTGGATGAGCCAGCCGAGGGCGGTGGCCGTGTTGGGGACGAAGGCGATGTCAGCCGGCTGGGCGCCGAGCAGGGCGGCGGCCCGGGCCCGGACCTGGTCGGCGTCGTCGAACCAATCGATGAAATCCAGGCAGGCGCGCTCGTCGCGGCGGCGGGCGTGCTGCTCGGCCGCTTCCCAGGCGCAACGCGGGACCGGGCCGAAGGTTGCGGTGTTGAGATAGATCCAGTCGCGGAGGACGGGGAACTGGGCGCGAATCCCATCCCATTGGGATAGCATTCCTGCATTCTACCGGACAGGCCGGGGGCTTAGGCGCGCTGAGTTGTTCACCTTAATACCCTGGAACTGTGGGCCTAGTGCGGTGGAACGACGGTACGGGAACCAAAATGTGAACTCTGTACCATTGTGGCCGGCGGCGCCGGGGCCGTAGTCTTTGTAATGGGGAGCAAGGCAGTCGCACTATGTCGCCAGAGGCCAGCCTGTGGGACAGTGAGGAGGACCTGCGCAGCCTGTTTCAGGAGGCGCCGGTTGCCTACCACGAGATCGACAGCGAGGGCGTCATCCGGCGGGTGAATAACGCCGAATGCAGCCTGCTGGGATTCGAGCGATCGGAAATCCTAGGCAAGTACAGATGGGACTTTGTGGCTCCGGAGGAGCAGGAGAGCAGCCGGGAAGCGCTGCGACGGAAGATCTCCGGGGAGCAGCCGATCGCACCCTTCGAGCGGGAAATCATCGGCCGGAACGGGGCGCGGCACGTCGTTGAGATTCACGAAAGCCTGATCCGGGACCAGAGCGGCCGGGTGGTGGGGGTCCGCGCGGCGATGCTCGACATCACCAAGCGCAAGCAGGCGGAGGAAGCGCGTCGCGAGACCGAGGAGCGGTACGAACTGGCCGTGCGCGGCGCCAACGACGGGCTTTGGGACTGGAATCTGAAGACCGACAAGATCTATTTCTCTCCCCGCTGGAAAGCGATGCTCGGCTACGAGGAAGGCGAGATCGGTGACAGCCCCGAGGAGTGGTTCGGCCGCGTGCATCCGGAGGACCTGGGTCGGCTGAAAGTCGAAATCGGGGTGCACCTGGAAGGGCACAACCAGCACTTCGAAAATGAGCACCGGATGCGCCACAAGGACGGCAGCTACCGGTGGGTGGTGAGCCGGGCGCTGGCAGTGGTGGATGCCCAGGGGAAGGCCTTGCGCATTGCCGGCTCGCAAACCGACATCACCATGCGGAAGCTCGCCGAACAGCGGCTGCTGCACGACGCGTTTCACGACGAGCTGACGGGGCTGCCCAACCGGGCCCTGTTCATGGAGCGGCTGGAGCGGGCGGCGGTGCGGGCCGTGCGACGGGACAACTACCTGTTCGCAGTCCTGTTTCTCGATCTGGACCGGTTCAAGGTGATCAACGACAGCCTGGGGCACATGATCGGGGACCAGTTGCTGGTGGGGATTGCGCGCCGCCTGGAGTCCTGCCTGCGGCCGGAAGACACCGTGACGCGGCTGGGCGGCGACGAGTTCGTCATCCTGTTCGACGATCTGAAGGGGATCAGCGACGCCACACAGCTCGCCGAACGCATCCAGCAGGAGCTGGGCCGGCCATTCCAATTGGGCGGGCACGAGGTGTTCACGACCGCCAGCATCGGGATCGCCCTGAGCGAGACGGGATACCAGCGGCCGGAGGACCTGCTGCGGGACGCGGACACGGTGATGTACCGGGCCAAGGCCTTGGGCAAGGCGCGGCACGAGGTGTTCCACACCGGCCTGCACGCGCGGGCGGTGGAGCGGCTGCAGCTCGAGACCGACCTGCGGCGCGCGGTTGAGCGCCAGGAACTGCTGGTGCATTACCAGCCGATCGTGTCGCGGGAAAGCGGCGCGATTGCCGCCGTGGAGGCGCTGGTGCGCTGGCAGCACCCGCAACGCGGCCTGGTCCCACCGGCGAACTTTATCTCGGTCGCCGAGGAGACCGGGATCATCCTGTCGATCGGCGACTGGGTGCTGCGAACGGCCTGCGCCCAGAACAAGGCCTGGCACGACGCCGGGCACCCGCACCTGCGGGTCGCGGTGAATCTCTCGGCGCGGCAATTCAAACAGCCCAGTCTGGTGGATGCCATCAGCCGGGCGCTCGAAGATACGGGCCTCGATCCCCGGTTTCTGGACCTGGAGCTGACGGAAAACATCGTGCTCGGCAACGCGCAGGCGACCATCGAAACCATGCAGCAGTTGTGCGCCATGGGGATCCGGATTTCCATTGACGATTTCGGCACCGGCTACTCTTCGCTGCGGTACCTGCGGCGGTTCCCGATCAGCACCCTGAAGATCGACCGGTCGTTCGTCCGCGACATCGACGTCGATCCGGACGGCGCGGCGATCGCCACGGCGGTCATCAACCTGGGACACAGTCTGAGGCTCAACGTGGTGGCGGAGGGCGTGGAAACGACCGAGCAACTGGAGTTCCTGTGCGCGGGGGGCTGCAACCAGATTCAGGGGTATGTTTTCAGCCGGCCCTTGCCGCCGGAGCAGATCGCCGGGCTGCTGAAGAGCCGCTACTTGATGCCGGGGCCCGCTCGCGCGAAGCGGGTGGGGGCGCCCCCCTCGCTTCTCACTTCTCCGATTGCTCAAGTTTCGTAGAGCGGCGGCTCGCCGGGCGGGCGGGTCTTCCAGCGGCGGTGAATCCATAGCCATTGGTCCGGGTAGCGGCGGATGATCTGCTCCAGGGCGGAAGTCAGGCGCTGGGTGTTGAGCGGAACGTCCACTTCGGGATTGCCGGAGACGGTCATTTCGATCGGCGGCCAGAACCGGAGCACGTACCGGCGCTCGGAAGGCTCCCAAAGAGCAAAGCCGGGAATTACGGGCGCGCCGGTGCGCAAGGCAATCTTGGCCAGGCCCGTCGAGGCGCAGGCCTTCTTACCGAAGAAATCCACAAAAACTCCGTTTTCGGGTGAGGCGTTTTGATCGATGAGCATGCCGACCGCGTGATTGGCCGCCAGGGCCTCGAAGATGCGGCGCGGCGAGTCGTGCCTGTCGATGATACGGTTGCCGGAAAGCGTGCGATAGCGGGCCACCAGCCGATCGAGGCGGGGGTTATCGAGGGCCCGGACCAGGATGTGCATGGGATGACCGTAAAGGCCGTGAGCCAGGGCGCTCAATTCCCAATTGCCGAGGTGGGCGGTCAGGAACAGGACGCCTTTGCCGCAGGAGCGGGCGCGCTCGAAATGCTCGAAGCCGTCGTAGCGGATCCACCCGGCGATGTTGTGGCCGCTGAGGCGAGGGAAGCGGGCGAACGCCAGCAAGGAGCGCGCCAGGCTTTGGTAGACGCCGGCCAGGATCGCCTCGCGCTCGGATTCGGTCCGCTGGGGCAGCGCGAAAGACAGGTTGTGACGGGCGACGCGGACCTGGCGCGGGGTGAGCGTGCGGAGCAAATGGGCGAGCAGGCGTGACTCGCCCCGAGCGACCGGCAGCGGCAGATGCTCGAGGGTTTTCAGGATCGGCCAGACCAGAGACCACTCGGCCAGGTCGCGCGCGGCGCCGTGTTTCGACATTTGTTGATTTGTTGATTTGGTGATTACGGCCGTGAACGGCGTGCAATCAACAAATCAACAAATCACTCAATCAACAATTCGAGGATACACTGTTGAGGTGCGATTGTGGATAGCGCCGGTGGCGGTGGCGGGGTATTTCCTGTTCTTTTTTCGGTTGACGGGGATGGGGCTGATCGGGCCCGACGAGCCGCGCTACGCGTGGATCGGGCGGGAGATGGCGCGGTCGGGAGATTGGGTGACGCCGCGGCTGTGGGGCAAGCCGTGGTTCGAGAAGCCGGCGCTTGATTACTGGATGACGGCGGCGGCATTCCGGTTGGGCCTCGATCCGGACGCGGCGCCCCGGCTGCCGGTGGCGTGCTGGAGCGTGGCGTTTCTGGCGTTCTTCTATTGGAGAATGCGGGTCGAGTTCGGGGCGGCGGCGGCGGGATACGGGGCGGCGGTGCTGGCGACCTCGGCGGGTTGGGTGGCTTACAGCCATGCGGCGGTTTTCGATCTGCCGCTGGCCGCGACGTTCGGCGCGGCGATGCTCTCGCTGCTCGGCTGGGTGGAGCGGGGGGAGCGGGGCGGGATTGCGGTCTTCGCGGGGCTGTTGGGACTTTCGATGCTGGCCAAGGGGCTGGTGGGACCGGCACTCGCGGCGCTGACGCTCGGCTGCTGCGCCTGGCGCCTGGGGGTGCGAGTGTTTGCCGCGCGAGTGTTCCGAGATTTTCTGCGGCCGGTTCCGGTGATGGTGTTTGTGGCGGTGGCGGCGCCGTGGTATGCGCTCTGCTATGCGCGCAACGGGAACGTCTTTCTCGAAGAATTCTTCTGGAAACACCACTTTGCGCGCTACCTGACCGGGGCGCTCGAGCACCATCAGCCGGTTTGGTATTTCGTTCCGGTCGTGGCGGTGGGGCTGCTGCCCTGGACGCCGCTGGTGGCGGCGCTTCCCGGGGCTGGGATTTGGCGGGAGCGACGGGCGTTCTTTCTGGCCGCGTGGGCGGTGGTGACGGTGGTGTTTTTTTCGCTGTCGCGGGATAAGCTGCCGCACTATGTGCTGCCGGCGCTGCCGGCCGTCGCGGCGCTCGTGGGGATCGCGCTCACGCGGAGCGGGCCGATGCGAGCGGCGCTGCCGGTTTCGGCGATGATGCTCGCGCTGTTGCCGGCGGGCGCGGCGGTGTTGCCCGAGGCGCTGGACACGGGGATCGGCACGAAGCTCGAAAGCGTACGAATTTCGGTGCTGCCGGTAGCGGCCGTCGCTTTGCTTGCCGGCGGCGTGTGGGCCTTGGAACGGGCGGGGCGGCGGCCGGCGGCGGTGGCGGCGATCGCGCTGGCGGCCGTCGCCGGCTATGCCTGGATCGCGCAAGACACATTCCCCCAGATTGAGCGCCGCGCCGGGACGCGGGCGCTCTGGCAGCAGGCCCAGGCTCGCGGCGGCGCGGTTTGTGTGGTTCAGACGCCGCGGAGCGTTCTCTATGGCCTGAGCTATTACGCCGGCCGGAAGCTGCCGAGCTGCGACGCCGAGCCCCAGCCCTGGCGCATCGAGGGTCGAGAAATCATTTCAGGTTTCTGAGCGATTCTGCTACTTTTGAAAGTATGAAGGGGCTGGTCTTTTGCTGGGCGTTGGGAAGCATGCTGTTGTGGGCCGAGACGCCCCTCCAGATCCTGACCGGCAAACCGCCGTTTCCGGCGGACAATCCGCCGACCGCGGCCAAGGTGGAGCTGGGCAAGAAGCTCTTCTTCGACAACCGGCTGTCGGGGCCGGGAAACCGTAGTTGCGGCACCTGCCATCGGCCGGAACTGCTGTTTTCCGACGGTTTTTCGCGGGCGTGGGGATTGCAGGAGACGGAGCTGCGGCGCAGGACGCCGACGCTCTACAACGTCGGCTGGCAGCAGCGGCTGTTCCACGACGCCCGGGCCGGATCGCTCGAAGAGCAGGCGGGGTTCCCGCTGCGGGCGGTGCTGGAGATGGATCTGCCGCCGCAACAGGCGGTGGAGCGGCTGCGAAGGGACCCCCAATACCCGCAGCTTTTTCAAGCCGCCTTTCCCGGCCGCGAGCTGAGCTTTGACCTGGTGGCCGAGGCCATCGCCTCGTTCGAGCGGACGCTGGTTTCCTACGACTGCGACCTCGACCGCTACCTGGCGGGGAATCCCTCGGCGCTGAGCGCGGCGGCCAAGCGTGGCTTGGAGCTGTTCACCGGGCAGGTGGGGTGCGCGCAGTGCCACAACGGGCCGCTGCTCTCCGATCAGAAGATGCACTACGTCGGCGTTCCCGAGATGATGGGGGACTCGCCGCCGGGGACAAAATACAAGACGCCGTCGCTGCGCGACGTGGCGCAGCGGGCGTCTTACATGCACAACGGGCAGTTCCGGACGCTGGAAGCGGTGCTCGATTTCTACCAAGGCCCTGGAGCGGGCGAAGGAGCGAAGAGCGAAGCGCCACGCCTCCAGATCACGCCACAGCAGAAGGTCGAGCTGCTGGCCTTCCTGCAAGCGCTGAACGGGCGAACGAACTCGGTGGACACGCCGTAGGGCGCCGCCGCGCTGGTCTGAAGCCGGATGCGGAGGCCTCGACTGCCACTG
>JBGOUJ010000418.1:0-7008 GCA_041477005.1 Terriglobia bacterium | reverse complement strand
GCGTACTGCTGGGCCGCCAGGGCCGGGGCGGCCAGCAAGCCCTGGCAGAAAGTTCGTCGGCGCATGATTCGGCTCCTCTGAGGCGAATTATACCTAGAGAGCGGCCCTTTATCACTTCCCCCGGCAGGAAGGGCGAAACGAGGATCTGGTGTCCATGCGCTCCAGGAGAAGCCGGCCCGGGCCTGTTTAGGCCGCCCTCACCCATCTCGCTATGATGGTGCTTCGTCGTCGGCTTTCCTTATATCATTGGTTTTGATCGATTTTCCCCTGGTCGCGATCAATGCGAGCCATCTATGGCGAAACTGGAGGATCTTAAGCGAGGCGCGGCCGTCAAGGGCATCCTGCCCGACTGCCTGGTCACGGTAGTCGATCCCCGGTGGTACAGGTCCGCGGCGATTGAACTTACTAGCGGGGGCTGCTCGCGCGCGGGGAGGTACCGGCTTGATCCCTCCATCGGGTCCGAATCGACTGACTCAATATCTCAGAGAACGATCCGGGGAACGCCCTTCGATTTCCCATGTTTCTAGCTCGGCCTCGGCTGCGATTTCCGTGGCGGTGGGTGCTACGTGTGAATAGAGGATGATGGAGCATGGCGACTCAAATGAAGCGATTTCTCAGGTTGACCATCCGCGGATTCCGCCGCCTTGCGGAAGTGGATTTGGAACTACGACCTCTGACGGTACTCATCGGCGCAAATGGTGTGGGCAAGTCCTCCTTCCTGGATGCGCTCTCCCTGCTCGCCAGTTCGGCGCAAGGCAGCCTGAGCACCGCGGTCAGCGAGATGTCGGGCCTCGGCGCAATGATGACCTACGATCGCTCGGATGGGGTCGGCCTCGGCGTCTCCATGACCGTGCCCAATTACGAGCCACTGGACTACTCGCTGAGCCTTCGGCCCCACGGCGCCGCCCATCTGATTGAGAGGGAGACGCTACAGCAAAGGCGACCGCCGCATGTCAACCCGTTCCTTCACATCGATTCGCGTGGGCCGGACATCAAGTACTACGAGATCGACCAAGGAAAGCTTGTTCGCCCTGACTGGGAACACAACCCGCTTGAAACATCGCTCTCTCAGGTTCCCAAGATGTTCCGCGAACCCGAGGAGTTCCGCCGGAGGCTAGCATCCTCCACCTTCTACCACGTGCTCAATGTTGAAACGCGCTCTCCAGTACGGCTGCCGCAAGCTATGCGACCGGCATTCCTGCCGGGGAAGAGTGGGGAAGATCTCGTGTCCTGTCTTTTTAATCTGCGGGAGACAGACCGCGACCGGTTCGATGCAATCGAAGATGCGCTCCGCTCGGCGTTCCCTGGTTTCGAACGACTGGACTTTCCTCCTGTAGCGGCAGGGACTCTAGCAATGACCTGGCGGGATGCGCACTTCTCCAAGCCCCTCTACATGCATCAGGTTTCCGAAGGAATGTTGCGCTTCCTATGGCTCGCAACGCTGCTGCAAAGCCCGGGGCTCACAGCACTGACCTTGCTGGATGAACCGGAAGTCAGTCTCCATCCCGAACTGTTGAGCATGTTGGCCGGTCTTCTCCGCGAAGCATCGCAAAGGACGCAAGTGGTTGTCGCCACTCACTCCGATCGTCTGGTCCGGTTCCTCCAGCCGGAGGAAGTGGTCGTAATGGACTCGACAGAGGACGGAATGGCCAGTCTGACTTGGGCGGATCAACTGGATATCGCCGAGTGGCTGAAGGAGTACACGCTCGATGAGCTCTGGCGGAATGGCAGGATCGGAGGGCGGGCATGAAGATCACGGTTCTCGTGGAGGGTAGGACGGAAAGGGCATTCATCCCAAGCCTTCGATCGTTCCTGAGTCCTCGGCTGACAGGCCGCATGCCGAAGATCGACCCCTTCAGCTACGACGGCAGAATTCCGACTCACGACAAGCTGCAGCGGGTCGTTAAGGGACTACTTTCCCGAGGGAATCCGCCGTCGGATGCCGTCATTGCGCTAACGGACGTTTATACGGGCACAAAGGAATTTCAGGACGCCGCCGACGCCAAGAGGAAGATGTAGGAGTGGGTAGGTCCGATTGAACGGTTCTACCCCCATGCCGCCCAACACGATTTTGAGGCATGGTTGCTGCCGTACTGGGACGATATTCAACGGCTTGCGCGCCACAACCGCACCGCACCTCCTGGTGCTCCCGAGTTGGTGAACCACAGTAACCCTCCTTCGTATCGCATCAAAGAGATCTTTCGCACGGGTCAGGGTCCGCGAGACTACGTCAAGCCGAGAGACGCGGCGAAGATTCTACAGGGTAACGACTTATCGATTGCGGCACAGGCCTGCGCGGAACTCAGGGCCTTTCTCAACACGATTCTGGCTCTATGCGGCGGCGATCCCATCCAGGGGGAGGCTGGCCGGAAGTGATCCGGCACGAAAGGAATGAAGAAAAAGCTCATCGAAGTCGCGTTGCCACTGGAGGCGATCAACAAGGAGTCGGCGCGGGAGAAGTCGATCCGGCACGGGCACCCGTCGACGTTGCATCTCTGGTGGGCGCGGCGACCTCTAACTTAGCTAGGCCGGAAGAGGATCCTCTGACCTGACAATGCGGAAGTGGGCGGGGGAACCGGCGCTGCGATAGGCCGCAGCCGTGAATGAATAGATCCGGCGGGCGTGCTCGGCCTCCACCGGCCGCTTCATCGGATCGAGCGGCGTGACCAGGGCCAGCGGTCGCGGGGCAATCGCGGCGGCGACGTGGGGCAAATCGAAGTGCTGGAGCACGTCGCGGACGAAGATGCCGGCGCCGTGGGTGTATCGATCTACCTGCGCGAGCGACTGATAGGAGACCAGCCCGCGCTCGGCCACGACATCGGTGATGCGGGGATCGAGAGCCGCGGCGTACAGCACCCAGAGCGCGCCGGCCCCTTGGCCGACCACGCGCAGGCCGTCCTTGGCGACGTCCGGGCGGCTCAGGGCGTAATCCACGCTGCGGATCACATCCGCGACGCGCATGCCGAACAGCGATTCGTCCATGTACCAGGCCATGTAGGCCATCGCGGTCTCGACGTCGAATAAGTGACCGAACTCGTTGCGGCGGTCGCTCGGCGGGTTGTGAGGCGGCCGGGTCTCGCCGATGCCGCGCACGTCAACGGCGATGATGAGATTTCCCCGGCGCGCCAGGCGCTCGTAGAGGCCGAATTCCATGCCATCGGCCTGCTTGCCGGCCTCGTTCACGTAGAGGGTCGCCGATGATGCTCCTGTGCGCCCCTCGGGGGCGAAGACCCAAACCGGGACGTAGATGCCGGGTTCGGCGAGGAACTCGAGCTTCTCAATCTGATAGCCCTTGCGGGGCGTGGTGACGAGGCGCCTCGGATCGAGCGGCGCATCGACTTTTCGGAAGCGAATGAGGTCGCGAATCTCGCTGGCGATCCCGCGCTGGAACTCCTCGATCTCGGCGGCGCCGGCGGGCGCCTTTCGCGCGGGCGGAAGCCGCTCCTGCTTTTTCAGAATAACCGAGAAGATCGTGTCGCCCTGCTGGGAATACCGCAGCGATCCGTTGGGCGTGCAATACAGGGTCTCGGGTGTTTCGGGCTCGAACTCCGGCTCCCGCGCCGGGCCGGGGCGGCCGTACATCCAGCGACTGAGCCAGTCGGTCGTGGCCAGGCGGAGCTTGACCGTCCAGGCGTGCGGGTCGGTGGCCTCTTCGGTGGCGAATTTCTCCGGGACGCCCATTTGCTGATAGCGGCTGCGGATGTGCTCGGCGGCGCGATGGAAGCGCGGCGAGTAGTCTTCGATCAAGGCCAGCAGAGGGCGGGGTGCGATGGCCACGTGGAGATCGCACAGATCGACCCCGTACACGGCGGCCGGGAAGAAGTTCTGCTCGACATCGGAAGGTCCAATGCGGCTTTCGGGCTGGATTTCGAGCGGCCAGCGATGCGTGGTCCCTCCTTCGTTCACCACCGCGCATTTCACGCGCTCGTCGAGCGCGCTGATGAACAACGTCAGCGTGCCTCCGCCGGAGTGGCCGGCGCAGGCGATTCGTTGCGGGTCGACCTCGGGACGGGTCAGGAGATAATCAATGGCCCGCATGCCGTCCCAAACGCGATAGTGCGTGAGGTCTTCGCCCATCAACAGCAGGACCTGGCCGGGCATGGAATGCTCGTAGACCGGGTCGGCGATGTCGGCCTGGCCGGTTTGAGGATTCCAGTATTGCCGGCGCTCGCCCTGGCCGATGGGGTCGTAGGCGAGCACGACAAACCCGGCTTTGACCAGGTTCAGATAAACGAATTGATAGTCGGACTGCATGCGGGCCAAAGGGTAGTGCCCGCAGGGAGAGATCACCGCCGGGAACGGGGCCGGGCCGCGCGACGGCACATACAGGTTGCCGGTGACCCAGAAATTGGGGCGGCTCTGAAACATCACGTTCTCCACGCGGTAACCGTCACGCTCCTGGGCGCGGACGACGACCGGCTGGAGCGGGTTGCGCTCCGGCAAGCCGTGAATCATTTCGCGGAATTTGTCGCGCACGAAACGGTTGCGGGCTTCGACATCGGCGGCCGTGCCGATCTTCGAGCGCTCCACGTCCCACTTGGCGCTGAGCGCGTTCAACCGCGCCGCCAGATGGCGCAACAGCATGTCGGGCAGCTTCTCGGAATAGGAAGGATCCCGGGCCAGGAGAGAACGGCTCGCCGGCAGGGCCAGACTGCCGGCGACGAACGCACGACGGCTCAGTTTCGACATGGCGGGGCCTCCAGATCAGTGTACAACCAGCTCAGTGTACCGCCAGGCGCGGCGGCGCGGCGGGGGCGGCGGGGCGGCGGGGCGGCGGGGCGGCGGGTGACACCGCGACAGCGCCGGTTTTTCAGTTTATGATTGGGGACGGGACGAGAGAGCGATCCTTCCAGGAGGCTGGCCATGAAACTCAACCGGCGTGAATTATTCAGGTCCGCGGCGGCTTCTGCCGTAGCGGCTTCCGCCCCCAGGGCTTTCCAATCGGCCGCGGCCGCCGCGCCGGCAGGTGGCCGGGACTGGGCCGCGGTTCGAGAAGATTTCCCTTGGTTGAAGCAGAAGCTCTGGCTGACCGCGGCTGATTACCACCCCATCGGCATCCACTCCCTCCGCGCGATGGAGAAATACCTGGCCTGGAGAGTCCACGGAACGGGCGAGGGCAGCTCGCGCTACACGGGGGAGCAGGAGCGCGAAACCAAGGAGATGTTCGCCCGGCTCATCAACGCCAAGGCGAGCGAAATCGCCTTCGTGCAGAGCACAACCGACGCCGAGAATGTCGTGGTCGCCGGGATGGACCTGGCCCATAAGAAGGGCAACGTCGTCCTGGATGATCTTCACTATCAAGCGTCCAAGTACCTCTACCATATGCTCGAGAAAGAGGGACAGATCGAGCTGCGGGTGGTGCCTCACCGGGGCGAGCAAAGATGGACGATCGACATCAAGGACATCGAAAGAGCGGTGGACCGCAACACCAAGCTCGTTTCGCTCGCGCTGGTGTCGAACATCAATGGTTATCTGCACGACGCCAAAGCCATCAGCGACATCGCGCATGCCCACGGAACCTACGTCTACGCAGACATCATCCAGGGGGCCGGCGCGGTCCCGATCGACGTGCGGGCCATGGGAATCGACTTCGCCGGCTGCGGCGCTTACAAGTGGCTGATGAGCGACATGGGGTTCGGATTCCTGTATGTGCGGGAGGATCTGCAGGACGCGGTGGTGAAGCGGTCGCGATATGGGGTGCGCCAGTTCACGAGCCCCAATCGCGCGCAGGCCGATTCGAAATTTGACCTGATACCGGGGGCCGCGCGCTATGAGGCCGGCAGCTTTTCCTATGTCGGAGGCGTTTGCGCGCACGCCGCCCTGAAGTACATCCACTCCCTCGGCATCGAGAATATGCGCGCCCACGTCAAGCCGCTGACTGACCGGCTGCAGAAAGAGCTTCCGGCCATGGGTTATCCGCCCATCACCCCGCCGGACAATCCCACGCCTATCGTGAGCTTCCTGTTGCCGGAGTACGAGAAGACCGCCGGCAAGCTTCAGAAAGCTTTTGGAGAGACGCCCATCGCGCTGCGGCGTTGGGAGTTTACCAGCAGCTCCGGGGACGCCAGCATCATAAAAGGAATGCGGATTTCGCCGTCGGTCTACAACAACCAGGAAGATATCTCTCGATTGCTGAATGCATTGTCGTGATTCCGAGCGGCGAGGAATATTTCGCGGTGGAGCAGCCATGAGGAGATGCGGTCCCGCAATATTGTCCGGCCTGTTGGCTCTCGGCTGGTTGCACGCTCAACAGCCGAGCCCGCAGGACATGCCTCAGGAGATGGTCTGGGTGGATCGCTCCGGCCGCATCCTGGGGCGGGTCGGCGCCGTTCAGAACTCCATCTTCTTCCCCGAGATCTCCCCGGATGGCCGTTTCATTGCGGTTTCGGCCCGCGACGGCGAAGTGAACGACCGGGACATCTGGGTCCACGACGTGGCAAACGGGACCAAAAAGCCGGTGGCCCCGGCCAAAGGCAATGACAACTTCCCGGTATGGTCGCCCGATGGACGGAGGATTGCCTTTACCAGCAGCCGGACCGGGAACTACGATCTTTATTTGAAGAGCTTGGATCCCGATGCCCCGGAGAAACCTATCGTTGCCACCGAGCAACTGGAGTTTTGCCGCCATTGGTCCCCGGACGGCAAGCTGCTCTGTTACACCCGCGCCGGGGCAGCCGGACGGGAGCTTATGCTGCTGCGCATGGACGGCCCCGGCCGCACTCCGGAAGTGTTCTTGGCCAGACCAAACGCGTGGGTCGACGGCGCCAGGTTCTCACCGAACAGCAAGTATCGGCTTATGCCTCGAATGCCGCCGGGCCGTGCGAAGTCTATGTCACCTCGATTGACGATCCGGCGAAGAGCTGGAAAGTCTCCCGAGAGCTTTCGATGGGCTGGGCCGGGGGCGGGGGACAGCCTCGCTGGAGGGCGGACGGAAAGCAACTGTTCTACATGATGGGCGATACGATGATGTCGGTTGAGGTGGAAACGGATGGAGCCTTCCGGCACGGC
>JBGOUJ010000417.1:0-7020 GCA_041477005.1 Terriglobia bacterium | reverse complement strand
CTGCAGGGCCAAACGGAAGAGGGCTTCACGCCGCTGTTCGACGGCAAGACGCTCGATGGCTGGACCATCCGGGAAGGCCCCGAGTCCGCCTTCTACGTCGATGACGGCGCCATCGTGGTCCACGAAGGTTCCAATTTCCCGGCCTGGCTGCGCTCCAACCGGCAATACGAAAACTTTGACTTCCGTTGCGAGTTTTTCGTCCGGGGATGGACCGACTCCGGCATTTACATCCACGCGCCCGAGCACGGCCGCAACCTGTGGACCGGGATGATGATCCACCTCTTCCACCAGCAGGAGACCGAGATGCGGCCCGAAGGGATGGGCGCGATTTTTCCTGTTGTCGCGCCCTTGAAGGTCAACGTCCGGAACAAGGGCGAATGGAACACTATGCGCATTTCGATGGACTGGCCCCGGCTGCGCGTGTGGACCAATGAAGAGCTGGTGCAGGATCTCGACGTGGAAACCGTGCCCGAGCTGCGCTGCCGGCTGCGCCGCGGCTACCTGGGGATCGAGTCCCTTTCCTACCCGATCCGCTTCCGCAACCTCCGCATCCGCGAGCTGCCCGGCAAGGAGCAGTGGGAGACCCTTTACGAAACGGCCGGCGACTTCCAGAAGTGGTACATCTCGGACGCGAAGCCCAAGTTCGAGCCGCTAGGGCGCATCCTGCGCGGAGACGGCATCGGCCACCTGGCCACCCGCGAGCAGTACCGCGACTTCGAGCTGCATCTCTACATCCGAGCCAGCCAATTCCATAACGGGGGCATTTTGTTCCGCACCAGCGGCGAGGGCCTGCGCGGGCGGCACTACGAGATCCAGCTTCATGACGTGGAGGGCGCGCACTACCCCACCGGCTCCCTCTATTCCTTCAAGCGCGCGATCTATCCGCGGATCGAGCCCGAGAAGTGGTACCTGCTGCAGCTTGCCGTCAAAGACAAAAACTGCCTGGTGCGGATCAACGGTGAAACCGTCCTCGAATACGACCGGCTCGAAAACCTGGAGCCGGGGCACGTTGAGCTGCAAGCCCACCAAGCCGGCCGCTGGATCGAGTACAAGCAGATCCGGATCAAGAGGATATAACGGCATCCGCAGGAGCGTCTCCGGGCAGTATTTCCCAAGCAGGACCCGCGGAGCGGCGGCACTATCTACATCCGGTGTCTCGGCTGGCACAAGACCGCGCACCTGGCTTCGAGGCAGATGACGTGGCGCACGCAAGAGTGTTTCCATGGGCCTGCGGCCCATCCATAAGGATGAAAACCGCTCCAGCAGCGCCGATTTGGCGAACATTTGGCGAAGGGCAGGGGCGGCTTTCGACGGTGCGTGCGCCACGTTGGCGCGAGCGTCATTAAGACATCGCGGCCTGGAGCATCGCCCGCGCGTAGCCGATGTTGTAGGCGATGGCAGCATACGAGCCACCGCCGGGGTAGCCGCCGATCCGGCCGTGCTCGACATCGTAATCCAGACGGCGCGGATGTTCCGGATAGATCTGGTGCGCGTACTTGTGTTTCACCAGCTCCTTCATCACGGCGAACATGTTGTTCAGGCCCTCGTCGATCCACACTTCCGTGTACCGTTCGTACGGCTTCATCACCAGGACGTTGCGGAAGTGCATGTGGTTGATGCGGTCACGGGAAGCGAAGTAGCGGCAGACTTCGATCGGGTCCTCGCCCATCTCGCGGGTCACGCCGCAATCGAACGTGATGCCGTTGGAAGGGCTGTCGACGATCGAAATGAGCTTCTTCCACCCGGCTACGGTACCCATGATCTGTTGCGAGCCACGGCTGATGGGCGCGGGGGGATCGTTGGGATGCAGGGCCAGGCGGACGTTGGCCTTCTCCGCCGTCGGAACGACCGCCTTCAGGAAATAGGTGATGTTGTTCCACATCTCATCGAGATTGTGGGCGCCCTCGTTCGGCAGCGGAGGCAGGTCTTTGAACTTCATCCCTTTTTCCTCCGGCCTGGTCTGGTATTGCTGACTGGCGCTCTGCACCAACTCGTAATCGAAGCCGGTCCAGCCGGAGTTCCCGCGGTTGGCGTCGATCTCCTCGAAGTAGCCCTCCATGGAGCGGTGCGCGTAGAAGTTGTATTCGACGACCGGCAGGCCTGCTTTGCCGGCGGCGATGATCGACTGTCTGACCTTCTCGATATCCTCATCGCGTTTGTTCCCGGCCCTTCCATAGAGAATATCGGGGGATAGGTTGATCATCAGATTCCCTACCGTGATGCCGGCGGCCTTCCACCGTTCAATCGTCGCGTTGAGGCTTTGTTCGGTCCACGGAACGCCACCCAAACCGCCCAGTACGTGATTCACACCCAGTTGTTTGATCCGGCGCGGGCCGGCCGTCGGATCGGGAGGAGGAGTATTCGCCGAAGCACCGTCGGCGCCGGCCGGAGCGCCAGGGGCTCCAGCGCCGGCGCCTGCACCGCCCCGTCCTGCGCCGCCGCGGCCGCCGAAACCGCCACCGCCGTCTCCCATGCCTACGGCGATCTTAGGGGTATCCTTTCCTTCCTTGGGCGGGGCCGAAACCTGGGCTGCCGCCAGGGGCATCGCGCCGACCGGCGTCAACGCGCCGGCGCCGAGGACTTCTATGGCTGTTCTGCGAGAGAATTTCATGATCGGGACCTTCCTTAAGTAACCAAAACCGGCAGGCTGCTGGCCCACCCTAACTAAGCCGGGATTTCACCTCCCGGCTACTGGCCAGTATATACCACCTCGCCTCTCCCGAGCCCTCGGGGTGCAACGCATTGGCATTGCGGAGGCCGCCCTGTGCGTCCAGCCAGCGCCCACGCTCCGTGAAGCCGAACACACCAGTGAGCCAATCGATCATCGTGGCCACATCATCGTAATGCAGGTATGGCGTGATGCCTGTGAACTGGGGTGCGTTTGCGGTCATGTCTCCCTCAGGAGCGAATGAATCCGGCCGATTGGGTGATACGGCCAAGGGAAGGTACGCAGGGTAGGCGCGTTTCCCCAAACGCCGTTGCAGATCACTGGGACTCCGCGTACACTCGCCGGACAACGTTCGGGACGGAGTTGATATTCGTCCAATCCGGATACTTCGTTTTAAACTCGGCCGTAATCATGCGCCCGGCTTCTTCCACCGATGTCCCCTGCCGCTGGAGCGCCAGCGCACGCCCCTGCAGATCCATCAGGAAGGCACGCTGCTTCCCGATCAGCGAACCATCGCCGAGCGCGCCGTGATCGGGCACGATAAAGCGCGGCTTTAGAGGCTCCAGCTTATCCAGGATGGCGAGCCAGCTTTTCGGGCTCGCATCCGCGTTGGGCATACCCGGAACGAGCCGGTTCTGTACGATGTCGCCGGAAACCAGGACGCTGTCTTCCTCCACGAAAATCAGCTCGTCTCCCCGGGTGTGCGCCGCGCCCAGCCAGAACAACCGGGCGGTCACTCCCCCCAGATCGACCTTCACCTCGCGGTCGAAGACGATGTCCGGCCTTCGCAGCTTCACATCCTGGAGCAGCTCTTTGTTCAGCGCCGACCTGCTCCTGAACATCTCGATGAATTCGGCGCCCCGCTTGTCCATTTCTTCCTGCTGCACGGCGGGCCGGATCAATATCGTACGGGCCGGAAACCCCGGTTCGCCTGCGGCGTGTTCGGGATGGAAATGCGTGGTCGTGAGGTACAGATTCGGGCCCTTGGCGAGCTTTTCCGCTTCGCGTGCGACGGTCGCCCCGTTGCGGGGCCCCATTCCCGTATCGACCACCAGCGTCGCGCGGTTCCCGACGATAATGCCGATATTGGGAAAGGCCAGAATCGCGTACACATGCTCTGACACGCGCGTCACGGCGTTTTCCGGGACAATCGGCGACGGAGGCGCCGGCGGGTTCTGGGCCATGGCGAGCGCGGAGGCCCCAACCACCCCCACGACAAATAGTATCGGTACGGCGTGCAGCCGAAAGCGCCTTCTCTGCAGCGACATCACCTGTCCTCCTTCCATGCGGTCCGCACAGAAAACTTAGGGTTGTATTCTACTACGATGTCGGCAAGCTCCTCAGCGGCTGAACGACTGAACCGGCTTTGCGGAGCAAAAAAACTTTTGCGGCGCGCCCTGTCACAATCCTCCCTTGGGCGGTGTTGTTGTGTTGTGAACGCACCACGGGAAGCTGTTGCTGAGATGAAGGCTCATGAGGCCCGGTTCGACCTCGAGACAATCTTTCGCGCTCAATACGAGCGCATCGCCCGCGTCATTGCAAGAGTTGTAGGGGACCCTGCACGGGCGGAGGAACTCGCGGTTGAGGTGTTTCTGAAGTTGTGGCGGAATCAACAAGCTCAGGGGGAGAAGGCGGAAGGCTGGCTGTATCGGGCGGCCGTACGGATGGGTCTGAATGAACTCCGGCGGCAAGCGCGCCAGACCCGGTATGAACGCCTGCTCGGATTCGGCCGCGGGGCGCCCACACCGGAGGAAATCCGCGCCGCAACCGAGGAGCAGGAGAGAGTCCGTTTGGTGCTGGGCGTCATCGAGCCACGTCAGGCGGAGTTGTTGCTCCTGCGCAGCCATGGCCTGAGCTACGACGAAGTGGCCTGCGCTCTCGATCTGAATCCGGCTTCCATTGGAACTCTTCTCAGCCGCGCACAGCAGGCGTTCCGAAAGGAGTACATCAAGCGATATGGAGAAGAATAGCGAAATGGATGTCAACCGCTGGGTGGAGGAGCGCCTGGCTACGCTCAGCCCTGACGGCGAATGGCAGCCGAACGCAACCAGGGGTCTGGCGCGGCTCCGGGAGCAGCGTGGCGCTGGAAGTGGGCGCGGGCGAAGATGGGCCTGGGCAGCAGCGGCGGCCACGGCGGCCGGCCTTGGTCTGATGGCGCTCCCGGCGCCGCGAGCGCTCGCTCAACGCTGCCTGAACTGCTCGGCCGCACTTTGGCAGAGCCTCTCGGCCTCGGGTCCCGTCCGGGCGGGTGTGAAACCCGAAAAAGACCGCACGATGGCGCCGGATTTCACTTTGAACGACGTCTCCGACAAGCCTGTCAAGCTCTCCGACTTTAAGGGCAAAGTGGTTGTGCTGAACTTCTGGGCTACCTGGTGCCGGCCTTGCATCGAAGAGCTGCCTTCGCTCCAGCGTTTTCATGACCGCTTTGCCGCTCAGAACGTGGTGGTGTTAGCGGTTAGCGAGGATGAGGACGCCAAAGCCTATCAGCAGTTCTTGAAAAAAGAGGGCGTCCGGTTTCCGACGGTCCGCGATCCGGAAGGCAAGGTGAGCCAGTCCTACGGGACCTTCAAGCTTCCGGAAACTTATTTTATCGACCGCCAAGGAAGGGTCGTGCGGAAAATCATCGGTGCGGCCAACTGGATGGACTCGGAATTGATCCTCTTCATGGAGCAGTTACTCAAAATGGACCAGTTGCTCAAAGGTTGAGCACGTCAGGCCTGGAAGCCACCCGAACGTCCGGCTCCCCGGGGCTAGCGCCCGACGACGTTCAGCTTGGCCATCCGCTCCAGGCCGATCGCCACAAGCGCGCGGATCTCCGCATCGCTCACCGTGTGGCCTGCGGCGAGGGTGAGGTGCAGCAGACGCAGCTTGCGTCCGCCGGCGAGCACCTGAACGAGGCCACCCTGACCCACGAACGCCGCCTCCCCCACACCGGTCAGACCGTGGAACTGGTGCGGCTGAGCCATGTGCTCGGCGAGCTGCCGATCTTTTTCGAAGCGCGCTACGTCGCTCGGCTCCACGCTCACTTCCAGCTTCACGCGGCCGGGCCCGCCGGAGTATCGGCAGGACCAGCCGATATGCCTCGAGCCCATTCTGACCTCGTAGGGCTCGCCCGCGCCCGTGCCGCTGCCGAGCACCTTGGCGACCTCGGCCTGTGTAAAGAGGCAGGCCGCTTCCGGCTTGTCGATCGCCGCGCGCGCTCCGCCCATGGCAAACAACCCGCCGGCTATAGCGAGCGCCAGGCCGCGCACCCACTTGGAGATTGACTTTGCATTCGGGCTCATTGGACCTACCCTTCTCTCGATAGAGACTCAGTCCCCGCTGAAACGCCACTCGACGCCCGCCAGCCGTTCGCCGCGGTCGAACCAGGCCAGCGCACTCGCGGTGCGCTCGAGGTTGAAGTAGCGCTTGGCAAAGGCGCCGCCCGGGCCTTTTTCGTTCTGCGCGTTTTCCCCGAGCGCTGCATACATATCGTCGAGCGAGCTGCGGCCGATCTGCAGTCCGGCAGGCAGCTTGCGCTCGGCTGCCGTGACGGTGATGCGTTCGATCAGCGCGGGGCCGGTGGCGGGCACGTAGGCCTCGACTTCGATGCCCTTGCCGTCGCCGAGCACGACGATTCGGTCGGTCCGCCCGGGGACATGCAGGTTGGGGACCTCGCGGCTGCTTTCCTTTTGCGCCCGGAGGCGCGCGCGCAGTTGCGGGAGCGTAATCGGCTGCGCGGTGAGGCCGATGTTCTGATCGATGAAGCGCGCGGCGTCCTCGGGCGAGCCCGCGGTGTGCTGCGCAAGCCCCTGCGGAGGGAAGGTCGACTGCAGCGACGCCAGCAGCGATGTGCACACGAGGAAATTGCGAAGACCGCTCATGTCAACTCTCCAGTCCCACGTTTCGATCATCCCACATCCACCCCAGGCGCCACCTGCCCGGCAAACTTACACTCACCGCCCGGGGGCTATTTCGCGAATACTCTTACGTATTACAAGGGTCAAAGAGTTGGATGGGGGCGCGTCGCATACAGGATACCAAGTAGTATTAAAATAATCGAGGATTTGGGAACCCCTCTGCGACTCCGCGTCTCCGCGGTGAATTCCGGGCTACAAGCTCACAATCCACCGCAGAGGCGCGGAGACGCAGAGATCTCTTGTTCTTGTTCCTACAGTAAGGTCCCCCGCAGCGGAAGTCAGGTCGTCGCTCGCGAGGTTCTCCGCTGGGTAGGTGCAGACCTGCCACACCACAGGAGGGGCAGGCTTGCAAGCGCAGAATACGTTAGCGTACTTACCAGCCAGGCGGGCGTTTCTTCTTGGCCTTCTTGGCGCCTTGGCGAGAGATCAATCTTCCAGTCGGTTGACAATCCG
>JBGOUJ010000416.1:0-7024 GCA_041477005.1 Terriglobia bacterium | reverse complement strand
CGCCGGTGCCTTCCGCCCGGACCTCGACGCGCGCGTTGCCCATGGGGCGGCCTTGCGGATCGGCCACGCTTCCGCTCAGCGTGGCGAAATTGCTCTGGCCGGGAAGGGTGGCGCAGGCGGACAGAAACGCTGCAAGCACGAGCGGTAGACATTTCCCAAACATAGATTAGAGAGTCTAAGAAGGTCTGCGTCCCCCTGTCAATAATAGAAATGTACTAGACAAGAAGACAGAAGACAGAAGTCAGAAGTCAGAATCAACACCCGGCCCTAAGAACAGGAAGACGGAAGTCAGGAGCCAGGAGCCAGAAGTCAGAATAAGACACCTGGCCAACCGACGGGTGGCGCGCAAGAACTTCAGACGCGCTGTTCTAGCGCCGAAAACCGTTACCAGTGGTGCGCGCCGTCCCGCTCCGGTGTGTTCGGTTTCTCATGGGAGCAACGCCGCGACGGGCCTATTTGCATTACTTTATGCAGTCCTACCACAGGTGAATGTGTGGATTCCGGCGGCTGCCGCCGAGACCGTGAGCGCCCTCGCATCGACGAGGGCAATGAGCTTATCAAAGCCGTGGTGCAGGACCTTCGCGGCATTTGTCACCGACCGGGGGAGACGTTGACCAGGGCCCCGGCCTTGTCCCGAGTCTTTCCGAACGGACTTGGTGGCAAATTTGCCACCATGTCGCACCTTGGCGCAAATTTGGGCCGTGGCGGACTATGCGGTTGTGGCACTATGGAACCCAGTTCCTGAGAAACGCCGATCCCGTCCTCTTGATCGCGCTGCCTGAAATCACAGCGCCAGGTCCCCGCGCAGGCTGACCCGAGGATTTGGTACGCTGGGGACATGAGCACGCTCCTCGAAAAAGCGTTGGAGAAGGTCGGCGCGTTGCCTCAAGATGAGCAGGACGCTATCGCCTCCCAGATTCTGGATTCGCTAGCCGACGAGGAAGCCTGGAAGAGGCGCTTCGCGGCCAAACGCGGCCGGATTCGACAGTTGGCCCAAGAGGCGCTTGAGGCGGATCAGCGGGGCGAGACGCGCCCTCTGGACGACCTACGTTGATCGAGTCGAGAACGACTCGACAATTCTGGGACGCTTTCGGCGAGCTGCCGCCCGAAAGCACAGCAGGATGCGAAAAACGCATACCGTCTGTTCCGGAGTAACCCCTTCCTTGGACCCCGGCGGCAGCCGAGGTAACGACCGCCGCTTGGACGGCACCATCGCCCGACCCTGAGCCTGTCCTGGAGGTTCGCGCACCACGTCCCTCGCCGCAAAAGCCGGCCACCCGGTCAACATAGCGCCAACTCCGCGCCACCTGTCTTTTGGGGCGCCGCAGGCTGCTGGTGGCGCCGCGCCGCGGGCCGCAGCAGGCAGAGGCGGACCAACCGGGCAGGGTGGCGGAACCCTACGGCGGCACACCGCCAACAGCCAGCCACCGCTGGAAGCAACGCGATGACAGGATGAGGTGTGGCGCCCGACAGGGCCAGGGTCCGGCAGGACGGAAATCACTCTGGTGGCTCCCTGTGCTACGTCCTAAACGCTCGGACTGCGGCCTCGCAGGCTCCGCTCCGGGAGCCACCAGAGTGATTGGAGCAGAGCCAGCGAAAGGGGACACTTCTAATGAGTTAGTGATGGGACATTTCAAACGAGGGTTGACGTGTCACAAAAGAATCTGGGCGCGGCCTGGGTGGGTGGGTGTATACTGTGCGCATCCGGGACGCCAAAATGGAAATCCTGGTTTATGATTAGCTGCGAAGCAAGGGGGGCTGTATGGGTATGAAATCCCGTTTCGGCATGCTTGTCTTGGCCGCGACTCTGTCGTCCGGCCTTCTGTTTTCCCAAACCGAGCGCGGCAATATTACGGGCCGGGTGCAGGACCCAAGTGGCGCCGTGGTTCCGGCGGCCGAGGTCACGGCCATCAACATAGCAACTAACCTCAGCACGACCACCCAGACTACGACGGCGGGAGAGTACAATGTGCCCGTTTCTCCCGGCGTTTATCGCGTTCTGGCCTCCGCCACAGGCTTCAAGCGGTACGCCCGCGATAACGTGACGGTCGCCGCGGCATCGACCGTCCGGTTAGACATGGTGCTCCAGATCGGGGCGTTGTCCGAAACAGTAGAAGTGTCGGCTGATGTCTTGCAAATTCAAACCGAAAACGCCAAGATCTCGACATCGGTACAGCACCGCCTGGTCGATGAGCTGCCGCTGGTAGTGGGCGGGGCGTTGCGGAGCCCATTTGACCTGCTGAGCGTGGTCGCCGAGTCCAAGGGTTCGGGCAACACCATTGCCGTGGGCGGCGGGCAGGCAGCAGCGTGGGATGCCACGCTCGACGGGCTGTCGGTTACTACGAGCCGTTCGGCGAATGCTGCGGAAATCGCATTTAACGCGCCTTCGGTGGAGGCGCTCACGGAATTCACAGTGGATACTAATGGCTTCAAGGCCGAATTCGGTCAGGCCGGCGGCGGCGTCATAACATTTGTGTCCAAATCCGGCACCAATGCGGTGCACGGCGTCGCATACGATTTTGTGCGCAATGATGATTTGGACGCCCGCGGATTCTTCGCCCCGACGAGATCCGTGTACAAGCAGAATGATTTTGGCGCAACCCTCGGCGGGCCGCTTTACCTTCCGAAAATCTACAACGGCAAGAACCGGACGTTTTTCTTCATGTCGTATGAAGGCTTCCGGAATAGAGTCGGGTCCACGACTATCACGAGTGTGCCGACCCCGGAGATGTACCAGGGCAACTTCTCAAACTGGGTGAATTCCAGCGGCAACCCGATAACGATCTATGACCCATCCACAACCAGGGCGGACCCAAACGGGACGGGCTCCATTCGCAACCCGTTTCCAAATAACCAGATTCCGACGTCCCGGTTCAGCGACCTCAGCCAAAAGCTGATTCCCTACGGCGCCGCTGTCACCCCCAACCGCCCCGGGTTAGTGCCGGGCACATCAGCTTATGTTCGGAATAATTACATTACCAGCTCGGGAGCGATTCTCAGCCCAACGGACAAGGGCAGCGTCCGGGTGGATCACACGATTCGCAACAATCATCGGCTGGCGTTTCTGTTCAACATCACGCGCTACCGCCAGGAGATCGGCGCCGGCGGGCCGCCCGGAACTCCGGAGCCGCTCTACAGTGGCGAGACCCTGACGTACGACAGCGAAGTCTATCGCTTGAGCTATGACTGGACGATTACCTCGCGCCTGCTCAACCACCTCTCGATCGGGGGCAATCACTTGATCCAGACCAGCGCTTCGCCGAACGCGGGCAAGAATTGGAAAAGTAAAATGTGCTTCAAGAATGTAATCGACTGCAACGTCGACTTTCCGATCGCCACATTCACCGAGTTCAGCCAGTGGGGCGGCAACGCTTACAACGGCACTGAACAACCCAACTGGAGCATCAAAGATGACCTGAGCTTTACGCACGGCACGCACAACTTCAAAATGGGTTATGCGTTTGAGAGCCAGCGTGCGGTCGGGACGGGTGAGCAAACGATCGCCGGTTCGGCGGGGTTCAGTTTCTTGAGCACCAGCGTGCCGGGGGCCACTTCGTTCACCAGCGGCAGCTCGTTTGCATCGTTCTTGCTTGGCAACGCCTTCAGCGGGGGCACAGAGACAGTCCGTGCGGTGCCTCAGTTGTATCAGTACCATGGCTTCTATTTCCAGGATGACTGGCATGCCACAAGGCGCCTGACCGTGAATCTTGGTGTGCGGTATGACTTCACGCTCCCGCCCATTAATCTGCTGGACCAGTATTCGGATTTCACGCCGGATCGCCCCAATCCGGCCGTGAATAATTACCCCGGTGCGTTGCGATTCGCTGGATTCGGACCGGGACGAGAAAATTCACGCAGCCTGGTTCCCGGCTGGTGGGGCGGCGTCGGACCTCGCCTCGGATTGGCTTACAGCGCCAATGACAAAACCACCATCCGCGCTGCCTTCGGCCGCACGTTCAGCAAAGTCGCCGTGGTGAGCGGAAGCGCCCACTTTGCAGGATTTGCCGGCGTATATACCTGGACTTCACCCGACCAGGGCATAACGCCGGCATTCAATTGGGACGCCGGACTGCCATCCTATCTGCTGCCGCCCCAGATCAACCCCTCGTTCGCCAACAACCAGAGCGTTGGTTACTGGCAGTTGCAGGACGCCGTGCGTGCGCCGGAGGACTTGAATTGGACCTTCAACATCCAGCGCCAGGTGACTCCGAATACCATTGTACAAATTGGCTACAGCGCCACCGTAGGCACACATCTTCAAACCAGCGTGGTGAACATGAACCAGACACCCACCGCCTATTTGAACCAGTTTATTCAGCAGTACGGGGCATCCCAGGCTTTGAACCTTCTGCGCTCCGACATCAACTCGCCGCTGGCGCGCGCAGCCGGCATTCCGATTCCCTATCCGAATTTCACCGATCCCAGCGTGCAGCAGACCCGCACGGTGAACCAAGCGCTGCGGCCGTATCCCCAATACCTCACGATCACTACCGGGGGCCAGGGAGGGGACAAGAGCGGGCACTCGGCCTATCACGCGCTGTTGCTCAAGGCGGAGCGCCGCTTCTCCGGCGGCGTAACCTTCGAATGGAGCTATACGTTCGCAAAACTGCTCACCGATTCCGACAGCTACTTCGCCAGCGGGGGATCTGCCCAAGACCAATATAACCGCCGCGCGGAAAAGTCCATCGGCGCTTTCGACCAGACGCATGTCGTGAAATTGAGCACCATCTACGAGTTACCGGTTGGTCCGGGAAAGAGATTTCTACCCAGCGGGTTCGCGAGCCGTATCCTGGGCGGTTGGCGTATCAGTGGGATTCAGATCTACTCGAGCGGGTTTCCGATCGCTTTGACCCGAAACAATCCTTTGCCGATTTTCAATGGCGCCACGCGCCCGACGATCAGCACTTACGACGGCTGGCGCGGCCCGACCGCCGGTGGCAGTTTTGATCCCAGCGTGGACCGTTTCCTCAACAAGACCGTGTTTCCGGCACAGCCGGCCGCCGGGTTCGGAAACGCGACCCGGTACAATCCAAGAGTGCGTGCTTTCCCCAACTACAACGAGAATGTCAGTTTGGCAAAGGCATTTCGTCTGACGGAACAGAAGCGCTTAGAGTTCCGTTGGGAAGCGTTCAACCTGTTTAACCGGACCGTTTTCGACGCCACCAACAGCAGTACCACCAACAATCTGGATAGTCCGTTATTCGGGGTCATCTCCAGCCAGCTAAACGCTCCACGACAAATGCAACTAGCCCTGAAGCTTTACTGGTGAGAAACAGCCGTGGCGATTCACGACCATCTCAAGGTGGACACCTTTCAGTTTGGGATGACGCGGAGAGCAGATTTCAAGCACCGCGAGCTAGAGTGCATAGACTGATTTGGCAGGCTTTTCGAGGCTCCAATTCGGATCGGGCGAATTGCGATTTGAGTGGACAAATGAACGGGGCTGGAGTTCTCCAGTGCACAATTTCAGCCGAGAGAGGAGGAGGTTATGAAAATCGGATCCGCCTGGAGCAGGCGTTTGTTTTTGCAGGGTGCAGGGATGAGTTCCTTCTTGAGCGGCTTTGCCGGGAAGCTCGGCGCAGCTACTAAGAAGACCGGTACGGCCACCCAAAGCATTTACGCTGAATTGGGTGTTCGGACCTTGATCAATGGCCGGGGTATAGCGACCTTCTATTCCAGTTCACTGATGCCGCCAGAAGTACACCGGGCTATGGAGCGGGCTTCTGAGCACTTCGTGGAAATAGTGGAGTTGCAAAGAGCGGTCGGGGCGCGGCTTGCCGGCTACGCCGGCGTGGAGGCGGCCTTGGTCTGTAGTGGCTCAGCCGCTTGCATCGCCCAGGGCACTGCCGGATGCATGGCAGGGGTCGACCCGCATAAGATTCTGCTTCTGCCGGAAACTACCGATATGAAAAACGAGGTAATCGTCACGCGCCGCACCGTCTGGGATCGTGGAATTCGGATGACCGGCGGCAAGCTGGTGGTCGTGAAGAGTCTGGCTGAACTGCAACAGGCTATTAACGGCAAGACGGCCATGATGGAGTATCAGTACGGCGACACCGGGCCCGTGAAGCTTGAAGAGGCCATTGCCATCTGCAAAAAGAGAAATGTTCCCTTCTTCCTCGATGCTGCTGCCACGTGCCCTCCGTTTGAACGACTGAAGACGATCAGCGCGCTCGGGGCGGACCTGTTTTGCGTGAGTGGCGGCAAAGGTTTCTTCGGGCCGCAGTGCAGCGGGATCCTGTTTGGCCGCAAGGACCTGGTGGAAGCCGCGCTGCGCAACGGTTCCCCATACGAGGGCGCCGTCTGCCGCCCGATGAAGGTCGGCAAGGAAGAGATTGTCGGGATATTAGCGGCGGTGGAGTGGGAATCCAAACGCGACTACAAAGCGGACTGCCGCGTGTGGGAATCACGGATGCAGCACATCACCCAAACCCTGTCCTCGATCCCCGGCGTGAAAACGGAGATCTACTACCGGAAGGTCGGCAACGAGGTTCCTCATGCAGCCATAAGCTGGGACGAGCGGACCTTCGGTTTGACAAGGCAGCAAGTTGTGGAAGCCCTGCGCAATGGTGAACCACGAATTGAAGTCGCGGGAGATTCTACTCGCGAGCATGTGTTGCCTGAGCCGCCGCCCCCCAGAGAGACTCCCCGCTCGAGCGAGCCGGCCCGGCTGATCTCGGTCGTCTCAAATACTCTGAAGCCGGGAGAGGAAAGGATCATCGCCCAGCGGCTAAAGGAAATCCTTAAGCCCGCCTCAGATCGGGCGGCCATGGGCAGAGGGCCGAGCGTGCGCGCCTCGTCGCGGGCGGCCTCGAACTCTCTTTCGGCCTCGACGTAGGCACCCTTGCCGAGCGCCTGGAGGCCTTGTGGGGCCAGCCATGGACATGTCGCCTGGTGCGGCATTCACCGTCAAGGGGTGTAGACTACTGTAAGGTCAAAAGGCGGGCGCAGGCATGACTGGCCGGACCATCTCGCACTATCGCGTCCTCGAAAAGCTCGGCGGCGGTGGTATGGGTGTGGTCTT
>JBGOUJ010000415.1:0-7028 GCA_041477005.1 Terriglobia bacterium | reverse complement strand
CCAAATACGCCCACGGCGTCGAGCTGGACAGCTCGGCCGAACGCCGCCGCGAGGTCAAACGCCAGTTCGCCGACAGCCCCGTGAAGCTGATCGGCATCGCCAGCGCGGAGAACTTCGATTCGCCGGACGCAGCCAAATGGCGTGAGTCGATCGAGAAGGCGAAGGCGCACGTCGTGCTGGCGCGCGATGTCGGCGCCACCGGCGTCCGCGTCTTCCCCAATGCGTTTCACAAGGAAGTGCCGGAAGCGCAGACGCTCACGCAGATAGCGCGATCGCTGAACGAGCTGGGCGCGTTCGCCCGCGATTACGGCATTCGCATCCGCATCGAGAATCACGGCCCTGTCGGCACGCTGGCCAACATGCGCAAGATCATGGACCAGGTGGACCAGAAAAACGTCGGTATCAAACTCAACGGCGACGTCCGCGACAACCAGGGCGGCAAGTTCGCGGAGAAGTTCGCGCTGGTGAAAGACCGCCTCGGCGACACGCTGCACTTTCGCATGTACGGCGGAAGCCAGTTCCCCTACCAGTTGCAGTGGGATCTGCTGATCGACGCCGAATGGGATGGCTGGTGCTTCGTCGAAGAGTCCGTCAAGGCGCCCGATCGCGTGCAGGCGCTCGCCGAGGAGCGGCTCGATTGGGAAAAAATGATCGCCAGGTCGCTGGCCAGAAGTTAAGGCCAGCGGTAATGGATAAACATCGGACTCGACCAGGCAATCATTCCGTCCGTTTGTTGCAAACGCACATAATAGTAGTGATATCCGGTGGCGACATCCTTGTCCAGGTAAGCAAGATCGACACTCCCCAGCCGCGGATCGACCGAGTAGACTACCTTACCATCCCGGATGACCTCGAGTTTTGCGACGGTGGCCGTGCCGCGAGCCCGCACCTGCAAAGGCTCTGCCTTCGAGATCTCGAATTCGTCGCCCATAAAATGATTCCCCATTCTCACCTCCAGGACGATGTTGTCGGTCGCCCCATAGGTGTGCCGCTTCCGTATGGCGTTCAGGATCCCTTGCCGGGTGAAGTCGTCGGTGTAAACCATCGCGTAGGAGAAATGGGTGGAGTGGTGGTCGGAGCTCGCGATGATGCCGAGCTTATAGCCCTTGGCCCAGGCGTTGGTGACCATGCCGGACGGATTAAATACCGCCGGAAAGTTCTTTTGCGCGTCATACGCATAAGGCGCGTCGACGGCTTCGGAGCTCGCCCGGCAGCCCTGGAAGATCTCGACGACAGGTTCAACACCAAGGTCGTTATCCTTCCAGTCCGTCCCGAAGTTCCTCATGGCAGAGGTGTGCGGTATAGAAATGCCGTTCCCCTGCCGGGTCTCTTCATAGAGGAGTCTCGTATCGTTTTCAGCCAACTGACCGGTTTCATCCGCCGGCTCGTCTCCTTCCGGCGACAGCGGGAATTTGTAGATCTTAACTCCGTCCTTCAGAAAGAATGGCGTCACGCGGGCCTCGGACCGCCTCGCAAAGAACATGTTGCGGTGACCAAACGGAAAACTGGCGCTCCGCTCGTAGCCAAAGATCGAAACATAGGAGTCCGGGACGTGGTACATGTCCGTCATCTTTTGCGTGTACCACCACCAGTAGGGCCAAGCCCCGCCCTGGTGGTCGGTGCTCGCCCCGAAATCGAGAGCCGCGGCGTCGATCATGTATCGATAGAAGTCCTGCAACGATCCGTCGCGCGCCCCGCCTTCGTCCCAGCTCAATTCCGTGTGCCGATGGAAGTCCCCCCTGACAATGTGGACCGCTCTGTTGTCCGCTCGCGTGGAGTAGGCGCGGATAGCCTTCAAGTCTCCCGCTTCGTCGGGATGCCCCGGCTTTGCCTGCACATTTTCGTCCCGCGGAGTTCTCAGCAGCGGACTGGTTGGCGCAGCCGCTGGGACCTGCCCTGCGAAAACCTGCTGGCGGACCGGCCGGTGGTAATACTTGGGACCCCGGTTGTCGGTCGGCCAGGCCAACCATAGGCTTTGATCCGTCGCCAGCGCTGCACCAATGCTTGTACTCAACCTTCCCTTGCTATTCGGCAGCGGAAAAGCTTCGGTCCATTTACCGCCGTCCAGGCGCGTCAGATAATACTCGTAGTATCCTGGTTGGGGTGGAAACACCGGACGCTTCGGCCCGAGCTTCCTCACTAGCGCCGCCACCCAGATCCCGCCCCGCCCATCGGAAAACACGTGCGGTTGATAAGTATTTCCGCCGGGAAATGCCGAAGCCACAGGCGTTTCCGGCTCGCGCCATTGCGTCTTCTGGTAGCAGCGGATGCGGGGTTCGCGAAAACCGCCCAGAACCGCTCCGGGCTCGGCGGTGCGGATGATGTAGCCGGTGTCCTTCCCCCAATTCGGCTCTCCTGCTTCCCACGCCACCCACACGCGATCGGCCGCGTCCACGGCCACGCTGGCGCGGGCTTCCAATCGCGGCGTCGCCGCGACTGCCATTTCGGGCCCATCCAAACGGCCGCCGCTTACCCGGGAGAGGAATACGTCGTAGTTCCCGTTCTTGTAGCTGTCATACGCCACCCACGCGGTTCCCGCACTGTCCATGGCGACGGCCGGATCCCAATCATTGGCGGCGCGATTGGTCACGCGCACCTCCGGCGACCAGCCATTCTCATCCAATCTCCTCAGGAAGATGTTGCTGTTCTTGCCCCGGAAGCCCTGCCAGACCACAACCGCCTTGCCCTTGCCGTCGGACCACACCCGGGGATTTATATCCGGCAAGGGATCGTTGCTGAGGCGCTCCATGGCGCCCCATTGCTGCCGGCCAGGATCAAAGCGCCGCGCGTAGATATCCCAGTTACCGCCCACTTGCTGCGACCATACAGCCCAGACACGATTGGAGCCGTCCACCGCTACCTGCGGCAGCCAACTATCGCCGCTCGTACCCGGCACCCACTGGATATTACTCCATTCGTTGTGTTCGTGATGGCGGATGGCGACATCATCGCGGTTGCCGGCAAAGCTTAACCAGGCGGCCCAAATGGAGCCATCCGGGGCTGCCGCGATCGATGGCAGGTCGTCTTCCCGGTATTCGTGGCCCACAGCGACGGCGCTCATTTGCCAGCCGCCCGGCGGGCCTTGTTGCAACATGGGCGGCGACATGGCCCGCACGACGGATGCGTCGCGCCTCGCCGTCACCTGCCACCCGAGCAGTGCGCAGGCTGCCGCCAACGTCACGACAACGAAGGTTCTCGCCGCCACGGCGCCTAACGTCAAGCTGGATGAGGCACGGGACCTTCCTGCGTCACCGCTCCGTTCGGGCAAGTAGGTTGGAAGCATCGGCTACCAGTTCAGCCTGCCGCCGACCGTGATTTTGCGCTGCTCGGAGAAACGGTGCTCGTCACCTGCCCGAACAGGGTGCTCGTCGGCATCATTGGGATTCGCCCGACGTGGCCCTGGGGAGACCAGAGTGTCAGCGCCGGACTTCTACTTCTCGACGGGGCGGGCCGACCAACGGAGTAGTCGCGCGGCCGGCCATCATCGAGTGCCGGCGGACGCAACGTGCTTGTTGGTCGGGCCGCTACCACCATCTCGGGTACCACCGCAGATTCACATAGAGGCCCGACAAGGTGCCCACTACATACTGCTCGTTCTTGGGGGACGTCTTGAAATGAAATCCCTTCACTCCGCAGCGCGCCTCGACTCGTCCCATCCGGTAGGTAGCCCATGCTTCGGCGTCCCAGATATCCGCGTGGTGCGGGAAAGCAAATCCCGACGCTCTGGCCTCCCATCGAAAGTTCTTGGCAACGGAATGCTCGACGCCGGCGCCCAGGGTTGGGTAAATGAACCATCTCGTCCCGGCGCCCATGTTCGAGATGGGGGCTCCGGAGCTATCGGCCAAAACCGGCTTGCTGGGCGCGTCAATGCTCGACTTGAGCGTGGTGTACTGAATTTCCCATAAGGTCTTGAAGCGGAACCCAGTAGCGCCGGGAGGAACCCGATACGAAAGGTAATCGTAGGAGACCTTGACGTTTTGCAGGGTGTAGTGCGCGGTAAGAGCGTCGCCCTTGCTGTAGGCTGTGCTGAACAAGACCACATCGTCGCTCGCGACGGTATCTCCGCCGCCCCGCGTTTGAAAGTAAGAAGCCCGGACGGCGTTGTATCGGCCTGCGGGGACGCTCAATACGATGCCGGGCAATCGCTGGCTCTTGTTCGGAAAGACCAGATTCGACGGGATGGTGGTCGTTGTGGTCTTAGCAGTCGTGCCCGTGCCGGTGGTTGTTGTAGTCGTGAAGCTGCCTTTCAGGCCAGGCTGGGGGCTGGTCAACCAATAGAAAACATCGATCGAGAACCCTCCGTCCATAATGTTCGGCGGCGCCTCCGGCTCCGCGGGTTTGCTTGGCGTGGGTTGTTGTAAAGGTTGCTGCTGAATGGATTGCTGCTGGGGCGGTTGCTGCGATGGTGGTGGCTGCGATGGTGATTGCTGCGGAGCTGGTTGCTGCGGCTTCGGCGCCTCCTGCGCGTAAATCCCGGGAACTTGACATAAGAAGATTACGCACAAACAGAGAACTCCCTTGGGGATACTTGCCTTCATGTGCCCTCGCTGAGATGGATCGGCATCGACGAGTTGGCTGTGCTGCCGGATGCGTTGCCTGAACCGGAACGAGACTCACCCGTCGCGACGGTCGTAACGGTGAAGCTAGCCTTAGTTGTAACCCCGGTTGGAGCCGAAAGTTGCTCGTTCGGTTCACGCTGGACCGGGTGGGGCGCCCGACCAGTGGCGGCGCCCGGTCGGGTTACTGGCAACGGCCCCGGGCGGCGATGGTCCAGACCGCCTCGACCTTGTCTCCCCGCAGGCCATACAGCCGGTCGTAGAGGTTCACCGTGGGATCGCAGTGGGGGATGATGAATTCCAGCCGGTCGCCGACCTTCAGCTCGCGATCGGCCTGGGAGAAGTCGACGCGCCCGTGCTCATCGCCGGCGAAGCCGTAGACCAGCCCAGGGACGTCCTTCGCCTCGGGCGGCCAAGGCTTGTCTGTGGAAAAGGCCTTGAGGCCGGCGTCGACGATCGCCTTTTTCGGTTCCGGGCGGCTGACGACCGTCGTTAGCACCGTTAAGGCGCAGGCGAAATCGGAGTACTTTTCGCTGTCCCGGCCCCCGACGCGGGCGTAGTCCACGTCCATGAAGAGGAACGATCCCGGCTGCAGCTCCGTCACCCCGTCGATTTCCGAATCGATGTTGTAAGTCCCGGTGCTGCCGGCCGATAGCATCGGCACGGGGAAGCCGGCCTTTTCGAGCAGGCAGCGTGTCTCGACCGCCTGGCTCACGGCCTCGAGCGAGACCCGCCGGCGCTCCTCGAAGGTCATGCCGTGGGAGGCGTGGCCGGCATAGGCCTGGAGACCCTGGAATTCAAGTCCCGGCAGGCGGGCGATCCTTTGAGCCAGCTCGACGGCCGGCGCGCCCGGGGCGATGCCCGTTCGCCGGCCGACGTAAAGATCCAGAGCGATGTTAAACCGGATCTTGGCCGCACCGGCCGCTTCGGAAAGATCGCGGGCATTGTTTTCGTCGTCGACCACAAAGATCGTATCGGGCGCGACGCCGGCCAGCTTCACCGCTCGCTCGATCTTGCGCCGCCCGATCACCGCCGTCGTGATCAGCAGTCCCGGGATCCCGTGCTCGGCAAACACTTCGGCCTCGCTGAGCTTGGCCGTGCAGATGCCGTGGGCGCCGGCGGCGATCGCGGCCCGCGCGATCTCGGGGCACTTGTGGGTCTTGGCGTGAGGCCGAAAGCCGCGGCCCCGCTCGCGCACGTGCCGCGCCATTTTGTCCAGGTTGCTTTCGAACCGGTCCAGGTCGAGGATCAGGGCCGGAGTGAGTAAGTCGTCTTTAGTCCGCTCAGCGTTCACACGAGAAAGTGTAACACGCTCCCCTCACTTTGCTTTGGCGGCGAAGCAGATCGGGTTGCCGCCGGGCTCGCGCACAGCGATCTCCTGCATGCCGTAAAACGCCGTGCGAACCGGCATCAGGACCTCGGCGCCCTCGACCCTTCGCAGCAGGTCGGCAAAGTCGTCCACCTCGATGTAGATTCCGGCGCTCGACCGCGCATACTCGACCATTGCCGGAACGTCCTTCTTCAGGCTCTCGCGGGTTTGCATCATCAGCTCGGCGGCGCCATTTTGCAGGAGGACGAAGCCGAGCCGGTCGCCTTCGGGCACCTCGACGGTTTTTTCAAAGCCGAGCCGGCCGACCCAGAACGGGAGCGACGGCTCGATGGCATCCATATAAAGCACGGGCGTGATTTTCATGGGTTCCATTCTACGGGCGGGCGGGCGCGGCGGGATTGGAAAAAACGGCTACGCGGGCCGCCTGGCGCTACAGCCCCGGAATCGCCGCGACAAGCCGGAAGCGGAGGAACTCCCACTTCTTGTCGGGATTCATCGGATTGCGAAAGGCGCAGCGCGGGACTTGGGGCGGCTCGTCAGCCCGACTGCTGCCGCGAATCACGCGCCAAGACGCGCGCTCGGGCCGCAAATCATGGATGGGGAAGGAGCAAAAAGTCGGCCACGGGCGGTAGCCACCGGATTCGCGTAACCGGGGTCTGCACCCGACCGCGCAAAAGCTGGACGGCGGGTGATGCCCCGGTCGTTAGCCGCCGTATCGGCGTATCGGCGTGGTAGTCTGTCCCTCAACCAGGTACACTGGGTACGTTACCTCTACTCGGCGGATCGGGACGACCCGTCACAGGTCCAGGTGCAGAGGGAGGAGTCTAAGGCCAAGTTCCGGCTCGATTCGGGACGCTTGGAGAGGAGCCGCGGCTTCGGGCGCACGGAGCTTCGGCGCCTTGCCGAGCACGTGGTTGCGGGGAAGTATTCTACCTGAAGCGCTAGCGAAATCCGCTTGGCGCGTGATCGCATGAAAGGGCGATTCCAGTTCCGTGCCGGTGTCAGGCAAGACCAGTTGCCTCGCCTGCCACAAACGGGCCGCTCGCTCGGGTTCACAAGCGGCATGGTGTTGGGCACAGTGGCAGCCGTCACATTCCTGGCTAGCGGCCCCGCGCCGAATGACGCGCTGGTGATGGTTGATG